>JAGXBK010000063.1 GCA_018971195.1 Betaproteobacteria bacterium
GGTATCCGCTACGTCGGCTACGAAGCGGTGCGCAACGCCTTCGAGCAACTTTTCGCGGGTGGATCGAAGCTCAGGTTCCGCCTCGAACAGGTGGTCGTCCTGGAGACCGTCGGACTCGCGATCCAAAGCGCGATCTAGCAGGTGCAGGCGGGCGACGGGGGCGCGAGCGGCGCGGCGATCGCGACCAACGTGATGATGCGCACGCCCTCGGGAGGGCGCATCGTCTGCCATCACGCATCGCCGGCGCCGGTGGTCGTCGAAGCTCCGCAGACCGGGCCGCTGCACTGACGGTGCGCTGCGCGCATCAGCCTGCGCGCATCAGCCTGCGCGCATCAGCCGGCGCGCATCAGCCTGCGCGCATCAGCCGGCGCGCATCAGCCGGCGCGCATCAGCCGGCGCACACCGGCGTGCGTACGTCGGCGCAGGGCGTGCGGTGACGGGCTCGCGGGCAAGGCTTCGGCGGCGCAAATCGCGTCGTCGAGCGGGTCCCGGTGCGGCGGCGCTCGAGGACATCGAGGACGAAACGCGGCTGACGGGCTCGCTTGCCGCCCCACCCGCTTTGCGACGACTGCGCCGCAGGCGCCATGCCCGCGAGCCCGTCACCGCACGCCAGCCGATGCCTCGGCGGAGACCCGCGACGGAAAATCCGAGGCAGAGCGCGATTTCGCGCTGACCGGGAAAACCGGGATGGGCCACGATTTCGCGCTAACTGACGGGCGTGCCTGTCGTCGTTCGAGTCGACGCAGATCGGTCGGGGCGGCCCTGCCACGCCGCCCGACCCAGGGTGTGTGGACGCGCGCGACCCTGACGCGTGTAGGCGTGCAGCAGCGCGAACGGTGCCCGGCGACGTCAGGCCGTGCCGCCGACGGTGAGGCCGTCGATCCGCAGCGTCGGCTGACCGACGCCGACCGGAACGCTCTGGCCATCCTTGCCGCAGGTACCGATGCCGGCGTCGAGCGCCAGGTCGTTGCCGATCATCGACACGCGCGTCAGGGCGTCGGGACCGTTGCCGATCAGCGTCGCGCCCTTGACCGGATAGGCGAGCTTGCCGTTCTCGATCACCCACGCCTCCGCCGCTGAAAACACGAACTTGCCGCTGGTGATGTCGACCTGGCCTCCGCCGAAATTGGCCGCGTACAGACCCCGAGGGACCGAAGCGATGATTTCCGCGGGATCGCGCTCGCCGGCGAGCATGATCGTGTTGGTCATCCGAGGCATCGGCAGGTGCGCGAACGACTCGCGCCGGCCGTTGCCGGTGACGCCGACGCGCATCTGCCCCGCATTCAGCCGGTCCTGCATGTAACCGCGCAGGAAACCGTCCTCGATCAGCACCGTGCGCCGCGTGGGATTGCCTTCGTCGTCGAGGTTGAGCGAGCCGCGCCGCTCGAAGAGCGTACCGTCGTCGACGACGGTGACCCCGGGTGCCGCGACGCGCTCGCCGATGCGCCCGGCGAACGCGCTCGTCCCCTTGCGGTTGAAATCGCCTTCGAGACCATGGCCAATGGCCTCGTGCAACAGGATGCCCGGCCAGCCGCTGCCGAGAACGACGGTCATGTTCCCCGCCGGCGCCTCGCGCGCCGAGAGGTTGAGCAGCGCCTGATCGACGGCACGCTTCGCATAGTCATCGAGCCGCGCGTCGTCGAAATGCGCGTAATCGAACCGGCCGCCCCCGCCGGCGGATCCCTGCTCGCGCCGCCCCGCTTCCTCGACGATGACCGTCAGTGACATGCGCACCAGCGGCCGCACGTCGGCGGCGACAAGGCCATCGCTGCGGGCGATCAGCACCGTCTCATGCTCGCCGGCGAGCGATGCCATCACCTGCACCACGCGCGCATCGCGCGCGCGCGCCTTGCGCTCGAGGCGCATCAGCAGCGCGACCTTGTCGGCGTCCGGCAGGCTCATCACCGGATCGGCGCCACCGTACAGGCGGTGCGCTTCGCCGCGGCGTTCCAGCGGCGCGGACGCCGACTGTCCCTGGCGCCCGATCGCGCGCACGGCGGCGGCGGCCTCGCCGAGCGCGCCCGACGAGATGTCGTCCGAGTACGCGAACGCCTGCTTGTCCCCGGTGACCGCGCGCACACCCACGCCACGGTCGATCGAGAACGTCCCCGCCTTGACGATCCCCTCCTCCAGGCTCCAGCTCTCGAACGTCGAATGCTGGAAATAGAAATCGGCGAAATCGACATCGTGCTGGTGCACCGAGGCCAGGGCTTGCGACACCTTTTCGAGGTCGAGACCCGCGGGCGCGAGCAGCAGGCGTTCAGCATCCGCCTGCAGCGATGCGGGGAGCGGGGACGGCATGGAATCGGTCACGAGAATCCTTTGCGATGGAGAAGCGGCGGTCCTGCCGCCCTGTCCGCGACCGGTGGCAGCGCCGCGCGCGCGTCCTGCCCGACGAGCTCCGGAAAACCGGCGTACACCTCCGCGAGCGTCGTTGCCGCGCTTCAACGCTTGACCGAGTCGCGGATCTCCCTGAGCAGCACGATTTCCTCCGGCGGCGCTGCCGGTGCAGCCGGCGGCGTCTCGCGCTTCAGGCGATTGATCTGCCTCACCATCAGGAAGATGATGAACGCGAGAATCAGGAAGTTGATCGCCACGGTGATGAAGTTCCCGTAGGCGAGCAGCGGGACTCCGGCCTTGGTCAGCGCGTCGTAGGTCATCGGCCCCGTGTAGCCGGCAGGCGGGGCCTTCAGCATGATGAAGTAGTTCGCGAAATCCAGCCCGCCGAAGATCCTGCCGACGACCGGCATGATCATATCCTTGACCAGCGAGTCGACGATCCTGCCGAATGCGCCGCCGATGATCACGCCCACGGCCAGGTCGACGACGCTGCCCTTGACCGCAAACTCCCGGAATTCGCTCGCGAACGACATCGTGGTCCTCCTTGGCAGATTAGGCATCCCTCCCCGGCGCCGCGACCGCGTGGATCGAGTTCAGACCGCGGACTCGCCCGATTCGCCGGTGCGGATGCGCAGCACCTGCTCGACCGCGGTGACGAAGATCTTGCCGTCTCCGATCTTGCCGGTGCGCGCGGCCTTGACGATCGCGTCGATCGCACGCTCGACGAGTGCATCGGCGATGACCAGCTCGACCTTGACCTTGGGCAGGAAGTCCACCACGTACTCGGCGCCCCGGTAGAGCTCGGTGTGCCCTTTCTGCCTCCCGAAACCCTTGACCTCGGTGACGGTCAGCCCGGTGACGCCGACGTCGGACAGCGCTTCGCGCACCTCGTCCAGCTTGAAAGGCTTGATGATCGCTTCGATTTTCTTCATTGCCATGCCCGGGGCGGGAAGGAAAAAACCGGGTAGAGCATACACGAACAGGCGGCAGGAGCCGCTCAGGGGCCGACCGCGGCGGCTAGCCCCCGCCCACGCTCTGCCATTCGTTCCACGCCGACGTGATCGGATAGCGCCAGTCCTTGCCGAAGCCGCGCGGCGTGATGCGGATGCCGATGGCGGCCTGGCGGCGCTTGTATTCGTTGACCTTGATCAGGCGCACGACACGCCGCACGTCGGCCGCCGGGTAACCCCGCGCCACGATGTCGGCCGGGGCCAGGTCCCGCTCGACATAGGCCTCGAGGATCGCGTCGAGCACGTCATAGGGCGGCAGCGAGTCCTGGTCGGTCTGGTTCGCCCGCAATTCGGCCGAGGGCGCGCGCGTGATGATCCGCTCCGGGATCACCCGCCCCAGGCGATTGCGGTAGCCGGCGAGCCGGTAGACCAGGGTCTTGGCGATGTCGCGCAGCACGGCGAAGCCCCCCGCCATGTCGCCGTAGAGCGTCGCATAGCCGACCGCCATCTCGGACTTGTTCCCCGTCGTCAGGACGATCGCGCCGGACTTGTTCGACAGCGCCATCAGCAGCGTCCCGCGGATGCGCGCCTGGATGTTCTCCTCGGTCGCATCGACGGGCAGACCCGCGAACTCGGCCGACAGCGATTCGAGGCAGGCGCCGAACATCGGCCCGATCGGAATCTCGTCGTAGCGAACGCCGGCGATGCCTGCCATCTCGCGCGCATCCTCGAGGCTGATCGCCGCGCTGTACTGCGACGGCATCATCACCGCGCGCACGCGCTGGCAGCCCAGCGCGTCGACGGCAACCGCGAGCGTCAGCGCCGAATCGATGCCACCCGAGAGGCCGATGATCACGCCGGGGAACCGGTTCTTGCCGACATAGTCGTGCACGCCCATCACCAGCGCCTGGTAGACATGGGGCTCCAGTGCGGGATCGAGCGACCCGCGCACGGCTTTGGGCGTCGCACCGTCGAACTCGGCCAGCGCCAGCGTCTCGTGCCACGCCGGCAATTGCTGCGCGACCGAGCCGTCGGCGCCCATCACGAACGAGGCGCCGTCGAACACGAGCTCGTCCTGGCCGCCGACACGGTTGACGTAGACGATCGGCAATCCCGTCTCGCGAACGCGCGCCGCCGTCTGGGCGACGCGCGCCACCTGCTGTCCCGTGTGGTAGGGCGAGCCGTTGGGGACGACGAGGATCTCGGCGCCGGCGGCGCGCGCCTGCGCCGCCGGATCGGGATGCCAGCAGTCCTCGCAAATGATCGCGCCGACGCGCAGCCCGTCGACCTCGAACACGCAAGGCTCACCACCCGGCGCGAAATAGCGCTCCTCGTCGAATACCGTGTAATTAGGTAGCCGCTGCTTGCGGTAGACGCGGTCCACCCGGCCGTCGCGCAGCACGGCGAGCGAGTTGTGACGCCTGCCGCCGGCATGCTCGGGGAAACCGACCAGCGCCACGACGCCGGTGACCTGTGATGCGAGCGCCGACAGCTCTGCGGCACTGGCATCCAGGAAAGCGGGGCGCAGCAGCAGGTCCTCGGGGGGATACCCGCACAGCGAGAGCTCGGGTGTCACCACCAGCGCGGCACCGGCAGCCCTTGCCTGTCCGATCGCCTCGAGCAGCGCCTGCGCGTTGCCCGAGAGGTCGCCGAGCCTCTGGTCGAGCTGCGCAAGCGCAATCTTCATCCAAAAATGTTAGCACGCGCGTTTGCGACCGGCCCTGCGCGCACCGCTTGAGGGCGCAGCGGCCAACAGCGACAATCGGGGCATCCCATGCGCGTACCCGTTCCCTGCCCACCCCCGCGACCGCCGGTCCCCGCGTCGGCGCTGATCCGTGACGACGTCGACCTGTCGTCGCTTCCGGCTCGCGACTGGGACCGGCTCGCCGGCGCGACGCCGCTGCTGTCTCACGCGTACTTCTCGGCCCTGCATGAATCGGGCTGCGCGTCGCCCGAAACCGGATGGACGCCGCGCTTCCTGACCGCGTGGAATCGCGCGGAGCTCGTGGGCGCGATGCCCCTCTACGAGAAGGCGCACAGCTACGGCGAATACATCTTCGACTGGGGCTGGGCCGACGCCTACCGCCGCCATGGCCGGCGCTACTATCCGAAGCTGCTCGCCGCAATTCCATTCACGCCGGTGTCGGGTCCGCGCATCCTCGCCCCGGATGCCAACACGCGACGCGCGCTGCTCGAGCGTGCGCTGTCCGAGTTGCGCCACGGATTCTCGTCGCTGCACGTCCTGTTCACCGAGGAGGACCAGACGCGCGAAGGCGTTGCCGCGGGAATGCTCGAGCGCGAGGGGGTGCAGTTTCACTGGCGAAACGACGGCTACCGCGACTTCGCCGATTTCCTGTCGACGTTGAACCACGACAAGCGCAAGAAGATCCGCCAGGAGCGCCGTCGCCTCGCCTCGGCCGGGGTCACGTTCACGCGCAAGCCGGGCCGCTCGATCACCGCTTCCGACTGGGCGTTCTTCTTCGAGTGCTACGAGCGGACCTACGCGGCGCACCGATCCACGCCCTACCTGTCGCTCGAATTCTTCGAGCGCATTGGCGCCGCGCTTCCCGACAACCTGCTGCTGGTGCAGGGGCAGCGCGACGGGCAGCCGCTGTGCGCTGCGCTGGACGTGCGCAACGAGCACACGCTGTGGGGGCGTTACTGGGGAACGCGCGAGTACGTGCCCGGCCTGCACTTCGAAGCCTGCTACTACCAGGCCATCGAGTTCTGCATCGAACGCGGCATCGGCAGCTTCGAGGGCGGCGCCCAGGGCGTCCACAAGCTGGCGCGCGGGCTTCTTCCCGCGCCGACGCGCTCGCTGCACGCGATCGCCGATCCGGCCTTCGCGCACGCGATTGCCGAGTACTGCGCGCGCGAGCGCGCCGACGTCGCCCATTCGATCGACGAGCTCGAGACCAGCACGCCTTTCCGGCGCAATCCGCAATGAGCCCAGCCGACGGGCACGACGCCATTCTCCTCGCGCGGTCGGGACCGGTCGCGACGCTGACCTTCAACCGCCCGGCGGCGCTCAACGCGCTGGACATCGCGATGATGGACGCGCTGATCGCGCATGCGTCGACGCTGTCGGCCGACCTGTCGCTGCGCGTCGTCGTGCTGCGCGGTGCCGGGCGTCATTTCATGGCGGGGGGCGACCTGCGGACGTTCGCCGCGCGCCTCGCCGGCAACCGCGAAGACATCCGCTGCGACTTCGAGCAGATCGTGCTGCGCGTGCAGACGGCGATCGAGCTGTTCCACCGCATGCCGCACGCGGTGATCGCCGCGGTCCACGGCGCCGTTGCCGGCTTCGGATTGTCGATCGCCTGCGCCTGCGACCTCATCGTCGCGGCGGACGATGCCGTGTTCGCGTCCGCCTACCGCAACATCGGCCTGACGCCGGACGGCGGCGGAACCTGGTCGCTGCCGCGCAGCGTCGGGATGCGAAAAGCGCTCGAGATCTACCTGCTCGGCGAGCGCTTCGGCGCCGACGAGGCGCTGCGCATCGGGCTCGTCAATCGCGTCGTCGCAGCGGCCGGGCTGGACGCCGCGGTGAGCGACTGGGCCCGTTCGATCGCCGAGGGACCCGCGCTGGCGCTGCGCAACGTCAAGCGCCTGCTGCGCGACTCGCCGCAGCGCACGCTGGCCGAACAGCTCGACGCCGAGGCTCGCCGCTTCGGCGCTTGCGCGGCGACCCCGGATTTCGCCGAAGGCATCGAGGCGTTCCTCGCCAAACGCGCGCCGCGATTCCAGGGCCCGCGCGGGACTTCCTAGCCACGCCGGGCGACGCGCGCCGCCTCAACTATCGTCGTCGTTGTGGACCGGTTTGTCCGCAGGCGGCGCGACGTTGCCATCGACTTCGATCCGTGGGCGCTGCGGGCGGCGCGGCGGGTGATCACTGTTCTCGGCGTGGCCCTTGGCGCCCGGTCCCCCGGGCCGACGGCCGGGGCCCTGCGACTTTCCGAAGCCGTACCCTGCCGCCTTGTGCGCCGGCGGACCGCTGCGGTGCCGCGCCTGCGCGTCGCCGCCGTAGCCCTGCGGCCTCCCGCCGTGAGCGCCCTGATTCGAGCGTCCGAACGGCATCGCGTTCGCATTGCTCTGCGGCTGCACCTCGTCGAAATTGTGGCGCTCCCGCGACGGTCGCGGCGGCTGCCCGCCTGCGCCCGCGGCGCCGGGTGGGTGCGCGCGCGGCGGGAAAGGCGGCCGCTGCTGATCCTGACCCGGGCGGGGGCCGTTCTTGCCCCTGGCGTGCGGGGGGCCGCCCGGGCGCTTGTCCGCCGCGCGCAAGCCCGGCGCATGCTCGGCCGGATGCTGCGCGGGGCGGACGTGGGCGCGTCCGCCTGCATTCGCGCCTGCATGCGCACCCGCCGGGCGGCCACCGGCCGGGTGGGGCCCGCGGGGGCCCTTGCGCGACTCCTGGCGCCCGCCGCCGCGTCCGTCGCGGCGATCCTGCTGCGGCGGACGGCCCGCTCCCGGGCCCGCGGCACGCAGGCCGGCAGCGGTGACGATCGCGTTCACGTCACCCGCCTCGAGCTCCTCCAGATCGCCGCGCTTCAGGCGCGTCGGCATCGCCAGCGTCCCATAGCGGACGCGAATCAGGCGGCTGACCATGATGCCCAAGGCCTCGAACAGGCGTCGCACCTCCCGGTTGCGCCCTTCCTTCAGGACCACGCGGTACCAGTGGTTCGAACCGTCCTCGTCGCCACCGCCGTCGGCGATGCTGTCGCAGCGTGCGGGACCGTCGTCGAGCTCGATGCCGGTGGTCAGCGCCTTCATCTGCTCGTCGGCGAGGCGCCCCATGACGCGCACTGCGTATTCGCGCTCGACCTCGTAGCGGGGATGCATCAGCCGGTTGGCGAGCTCGCCCGAATTGGTGAACAGCAGCAGGCCCTCGGTGTTGTAGTCGAGACGCCCGACGTTGATCCATTTGCCGTTGCCGATGGACGGCAGCTTCTCGAACACCGTCGCGCGACCTTCGGGATCGTCACGCGTGACGATCTCCCCGGCGGGCTTGTGGTACATCAGGATGCGCGCGCGCGGCTCGGCGAAGCGCACCTTGACGAGCTCGCCGTTGATGCGAACCTCGTCGCCGGGACCCACTTTCTGACCAACCTCGGCCGGCATCCGGTTCACGGTGATGCGCCCGGCGAGGATCATTTCCTCCATCGCGCGACGCGAGCCGAAGCCGCAGCTCGCCAGCACCTTGTGCAGCCGCTGCGGCTCGTTGAAGATCTCGTCAGTGGAACGTTTGTGTCGCGGAGGCGGCAGGCTCTCCGCGATCTGCTGCAGCGCCAGGCTCGGCTGTTGGATCGGACCCGAGGATCGGGCTCGCGAGTGCGCTTGGCGCCTCGGCGGCCTTGGTGGGGGCATCAGGCATCTCCAGAAGTTGGGAGGTATCGAGGTCGGCGAGCGCCGGCAGTTCCGCGATCGAGCGCAGGCCGAGGTCGTCGAGGAAGGCACGGGTCGTCGCATAGAGCGCGGGACGGCCCGGGGTTTCGCGATGACCGACGGCTTCGATCCATTGCCGGTCCTCGAGCGTCTTGATGACATTGGTCGACACGGCGACGCCGCGGATCGCCTCGATGTCGCCGCGGGTGACGGGTTGCTGGTAGGCGATGATCGCCAGGGTTTCCATGACCGCGCGCGAATAGCGTGCCGGCTTCTCCGGTGTCAGCCGGTCGATGTAGGGCTGGACCTCGCGCTTGCCCTGGAAGCGCCAGCCGGAGGCGACCTGCACCAGCTCGACCTTGCGCGGCCTCCATTCGAGCGCGATGTCGTCCAGCAGCCGCTTCACCATGTCTACGGCAAGCGGCGGCTCGAACAGCCTCGCGAGCTGCGCAGCCGGCACGGGCTCGCCGGCGACGAGCAGGGCGGCTTCGAGCACGCCCTTGGCTTCCGCGAGCTCCGACTCGGGTGCCAGGCCCGGCTGCGCGCCGCCCGGCGCACGGTCCCCTGATTCGATTTCGCTCATTGCGGGTCACCGTCGAGGGTGAACGGTCTCTCGCCGCGAAGCTGGACATGGATCGGCGCATACGGCTCGGCCTGCGCCACGCTCACCAGCTGCTCGCGCGAAAGCTCGAGCAGGGCGAGCAACGTCACCACCAGATGCGCGACGTCGGCGTGCTCGGCGAACAGCGCCGTGAATTCCATGTAGCGCGCCGGCTGCAGCAGCTTCAGCAGCCGGCTCATCTCGGAGCGCACCGAGAGCTGCTCGCGCGTGACCAGATGATGGCGATTGGCGCGCGCCCGCGCAACCAGGCCCGCCCATGCGACGCGCAGGTCGTCCGGCGAAACGTCCGGCAGGCGCGCGGCCACCGTCCGGTCGAACCAGATGCGCGTCGTCGAGAAATCGCGCTCGGCGAGCGGCATCGCGTCGATGTCGCGGGCCGCCTGCTTCATCCGCTCGTATTCGAGCAGCCTGCGCACCAGCTCGGCGCGCGGGTCGTCGGCCTCGGCGCCCGGAGGCGCCGGCGGGCGCGGCAGCAGCAGCCGCGACTTGATCTCGATCAGCACCGCGGCCATCAGCAGGTACTCGGCGGCAAGCTCGAGCTGGGTGCGGCGCATCATCTCGACGTAGCCCAGGTACTGGCGCGTCAGCTCCGCCATCGGGATGTCGAGGACGTTGATGTTCTGTCGTCGGATCAGGTAGAGCAGCAGGTCGAGCGGTCCCTCGAAGGTCTCGAGGAAGACCTCGAGCGCCTCCGGCGGGATGTAGAGGTCCCGCGGCAGCTCATTGACCGGCTCCCCGTAGACGCGCGCGAGCGGTTTGGGCTCGGGCGACGGATGCGCGAGGTCGAGCTCGGCGCCCTCGCTAATCATACGAGAGGCCCATCGCATCGCGTACGTCGCGCATCGTCTCCTCGGCGAGCTTGCGCGCGCGCTCGCATCCGTCGGCGACGATGTTGCGCACCAGCGACGGGTCGTCGACATACTTCTGGGCCCGCTCGCGCATCGGCTGCTGCTCCTTGATGATCGCGTCGATCACGGGCTGCTTGCAATCGAGGCAACCGATGCCCGCCGTCGTGCAGCCCTTCCATACCCAGTCCCGCGTTTCCTGGCTCGAGTAGATCTGGTGCAGCGGCCATACGGGGCAGTGCTCGGGATTGCCGGGATCGCTGCGCCGCGCGCGCGCCGGATCGGTCTGCATCGTCCGGATCTTCCGCGTCACCGCGGCAGGCTCCTCGCGCATCAGGATCGCGTTGCCGTAGGATTTCGACATCTTCTGGCCGTCGAGGCCCGGCACCCGCGGCGTCTCGGTCAGCAGCGGCTGCGGCTCGGGCAGGATCACCCGCCGCGATCCCTCCAGGTAGCCGAACAGGCGCTCGCGATCGCCCAGCGAGAGGTTCTGCGTCTCCTCGAGCAGCTCGCGCGCCGCCTCCAGTGCCTGCGTGTCGCCCTGTTCCTGGAACGCGGTGCGCATCGTCTCGTAGCGCTTGGCCTTCGCCCGCCCGAGCTTCTTGATCGCGCCCTTGGCTTTCTCATCGAAACCCGGCTCGCGCCCGTAGATGTGATTGAAGCGCCGTGCGAGCTCGCGCGTGACTTCGATGTGCGAGACCTGGTCCTCGCCGACGGGGACCTTGTTCGCCCGGTACGCGAGGATATCGGCGCTCATCATCACCGGATAGCCGAGAAACCCGAAGTTCGACAGGTCGCGGTCGACGAGCCGCTGCTGCTGGTCCTTGTAGGTCGGCACGCGCTCGAGCCAGCCGACCGGCGTGATCATCCCGAGCAGCAAGGTGAGCTCGGCGTGCTCCGGCACGCGCGACTGGATGAACAGCGTCGCCCGTGTCGGATCGACGCCCGCCGCGAGCCAGTCGACGAACATCTCCCAGACGCTGTCGGCGATGGTCTCGGATTCGTCGAAATGGGTCGTCAGCGCGTGCCAGTCGGCGGCGAAGAACAGGCACTCGTACTCCTCCTGGAGCTTGATCCAGTTCTTGAGTGCGCCATGGTAGTGGCCGATATGCATGCGCCCGGTGGGACGCATGCCGGAGAGCACGCGGTCTGCAAACATCGTGTCGTTGTTCGGTCAGCTTGGAATCAGAATCCGAGCAGCAGCTGCAGCAGGTATTCCCCTATGCGAAGCAGCGGGTCCATCAGGTTGTTGATCAGCCCCGTCATCAGCAGCGCGATGATGATGAAGAACCCCCACGGCTCGATGCGCTGCCACGCCGCTGCTGCGCGTGCGGGCAGCAGGCTCACTGCGATGCGGCCGCCGTCGAGCGGCGGTATCGGTATCAGATTCAACGCCATCAGCACCAGATTGACCGAGATGCCGGCTTTCCCCATCAGGAACAACGCCTCGTTCGGGAACAAGCCCGATTCCCCGCAGACCTTGAGCACCAGGCCCCACAGGAACGCCATGAAGAAGTTCGCAGCCGGTCCGGCGCCTGCGACCCACAGCATGTCGCGCTTCGGGTCGCGCAGGTTGCCGAAATTCACCGGCACGGGCTTCGCCCAGCCGAAGATGAAAAGCGGGCCGCCGGCAGCCTTGGCAGCGAGGATCAGCGCCCCGGGAACGAGAATCGTCCCGACCAGGTCGATGTGCTTGAGCGGATTCAGCGTGATCCGGCCCAGCAACTCCGCCGTGCGATCGCCGAAGCGCTTGGCGGCATAGCCGTGGGCTGCTTCGTGCAACGTGATCGCCAGGACCACCGGCACTATCCACAGCGCAATGGTCTGCAGCGAAAGATCCATTCAGGCCGCCATTCTACCCCAAGCGGGGACCGCCGCGCCCCGTGGAACGATCGAGGTGCGCGGCGAATCCGGGCGTGCGTGACGGGCCTCACACCTCGCCGCCCTCGACCCCGATCCGCTCGATGCCCAGCCGCGCGAGATCGCCGCGACCCTGGCGGACCAGCGCCGGCGCCCCCTGGGCAAGGTCGATGACCGTCGTCGGCTCGGCTGGACACGGCCCCGCGTCGACGATGCCCTCGATACGCCCGTCGAGCCGCGCTTGGATCTCGACGGCGTCATTCAAGGGATCCGACGACCCCGGCAGGATCAGCGTCGACGACAGGATCGGCTCGCCGAGTTCGGCGAGCAGCGCGCGCACGACCGGATGATCGGGAACCCGCACGCCGATCGTGCTGCGCCGCGGGTGCTGGACTGCCCGCGGCACTTCGCGACTGGCCGGCAGCAGGAAGGTGTAGCTGCCGGGCGTCCCCTGCCGAACGATGAGGAACTGCCAGTTGTCCATCCGCGCGTAGACGCCGACCTGCGCCAGGTCCTTGCACACCAGCGTCAGGTGATGGCGCAGGTCCATGCCCCGCAACGTCCGTATGCGCCGCGCCGCCTCACCCTCGCGGACCCCGCAGCCCAGCGCATAGCTGGAATCGGTGGGATAGGCGATGACGCCACCTTCGCGAATGATCGCCGCCGCCGCCCGCACGAGCCGGGGCTGCGGGTGCGTCGGGTGCAGAGTGAATCGCTGGCTCATGGCTATATAATGAGACTCAATTCTAACCAATTGGTTATATCGGAGTGAATCTCCAGCAATTGAAATACCTCTGCGCGATCGTCGACCACGGCCTCAACGTGTCGGACGCGGCGGAGGCACTGTGCACGTCGCAACCGGGAATCAGCAAGCAGATCCGCCAGCTCGAGGACGAGCTGGGGCTGCGCGTGTTCGTTCGCCAGGGGAAGCGCCTGACCTCACTGACGCCTGCGGGTGCCGACGTCATCGCCACCGCGCGCCGCGCGCTGCGCGAGATCCACAACCTGAAGCGCATCGCCGAGGAATTCCGCGGCGAGGATGCGGGCGTGCTGGCGATCGCGACGACCCACGCGCAGGCGCGCTACGTGCTGCCGAAGGTGCTGGCCCAATTCTCCATGCGCTTCCCGAAGGTCCGCCTGGTGCTGCACCAGGGCAATCCGGTGCAGGTCGCCGAGCGTACCGCCGCAGGCGAGGTCGACATCGGGATCGCGACCGAGGCGCTCGCCGAGCATCCGGACATCGCGACGCTGCCGTGCCATCGATGGAACCGGGGCATCCTCGTTCCGACCGGCCACCCGCTGGCGAACGAGCGCCCACTGACGCTGGAAGCGATCGCGCGGCATCCGCTCGTCACTTACGATTTCGCGTTCACGGGTCGCTCGGCGATCAACGCGGCGTTCGCGGCCAGAGGACTCGAGACCAATGTGGTGCTGACCGCGCTCGACACCGACGTCATCAAGACGTATGTCGAGATGGGGATGGGCGTCGGCATCATCGCGCTGATGGCTTACGATCCGGCGAAGGACGCCGCCTTCGAGATGCTCGACGCGAGTCACCTGTTCGCCGCGTCGACGACGCGCCTCGCCCTGCGCAAGGGTGCCTTCCTGCGCGGCTTCGTCTATGAGTTCATCGCGCTGTTCGCGCCGCAGTACCGCCGTGCCGCCGTCGACGCCGCACTGGCCGGCACCGCGACCGCGAGCGACGGGCTTTGACTCCGCGGCCTCGCACCGCGCCGCCCGCCGGCGCTGCGGGCGGGCACGCGCCAAGGTCCTGGCGGTTGGCGGGGTTGCTCGCCGCGCTCGCGATGCTCGGTCCGTTCTCGATCGACATGTACCTCCCCGCATTCACGGCCATCGGCGCGGCATTCGATGCGTCGCCGATCGCCGTACAGCAGACGCTGTCGACCTACCTGTTCGCATTTGCGTTCATGATGCTGTGGCACGGTGCGCTGTCGGACGCCTGGGGCCGGCGTCCGATCGTCATTGGCAGCCTGGCGATCTACGCGCTGGCGTCGCTCGGCTGCGCGATCTCGGGCAACATCGAGTCGCTGTGGCTGTTCCGCACGCTGCAGGGCATCTCCGCGGGCGCCGGGCTGGTGCTCGGACGCGCCATCATCCGCGACCGTTTCAGCGGCGTCGAGGCCCAGCGCCTGATGTCGCAGATCACCCTGATCTTCGGCATTGCGCCCGCGCTCGCCCCCGTCATCGGCGGCGCGGTGCTGAACCTCCTCGGCTGGCGCGCGATCTTCTGGCTGATCACGGCATTCACCCTCGTGGTCCTCCAATGGGCGACGCGCAGCCTGCCCGAGACCCTTCCCGCGCCATCGCGACAGCCGCTGCAGCCGAGGCGGCTGTGGAACAGTTACCGCGCGGTGCTCCTGCGGCGCGAATTCCTGCTGCTGGCGGCGATCCCCACGATGAACTTCGCAGCGTATTTCCTCTACATCGCAAGCGCGCCGACGTTCCTCGCGCAGCTCGGCGTCACGACCTGGGGATTCGCGTGGCTGTTCGTGCCGATGATCACCGGCATCATGGTCGGAGCTGCAATCTCGGGGCGCAGCGCCGGGCGCCTCTCCCCGGCGCAGACCATCGGCATCGGCTATGCATGCATGTTCGCCGGAGGCATCATCAACGCGCTGACCGCGGTATTCGTCCCGCCGGGCGTGCCGTGGCATGTGCTGCCGCTGATGGTGTTCACGGTGGGCAGCAGTCTCGTGATGCCGAGCCTCACGCTGATCCTGCTCGACCTCTTTCCGACCATGCGCGGCATGGCGTCGTCGCTGCAGGGCTTCGCCCAGTTCGCGTTTTCCGGGTTCAACGCCGGAACGATCGCGCCGCTGCTCGCAGGCTCGCTGACCACGCTGGCCGCGGGAATGCTGTGCTTCACCTGCGCAAGCTATGCGCTCTGGCTCGTCTACCAGCGCGGCACGACGCGCCGCCACGAAGGAGATTGACGATGACGATTCGCCACTGGCTGCTCGTGGGCTTCGCGTCGCTGCTCGCGCTTCCGCCGGGCGCGCTCGCCGCGGGCCTTCCGACCCGGACACTGACCATCCGCGGCCACGACCTGGTCGTCGAAGTAGCCGCCACCGGGCCGACGCGCGAAACCGGCCTGATGAACCGCTTCAGCCTCCAGCCCGACCACGGCATGCTGTTCGTGTTCGATGCCCCGCAGCGGCTCGCGTTCTGGATGAAGAACACCTATATCCCGCTGTCGGTCGCGTTCGTGGACATCGACGGGCGCATCGTGAACATCGAGGACATGCGCCCGCTCGACCTCGCGACCCACTGGTCCACCGAACCCGCGCTCTACGCGATCGAGATGAAGCGGGGATGGTTCCTCCAACGCGGGATCGGCCCCGGCGATGTCGTGCATGGACTGGCCCCTCGACCGTGACACGAATCCCTGCGCGCCTTCGAGGGTCCCGCATGGGTTGCGCGTACCGAATATTCGGGTATCCGTGGCGAATCCGAAGGGTATGATCGGCTTCCCCTGACAAGCCAAACAAAAGGGGAGATCACATGCTGTCCGGCATCGACCCCGGCCCACCCGCAGCGATCCGGGGCTACATCGTCAACGAGCACATCGCGCGACTGTCCAGCGCCGCATTGCAGAACCGGCCGTTGCAGCCGGTCATGGCGTCGATCGTCGCCGAGCTGGGATTCGACAGCTTCATGTACGGCATGTCGGCGGATCCCAGCCCGACCCGCCGGGAAACGCGCACGTTCGTGTGGACGACCTTGCCTCGCGAATGGGTCGTACTCTACGGACGGCGTGGCTACATCGAGGTGGACCCGCGGGTCACGCAGACCTACAACCGGAACGTTCCCTTGCTGTGGGATGCCGCCGAACACCGCGGCGATCCGCAGTGCCGGGAGTTTCTCGACGATGCCGCGCGCTACGGGGTCGCGAGCGGGGTTGCGATGTCGTTTCGCGATCCCGACCACGGTCGGGTGCTGGTCGCCTTCAACTCGCGCGTCAGTCCCGTCGACGCTGCGCGCCGGCGACAGGTCGCGCGCCAGCTCGGCGAGATCGTGCTGCTCGCGATGGCATTCCACGATTTCTTCATGGCGCATCTCGTCGACCGCGAGCCGTCGCTGATGGTGCGCGTCGCGCCCCTCTCGCCGCGGGAAGGGCAATGCCTGGAGCTCGCTGCCAACGGCATGACCAGCATCGACATCGGCGTGAAGCTCGGCATCAAGCCCAGGACGGCGAACTTCCACTTCAGGAACATCGTCGCCAAGCTGGGCGTGCTGAACCGCAAGGAGGCGATCGCCATGGGCATTGCACGCGGCCTGATACGTCCCAATCCGGTCACGATGGGACGCGTTCCGGGCCACCGGCTGGAGAACCGGCGCCCCGGTCCGGGCTAGCAGTTCGTTGAAATTATCGACATTTTGAGTGCAGGCACTTGGGTGGTGACGAGATTTTCGAGATGAAGGTGCGATCGGCGCGGGTTGTGCCGCGGTTTTCGCGTCCGCGTTTGCGTTTCGCATCGCAATTTGCTCGCGATTCGCA
>JAGXBK010000229.1 GCA_018971195.1 Betaproteobacteria bacterium
GGGATCGATGGGGCGTCCACTGCCCGGCTATCGCGTGAGCCTGCTCGACGGCGACGGCCGCGCGGCCGACGAGGGCGAGGTTTGCCTCGACCTCGCTGCGCATCCGCTGGGCCTGATGCGAGGCTACGAGGACAGCCCGCAGGCGACCGCGCAGGCGATGCGCGACGGCCATTACCACACTGGCGACACGGCGACGCGCGACGCGGACGGCTACGTGACCTTCGTCGGGCGCGCAGACGACGTGTTCAAGGCGTCCGATTACCGGATCAGTCCGTTCGAGCTCGAGAGCACGCTGCTCGAGCACGCGGCCGTCACCGAGGTGGCGATCGTTCCAAGTCCCGATCCGCTGCGGCTGGCCGTGCCGAAGGCGTTCGTCACCGTGACGGCCGCGAGCGAGCCCGGCAGCGCGCTGGCCGAGGACATACTCGCTTTCGCTCGCAGCAAGCTCGCCGCGTACAAGCGGGTGCGCCGGATCGAGTTCGTCGCCGAGCTGCCCAAGACCCTGTCCGGCAAGATCCGCCGCGTCGAGCTGCGCCAGACGGAGGCGGAGCGACGACAGCGCGGCCTGCGCGAGCCCCTCGAGTATTTCGAGGAGGACTTCCCCGGCCTCAAGCGCGACTAGGCAGTCGCGGACCGACGCGAGGCCCCTGCCTCTTTTCGTGCCCGCACCCTCGGGTACGATGGCGAAACGATGTCGCGCAGGGGCAGCAACCGATTCGAGGCGTGGCTCGCGGCCGAGCGTGCGCTGGCGCAACCTGCGGTCGCCGGCGCGATCGGCCTCGGCACGCTCGCGGCGCTGCTGCTGATCGTCCAGGCGTGGCTGCTCGCGCGAACGCTGGCCGCGGCCGTGCTGCACAAGACGCCACTCGCCTTGCTGCTACCGTCGCTGTGGCCGCTGGTTCCGATACTCGCGGCGCGGTTTGCGGTCGCCGCGGCGACCGAGGAGGTTGGCATGCGCGGCGCGGTGGCGATCAAGGAGGACCTGCGGGGCAGGATCTTCCGCCATCTGCAGCGCCTCGGTCCCATGTTCCTGCATGCGCGGCACAGCGGCGAGCTGGCCACGACGGTCATCGACGGCGTCGAGGCGCTCGAATCCTATTACGCGCGCTACCTGCCGCAAAAGGCGCTGGCGGTCAGCGTGCCGGTCGCGATCCTCGCCTTCGTCGTTCCGCGAGACTGGGTCTCCGGGCTGGTGCTCGTCGTGAGCGCGCCCCTGATCGTCGTCTTCATGATCCTGGTCGGCACCGGTGCCGAGCGGCGCAACCAGCGCCAGTGGCGCGAGCTGGCGCGGATGGGCGCGCATTTTCTCGACGTGCTGCAGGGCCTCACGACGCTGAAGCTCTTTGGCGCATCGCGACGCGAGGCCCACATCATCGCCCGCGTGTCGGACGATTACCGTCGCAGCACGATGTCCGTGCTTCGCATCGCCTTCCTGTCGTCCGTCGTGCTCGAATTCTTCTCGGCGGTGGGCATCGCGCTGGTCGCGGTGCTGATCGGCTTCCGGCTGCTGCAAGGCCACCTCGGCCTCGAGGCCGGGCTGTTCGTGCTGCTGCTCGCCGCCGAGTATTTCGCTCCGCTGCGCAGCCTCGGGACGCATTACCACGCGCGCATGGAGGCGATCGCGGCAGCCGAGCGCATCGTCGACGTTCTGGATGCAAAGGTGGCGGGGTCTGCCGGGGCCGTGGCGCGCCCGGTGCTCGGGCGCCCGCTCGACCTGCGCTTCGACGACGTGCACTTCGCCTATGAGCCCGGTCGTGAGGCGCTGCGCGGCGCGACGTTCACGCTCGAGGCCGGGCGCGTCACTGCGCTCGTCGGGCCGAGCGGCGCGGGCAAGAGCACGGTGCTTAACCTGCTGCTCGGTTTCGCGCGCGCGCAGCGCGGATGCGTGTACGCCGGCGGGCACGACCTGGCGGGCGTCGATCCCGCGCACTGGCTCACCCACGTCGCGTGGCTGCCGCAGCGGCCCCACCTGTTCGAGGGCAGCATCCTGGACAACATCCGCCTGGGCGTTTCCGGCGCGTCGATCGGAGCCGTCCGCGCCGCCGCCCGCGACGCCGATGCCGACGAATTCATCCTGCGCCTGCCGCAGGGCTATGACACCCCGCTGGGCGAGCGCGGCCAGAACCTTTCGGGCGGCCAGGTGCAGCGCATCGCGCTGGCGCGGGCGTTCCTGAAGGACGCCCCGCTGGTCGTCATGGACGAGGCGACCGCGAGCCTCGACCCCGAGACCGAGGCGCGGGTCGTCGCGGCGCTCAGGCGGCTGGCGCGCGGGCGCACGCTGCTCATCGTCGCCCACCGGCGGCGCAGCGTTCGCATGGCAGACCGCATCGTCGTGCTCGATGCAGGTCGCGTGGTCGAGCAGGGAACCCACGAGGCGCTCGCACGGGCAGGCGGGTTGTATGCGCGGCTCGTGCACGCGCACGACGCTGCGCAGGATGGCTCGCCCGCGCTGCGGGCGCACTGAGATGCGCGGGGACCTGCAACTTGCGCGCAGGTTGCTGGGTCTGGCCCGTCCCTATCGCGGGTGGCTGGTGCTGGGTGCGCTCTGTGCCGGGCTGACCCAGCTCGCGAGCGTCGGCCTCATGGCCGTCGCCGGCTGGTTCATCGCCGCGATGGCGCTTGCCGGGGTGGCCGGCGTGCACCTCAACTATTTCCTGCCGGCTGCGCTGATCCGGCTGTTCGCGATCCTGCGCACGGGCGGGCGCTACCTCGAGCGCGTGGTCACCCACGAGGCGACGTTCCGCCTTTTGGCGCAGCTGAGGACCTGGTTCTTTCGCCGGCTCGAGCCGCTCGCGCCGGCACGGCTCGAGCGCCACCGCGGCAGCGACCTGCTCGAGCGCATCCAGGCCGACATCGACACGCTGCAAAACGCGTACCTCCGGCTGCTCGTCCCCGTCGCCGTCGCGATCTCGGGCGTGCTGGTCGTGGCGATCGTCCTCGCCGGCAGCATGCCGCAGGCGGCGGCCCCGGTGGTCGCCGTGCTGCTCGTCGCCGGGGTCGCCGTGCCGCTGGCGGTGCGGCGCCTGGGCGAGGCGCCGGGTGCGGCGCGGGTGGAGGCGCGGGCGGCGCTGCGCGTGGCGGTGATCGACGGCCTGCAGGGCATGGGCGAGCTTCTCGTATACGGGGCCGCGCAAGCGCAGGCACGGCGCATCGGCGCGCTGACGCGGACGCTGAACGCGCAGCAGCTGCGGCTCGCGCGGCTATCGGGCGTGTCGGGCGCGGCGGTGGGCCTGTGCGCGAGCGTGGCGATGTGGGGCGTCGCGCTCC
>JAGXBK010000230.1 GCA_018971195.1 Betaproteobacteria bacterium
AAGCGCAATGGCGGCGCGAGCCGCGTTCGTCCTGTAGCGTTTCATTGGCAGTCTCCTCGTCCTCTTCCTCGTCCCGTCCCGGTCGTCGGCACAGGTCAGCTTGTCGATTCGGGTTCGGTCGTCGATTCGATGCGGCAGGACGTCGATCCGGATTCATGGGGTTCGAGCTGCGGCAGTTCGAATCGCGCGCGCGACGGTCCCGGCAGCATCGATCGCAGGCGCCGGCCGGCGTCGCCACCATGCACGGGCGCTGCAGGCACCCTCACCGGCACCCGTTGCCCTGCGATGGACATTGGCCTGCCTTGGTGTAGAATTCCGCGTTTTTCTGGCGGTGCGTGGCCTGCGCGCCCAGCGGGGCCAATGCGTTTCACGCTCACGGCCACCGAGCCTCTGGCGAACCCGTGGCGGGGCTCGGCCGATGGGGAGAGGACGGAAACCGGTTTCGCGAGCGAGCCGTCCTCTGGGAGTCGGACAAGCGTCCAATGCCTGCCTTGTTGCCGGCCGGGTTTCCGCTGCTTTGCCGCCCGAAGCCGGAAGCCGACTGTCAACGTATGTCGAATGCTCAACAATAGCCTGGAGACACCATGTCGAAGCTGATCCGTCTGGCCATGCTGGCCGCGGCCCTGATGATTGCCGTGCCCGGCGCCGTCATGCCGATCGCCGCGCAGGCGCAAACCCCCCCGACTGCGACTGCCGCTCCGGCAGCCCCGGGCGACGCGACGACTGCGCCTGCTGCGCCCGCAGCCGCCGCAGCCCCCGCCCCCGCAGCCCCCGCCACCGCAGCCCCCGCGGCCAAGTCATCTGACAACATCGTCGACAACCCCTACGGGCTCGAGGCGCTGTGGAGAGGCGGTGACCTGATCGCGCGCATCACCCTCGGAATCCTGGTCCTGATGTCGATGGGCAGCTGGTACATCATCATCACCAAGGTGTACGAGCAGTCGAAGATGGGCAGCCAGGCTCGAGCCGCCGCCAAGCACTTCTGGAAGGCGCCGACTGTCCAGAAGGGCGTCGAGAGCCTCAAGAAGGGCAGCCCCTACCGCTTCATCGCGGAATCGGGGTTGGAAGCCACGAGCAAGCATGAAGGCCTGCTCGGCAACGTCGACCTCAACACCTGGATCAGCATGTCGATCCAGCGCGCGATCGAGAACGTGCAGAGCCGAACCCAGGACGGTCTTGCGTTCCTGGCGACCGTGGGATCGACGGCGCCGTTCGTCGGGCTGTTCGGGACGGTGTGGGGGATCTATCACGCACTGACCGCCATCGGCATCGCCGGCCAGGCGTCGATCGACAAGGTCGCCGGCCCCGTCGGCGAGGCGCTGATCATGACTGCGATCGGCCTGGCCGTCGCGGTGCCCGCAGTGCTCGGCTACAACTGGCTGATTCGCCGCAACAAGTCGGCAATGGAGCAGGTGCGCAGCTTCGGCTCCGACCTGCACGCCGTGCTGCTGTCGGCGCAGCAGTCGCCTGCCAAGGCGTAGCCATCATGGCGATGAACGTCGGCGCGTCCGACGACGAAGAAGAAGCGATCTCGACGATCAACACCACGCCCTTGGTGGACGTGATGCTGGTCCTGCTGATCATCTTCCTGATCACGGTGCCGGTGGTGCGCAATTCGATCGCGGTCCAGTTGCCGAAGGAGCGCAACGAGATCCGGGAGACCAAGCCCGAGAACATCGAGATCTCGGTGGACGCGTCCGATCGCATCTACTGGAACGATCTGCGCATTCAGACGACGAACGCGCTGATCGAGCGCCTGAAGAAGATCGCGGTGCTGGTGCCGCAGCCCGAGGTGCAGATCCGGGGCGACGCGCGCGGAAACTACGAGGGCGTGGGCCGCGTGATCTACGCCTGCCAGCGCGCAGGCATCGCCAAGATCGCGTTCGTGCTCGAGCCCCCGGTCCGCAACGGCGGATGATGATCGCGCCGGTCGTCAACACGAGGATTCTGACATGGCCATGAACGTGGGCGGGGGCGGTGGGTCGAAGGACCTCGATGTCATGATCGACATCAACACGACGCCGTTGATCGACGTGATGCTGGTGCTGCTGGTGATGCTGATCATCACCATCCCGATCCAGCTGCACTCGGTCAATCTCAATATGCCGACCGGCAATCCGCCGCCGCCGCTGGTGCTTCCCGAGGTCGTCAACCTCGACATCGACGACGCGGGCAAGATCTACTGGAACGGGGAGGTGGTGTCCGATCGCGCAGCGCTCGAGGACAAGATCAAGCTCGCCGCGGCGGAGTCCCCCCAGCCCGAGATCCACCTGCGGCCCAACAAGCTCGCCAAATATGCGGTCGTCGCCGAGGTCATGGCCCTGTCGCAGCGGCTGGGCCTGACCAAGATCGGCATCGTGGGCAGCGAGCAGTTCATCAACGAGCCCTGACCCGGGCGCGCTCGCCGATCCCCGGCAAACGGAGTCACCACGCAATGGATTTCGCAAGACAACAGCGAGACCCGACCCGGCACGTGATCGGGATCGCGTTTGTCGTTCTGTTCCACGTGCTGGTGATCTGGGCGCTGCTGACCGGGCTCGGCACGCAGGTCGTGCAGATCATCAAGAAGCCGCTTACAGCGACCATCATCAAGGAGATCAAGCTTCCGCCGCCGCCGCCGCCCCCGCCGCCTCCGCCGCCGAAGCGGATCGTCGAGCCGCCCAAGGTCGAGCAGCCTTACGTTCCGCCGCCCGATATCCCGGTGCCGACCCCGCCACCGGCCGAGCCGGTGATTGCCGCGCCGGTGACGACGCCGCCGCCCGCACCCGTGGTCATCGCACCGCCGGCGCCGGTCGCGCCACCCGCTCCGAAGCCCGCAATCCGGCAGGGCGTGTCCTGCAGCAAGCGCGAATCGCCGCCGTTCCCGCGCGACGCGATTCGCAGGGAGATCCGCAGCGGCAAGGTCGTGGCGATCCTGACCATCGACGGCAAGGGCAACGTGACCGACGTCGACATCACCTCCTCGCATCCGCCGCGGGTGTTCGATCGCGCCGTCCGCGACACGCTCTCCAACTGGAAATGCGCGGGCGAGGGCACGCCCTACAAGGCGTCAGTCGAGGTCAACTTCACGCTGAAGGACGAGTAGCCGAAAACAGGGACGCACCACGTTTAAAAACAGGGACGGACCACGTTTTTCCCCAGCTGAAGCGCCTGCGCATTACGGCCTGGAAAAACGTGGTCCGTCCCTGTTTTTAAACGTGGTGCGTCCCTGTTTTCGGCTACTCGTCCTTCAGCGTGAAGTTGACCTCGACTGACGCCTTGTAGGG
>JAGXBK010000064.1 GCA_018971195.1 Betaproteobacteria bacterium
ACCGGCGTCATCTTGTCCAAGTGTACGAAGGAATTATTACAGCTCTGACCCCAATTTTACGCACAGCTCTGACCCCAATTTCGCAGCTCTGATCCCCATTTTACAGCTCTGACCCCAATTTCCGCAATTTCGGGTCGACGTCGAGATACATCCAGGGATTCGACCAGTACGCGTTCTTCTTGTAGCCGCGAAGCCACGGCTGCACCAGCGTGTTTTCGATCGGATACAGGTTGAGGTCCCAGGGACTGTAGGCGGCAGCGAGCTCGGACATCCTGCGGTAGAGCAGATTGCGCTGGGGACCGTCGGGCAGCATCCGCGAGCGCCGGTACAGGTCGTTGTATTGCGGCAGGTCGAATCGCGAATAGTTGGTCTGCCCGATGTTCCCGCCGTAGAGGAGCTGGAAGAACGCATCGCCTTCCGCATAGGCGTTGATCCAACCGATGCGCCACATCTGCAGCTGTCCCGCCTTGCCCATCTTGAGCAGGTCGGGCCATTTCTGCTTGATGAAATCCATTCGCACGCCGATGGCTTTCATGCTCCGCTGCCACACCTCGTCGACCTCGCGATCGCGCGTCGCCGGCGTCGACGCCATCACGAGCTTCAGCGGCTTGCCGTCGGGAAGATCGCGCCAGCCGTCGCCGTCGCGGTCGATGTAGCCGAACCGATCGAGCAGCGCACGGGCGGCGGCCGGATCGTAGGGCGGCGCGACGTTCATCGCGTCGTCGTGGCCCGGAACGTTCGGCGGGACCAGCTGCGTCGCTGGCAGTGCCTGGCCCTGGTAGACCACGCGTATCAGCTCCGGCGTGTCGAACGCCATCGCGATCGCGCGGCGCAACGCGATCCGGTCGCGGCTGTAGCCGCCGACGACGGGATCCTGCATGTTGAAGTACGCATACGCGAGCGACGGCTGGGTGAGGCTGGCCAGCGTCACGCCGCGCGCCGCATAGGAGGCCTTCAGCCGGCCCGAGGCGTCGAGTGCACGGTCGGAGAGTTCGGACGGCAGATCGACGTAATCGAGGGCGCCGCTGTCGAAAGCCAGCATCCGCGGGTTCGACTCCTCCATGATCGTGATCTCGATTTCGTCGAGCATCGGCAGCCTGCGCCCCTCCAGCTTGCCGAACAGCGTCTGATCGGCGGGGTCGGTCGCCTCGGGAAAGCGCTCGTCGCGGTATCCCGGATTCCTGACGAGCACGATCTGCTGGCCGCGTCGCCACGATTTCAGCATGAACGGCCCGGTCCCGACCGGATGATCCATCACCCAGCCGTTGTCGTCCCCGTAATGCTCGACCACCTCGCGCGCGACCGCGGCCATCGGGCTCGAGCACAGGTAGCCGAACAGGATGTAGTCGGGCTCCTTCAGCTCGATGCGGATCGTGTAGCGGTCGAGCGCGCGCAGCCCGGCGATCGGGGTGTCGTAGTCGAACTTGCCGCTGCGGCTTGCGGCAGCGATGACGGCATCGGCGCCGACGATCTTGCCCTGCAGGTACCAGGCGAACGGCGAGCGCATGCGGGGATCGAGCAGCCGCTTCCACGAATAGACGTAGTCGGCGGCGGTCAGCTCGCGGCGCTGGCCCTTGAACACCGGATCGTCGGCGAAATAGATCCCGGACCGGAGATGGATCGTCCATACCCGTCCGCCATCGGTGATCGTCGGCAGCGCCGTCGCGATCTTCGGCACGCGCCGGTACGGCCGGGCCAGGTAATCGAAGCCGTACAACGGCTCGAAGATCGCGCGCTGCACGGTATCGGAATAGAGGTCGCTCGTCGCCTGCGGGTCGAAGCCGGTCTCGGCGATCGGGAACGCGACGTGCAGGACATGGGGGACCCGCGCGGCGGCGGCCGGCAGCGGGGCCTGCGCCTGCGAGATCGCGGACGCGACGGCGAGGGAAAGTGCCACGAGCAGGCGTGCGAGCCCGCAGCTGGGGATGCTCGGCATGGGCGAGGTCATGGAATCCGGGATCGTGCCTGCGGTCGGGCGTGGCAGCCGCGTCAGGGTGAAGCGGCGATGTCGAGATACGGGAACGGCATCGAGTAGGTCGGGTTGTACTTGTAGCCGCGCAGCCAGGGCTGGAGCAGGACGTTCTCGTAGCGGAAGGCCGTCAGGATCCATGGCGCGTAGGCCTGCACGATCTCGGACATCCTGCGCTCGACTTTCAGCCGCTCGGGGCCGTCGGGCATCGCGCGTCCCTGCTCGTAGAGCCTGTCGTACGTGGCGAGGTGGAATCGCGAGAGGTTCGAGAATCCGGCGTACTTGCCGTAGAGCAGGCCGTAGAAACCGAAACCGTCGGGCGTAGTGTTGATGTTGCCGAGGTACCACATCTGCAACTGGCCGAGCCTCGCGGCTTTCAGCAGGTCGGGCCACTTCTGCTTGATGAACTCGACGCGCAGTCCGAGTGCGTCGAGGCTCTTCTTCCACAGCTCGTCGTACTGGCGTTCCTCGGACCCGGTCGACGATGCCATCCTCAGGGTCAACGGCTTGCCGTCCGGCAGGTCGCGGAAGCCATCGTGATCGCGGTCGATGTAGCCGAACTTGTCGAGCAGCAGCCTGGCAGCCGCGACGTCGTACGGGATCCTGCCGTCGAAGGAAGGATCGTGCCCGGTCATGTTCGGCGGGACCAGCTGCGTTGCGGGCATGCCCTGGCCCTGACGCAGGACGCGAATCTCGTCGTCGACGTCATAACCCATCGCGATCGCGCGACGCAGCGCGATCTGCGCAGGCGCATAGCCACCGACGACAGGATCGTCCATGTTGAAATAGACATAGGAGATCGCGGGCTGGATGCCGCGTGCCAGACGCACTCCCGCCTTGGCGAAGTCCGGCCGGAGCGCGTCGTGGGCGTCCAGCACCTTGGTCACCAACTCGTTGGGCACGGCGACGTAGTCGAGATCCCCCTGGCGGAACGCAAGGAGCCGCGGCTGCGCTTCCTCGATGATGCTGATCACGACCCGCTTCACCAGGGGCAGCCTGCGACCGGCCAGCCCCGCGACCAGCGCGCGGTCGGAGGGGTCGGTGGCCACGGGGTAGCGCTCGTCGCGAAAGCCCGGATTCGCCTCCAGCACGATACGCTGGCCGCGACGCCACTCGGCGAGCCGGAAAGGTCCCGTGCCGACCGGATGCGACATCGCCCAGCCGCTTGCGTCCTTGTACGCGTCGATCACCTCGCGCGCCACCGCGGATGCCGCCGTCGTCGTCAGGTTCGACAGCAATTCGTAATCGGGAAACACCAGCTTGAATTGCAAGGTGTAACGGTCGATCGCCCGCAGGCCCTCGATCGGGGCGTCGTAATCGAAATGACCGGTCGCCTTGGCCTTCGCGACGGCCGCGTCGGCGCCGACGAAGCGGCCGTCGATCATCTGCAGCGAGTTGGATCGCATCTGCGGGTCGAGGATGCGCTCGAGCCCGTAGACGTAGTCGGCAGCGGTGAGCTCGCGACGCCTGCCCTTGAAGGCCGGGTCGTCGGCGAAATAGATGCCGGGCTCGATGCGGATCGTCCACGTCCGGCCATCAGGCGAGATCTCGGGCATCGCGACTGCGGTGTTCGGGACGATGCGAAAAGGCCGCGCGAGATAGTCGTAGCGATACAGCGGATCGAAGATCGCGCGGTTCACGTAGTTGGAATACGCATCGCCCGCCGCCTGCGGATCGAAGCCGGTCTCGGCGACCGGAAACGCGACGCGGAGCTCCTTCGGACGCCCCGGCTGTGCTTGCGCCTGCCCTGCCGCCAACGCGACCAGCACGCCGAAAGCGAGCACGGCGAGAACGCGCGGCATCAACGCAGCCGGGCGAGGTCCGCTAGACCGGACGGCATCAAAGCGCCTTGGCGACGTCCGCGAGACCGGACGGCATCAAAGCGCCTTGGCAACGTCAGCCTCGAGCGACTCGGGCGTGTCGTTGGGCGCATAGCGCGCGATCACCTTGCCGCCGCGATCGACCATGAACTTGGTGAAATTCCACTTGATCGCCTCGGTGCCGAGCAGCCCCGGCTTGGCGCTCTTGAGGTAGCGGTACACCGGGGCCGCCTTGTCGCCGTTGACGTCGACCTTGGCGAACATCGGGAAGGTGACGTCGTAGTTCGTTTCGCAGAACGTCGCGATCTCCTGCTCGTTGCCGGGCTCCTGGCCCCCGAACTGGTTGCACGGAAAGCCGAGTACCTCCAGCCCCTGGTCGCGGTATTTGCGGTAGAGCGCCTCGAGGCCCTTGTACTGGGGGGTGAAGCCGCACTTGCTCGCCGTGTTCACGACGAGCAGGACCTTGCCCTTGTAGCGGTCGAGCTTGACCGGATGACCGGTGATGTCATCGACGGTGAAATCGTGGAGGGTCGGCACGTCGGCTCCTCGGAGTGCGCTGGATCGCGGCATTATCGCTCCCGCCTGCCGGGGAGGCCAGCACGCTCGCGGGTTGCCGTCGCGGTATGCTGTCGCCCTTGCAATCGATGCGGGGAGCGGCCGGGCCGGACGTCCCCGGAGCGCCATGCCTTCACCACCGCAGATACTCGCGCCGCATGTCCGGGACCTGGGAAGCTTCACGGTCCGACGCGTGCTGCCCGCGGCCGACCGCAAGATGGTCGGCCCTTTCATCTTCTTCGATCACATGGGGCCGGTCGGGTTTGCACCCGGTGAGGGCATGGACGTGCGGCCCCATCCGCACATCGGGCTCGCCACGGTCACGTACCTGTTCGAAGGCGCGATCCTGCATCGAGACAACCTGGGCAACGTCCAGCGCATCGAGGCAGGCGACGTCAACTGGATGACCGCCGGCCGGGGCATCGTGCATTCGGAACGCACCGCGCCCGACGACCGCTCGCGAGGCATCCGCATGCACGGCCTGCAGACCTGGGTCGCCCTTCCCCGCGCCCACGAAGCGGACGCGCCGTCCTTCACGCACATCGCGCGCGACCGGCTGCCGCGTTTCGAGCACGATGGCGCGCGGCTGACGGTCGTCGCGGGGCACGCATTCGACCTCGTAGCGCCGACTCCGACGTTCAGCGACACGCTCTACGTCGCCGGCGAGCTGGAGGCCGGCGCGACGTTCATCGTCGCCACCGAGCACGAGGAGCGTGCCGTCTACGTGGTATCCGGCGAGGTGACCGTCGACGGCTACGCGATCCCTGCCGCGCACATGGCGGTGCTGCCCGAAGGCGACCAAGCGCTGGTCCAGGCGCGCAGCGCGGCGCAGGTCATGCTGGTCGGAGGAGCGAAGCTCGACGGCGACCGGTTCATCTGGTGGAACTTCGTCGCCAGCTCGCGCGAGGCGATCGAGCAGGCCAAGGCCGACTGGCGCGAGCGGCGCCACGCCCCCGTGCCGGGCGAGACCGAGTTCATCCCGCTGCCGGAGCGTTGAGAGCGTTCGCGAACGTCCCGGAACCGCAGCCCGGTGATCACGGCGTGCCGAAGCCTCCGCCGCCCGGGGTCTCGACGACGAAAACGTCACCTTCGCGCATCTCGACCTGGCAGGTTGCGCCGTAGTCCTCGCGCCTGCCATCGGCGCGCTCGACCCAGTTCGCGCCGCGTGCGCCCGGATGCCCGCCGGCGACGCCGAACGGGGCGACGCGCCGGTGGTTGGCGAGCATCACCGCGATCATCGGCTCGAGGAAGCGCAGCCGCCGCAGCGTGCCGTCGCCACCGCGGTGGCGCCCCGCTCCGCCGCTGCCGCGGCGAATCGAGAAGGCCTCGAGCCGCACCGGAAAGCGCCATTCGAGCACCTCGGGATCGGTCAGGCGCGAGTTGGTCATGTGGGTCTGCACCGCGCTCGCGCCATCGAAGCCGGGACCCGCACCGGAGCCGCCGGCGATCGTCTCGTAATACTGGTAGCGGTCATTGCCGAACGTGAAGTTGTTCATCGTCCCTTGCGATGCGGCCAGCACGCCCAGCGCCCCGTACAGCGCATCGGTCACCGTCTGCGAGGTCTCCACGTTGCCTGCGACGACCGCGGCGGGGAAGCGTGGGTTGAGCATCGAGCCTTCGGGAATGATGATCGAGAGCGGCTTGAGGCAGCCGGCATTCATCGGGATCTCATCGTCGACCAGCGTGCGGAACACGTAGAGCACTGCGGCCTTGCACACCGCCGACGGGGCGTTGAAATTGGTGGCCTGCTGCGCGCTGGTGCCGGTGAAGTCGATCGTCGCCGAGCGCGCCGCGTGGTCGACGCGGATCGCGACGCGGATCACCGCCCCGCTGTCCATCTCGTACGCGAACTGGCCGTCGCGCAGCGCGCCGACGACCCTGCGCACCGCCTCCTCGGCGTTGTCCTGCACGTGCCCCATGTAGGCGCGCACGACCGGCAGGCCGAAATGACCGACCATCTTGGTCAGCTCCGCGGCACCTTTCGCGCAGGCCGCCACCTGCGCACGCAGGTCGGCGAGGTTCTGCTCCACGTTGCGTACCGGATAGCGGCCGCCGGTCAGGATCGCGCGCATCTCGTCCTCGAGGAAGCGGCCTCTCGCCACCAGCTGCAGGTTGTCGAGCAGCACGCCTTCCTCGTCGACGTGCGTCGATGCCGGCGGCATCGAGCCCGGGGTGATGCCGCCGATGTCGGCGTGATGACCGCGCGAAGCGACGTAGAACTCGGGCTCGGACGCAGCGAGGAACACCGGCGCGATCACCGTCACGTCGGGAAGATGCGTGCCACCGTTGTAGGGAGCGTTGAGCACGAACACGTCGCCCGGCCTCATCGCTCCGCCGCGCCGGTCGATGATCGTGCGCACGCTCTCCCCCATCGAACCCAGGTGAACCGGCATGTGCGGCGCATTGGCGATCAGGTTGCCTGCGGCGTCGAACAGCGCGCAGGAGAAATCGAGGCGCTCCTTGATGTTGACCGAGTATGCGGTGTTGGCGAGCGTCACGCCCATCTGCTCGGCGATCGCCATGAACAGGTTGTTGAACACCTCGAGCAGCACCGGGTCCGCGCTGGTGCCGATCGCATGCGTGCGCTCGATCCGCTCGACGCGATCGAGGATCAAGTGGTCGCGTTCCGTCAGGCTCGCCCGCCAGCCCGGCTCGACCACCGTCGTGGCGTTCGCCTCGCGAATCACCGCGGGTCCGGCGACGACGTCGCCGGGACGAAGATCCTCGCGTGCGTAGACCAGGGCGTCGCGCAGTGCGCCACCGCTGTAGATCCGGCCCGCACGCATGGGTACCAGATCGCCGCTGCGCTCGGTGAACCGGGGTCGCTCGTCCAGCGCCTCCTGAGTCCTGCCGATCGCCTCGACGGCGATCGCCTCGATCACCAGCGGCCTGCCGGGCATCAGGAAACCGTAGTGCTGGCGGTACCGCCGCTCGAACTCGGCGACGAGCGCGCCGCGATTCCCATCGGCGGGCAACGCAATCGTCGTGTCGGTGCCTTCGTATTTGAGCTGCAGCGTGCGCTCGCATCGAACCCGGTCCGCGGCCACGCCTTGCGCGATGACCTCGCCGCGGCCTGCCGACTCGAGCGCAGCGAACCCGGGCCCGCAGGCGGCGAGCGCGTCGTCGTCGAGCCGCGCTTCGACGGCCTGCTGCCGCAGCGCGCGCACGTCGGCCAGCCCGATCCCGTATGCCGAAAGAACGCCGGCGAGCGGGTGGATGAATACGCGCGACATGCCGAGCGCGTCCGCGACGCGGCAGGCGTGCTGGCCGCCGGCGCCTCCGAAGCAGCACAGCACGTATTCGGTCACGTCGTGTCCCCGCTCCACCGAGATGTGCTTGATCGCGTTCGCCATGTTCGCGACGGCGATGTCGAGGAATCCATCCGCGACCTGCTCGGGCGTGCGCGCGTGGCCGGTGCGCGACGCGATCTCCCGGGCCAGATCGGCAAACTTCGCGCGGGCAACCTGCGCATCCAGCGGCTGGTCGCCTCCCGCGCCGAAGACCCGTGGAAAGAGCTCCGGGTCGAGCTTGCCGACCACGACGTTGCAGTCGGTCACCGTCAGCGGTCCGCCGCGCCGATAGCACGCGGGCCCCGGATTGGCGCCGGCCGATTGCGGGCCGACGCGCAGCCTCGAGCCATCGAAGCTGCAGATCGAGCCGCCGCCGGCGGCGACGGTGTGGATGCTCATCATCGGCGCGCGCAGGCGAACGCCCGCGACCTCGGTCACGAACGCGCGCTCGTATTCGCCCGCCCAGTGCGTGACGTCGGTCGACGTGCCCCCCATGTCGAAACCGATGATGCGATCGAATCCGGCGAGGCGCGCGACCTCGACCGCGCCGACGACGCCGCCCGCCGGCCCCGACAGGATCGCGTCCTTGCCCTGGAAGCGGTGCGCGTCGGTGAGTCCGCCCGACGATTGCATGAACTGCAGGCGCAAGCGTTCATCCCCGCTCCGGACCTCACCCGATCTAGCGACGGGGAGATTCTCGCGGCCTTCGCCGCCGAGATCGCGCTCGACGTCGTCGACATAGCGGCGCAGGATTGGCGACAGGTACGCATCGACGACCGTCGTGTCGCCGCGCGACACCAGCTTCATCAGCGGGCTCGCTTCGCTGGACACCGAGACCTGGGGAAAGCCGATCGCCCGCGCGATGCCCGCGATCGCGCGCTCGTGCTGCGGGTAGCGGTAGCCATGCATCAGCACGATCGCAACGGCCTTGATGCCGTCGGCGAAGGCGCAACGCAACGCGCGCTCGACCGCGACGGTGTCGAGCGGGCGCACGACGTCGCCGTGGGCGCCGATGCGCTCGTCGACCTCGATCACGCGCTCGTAGAGCATCGTCGGGAGCTCGATGCGCCGCACGAAGAGCCTCGGTCGATTCTGGTAGCCGATGCGCAAGGCGTCGGCGAATCCCTGGGTGATCACCAGCACCGTTCGCTCGCCCGCCCGCTCCAGAAGCGCGTTGGTGGCGACCGTCGTTCCCATCTTGATCGCGGCGATGTTCTCGACCGGGATCGGCGCACCGGGCGCAAGACCTAGCAACTCGCGAATGCCATGCACGGCGGCGTCGCGATAGCGCTCGGGGTGGTCGGACAGCAGCTTGTGGGTGACCAGCGTTCCGTCGGGGCGTCGCGCGACGATGTCGGTGAAGGTTCCGCCGCGATCGATCCAGAAATTCCACATTCGGGTGTCGGCTGCCGGGTATCAGGGATCGTAGGGCTCAGATCGACGATGGACGCCTGCGCTCGCGCGGCCGGACAATCCGTCGCGTGCGCCTCAGATCATCAGCGCTTTCCCGGCCATTATAGAAGCCGCGCAGCTCGCAGAAGCGCCCCGATCCCCGATGCCCGATCCCTGCTAACATCCGCGAGTCTGCCGGTAACCTGCAACCTCGCTGCCGGCACCGCCCGTCACCGACAGGAGATCCGCAATGAGATGCCTGCCCCCCGGCCTGACCCTCGCGCTCGCCGCCATCGCGTTCGCGCTGGCACTGCCGGCCGCCGCGCAAACCAAGTGGGACCTGCCCAGCGCGTACCCGGCGAACAATTTCCACACGGAAAACCTGCAGCAGTTCGCCGATGACGTCGACAAGGCGACCGGCGGCAAGCTGAAGATCCAGCTGCACCCGAACGCATCGCTGTTCAAGGCGCCAGAAATCAAGCGCGCGGTGCAGGGCGGGCAGGCGCAGATCGGCGAGATCCTGCTCGTCAACTACGAGAACGAGGATCCCCTCTACGGGCTCGACGGCGTGCCATTCCTCGCGACGTCCTATGCCGAGGCCTTCAAGCTCTACAAGGCGTCGCGCCGCCCGCTCGAAGAAAAGCTCGCGAAGCAGGGCATGATGCTGCTCTACACGGTGCCGTGGCCGCCGCAGGGCATCTTCACCAACCGCACCCTCAACAGCGCTGCGGACATGAAAGGACTCAAGTGGCGTGCGTACAGCCCCGCGACGGCGAAGATCGCCGAGCTCGTCGGCGCGCAGCCGGTCACCGTCCAGGCCGCGGAAGTCTCGCAGGCGCTCGCCACCGGCGTCATCGACTCGTACATGTCGTCGGGCGCCACCGGCTACGACTCCAAGTCCTACGAGCAGATCAAGAAGTTCTACGACACGCAGGCGTGGCTGCCGAAGAACGCGGTGATCGTCAATCGAAAGGCGTTCAATGCGCTTCCCAGGCCCGAGCAAGCCGCGGTGCTGAAGGCTGCCGCGACTGCCGAGACCCGCGGCTGGAAGATGTCCGAGGAAAAGACCAACTGGTACTACGACCAGCTGAGGCAGAAAGGCATGGAGATCCTCAAGCCTTCCGCGCAGCTGACGGCCGACCTTCGCCGTGTCGGCAACGTCATGCTCGCCGAGTGGCTCAAGAGATCGGGCCAGGAGGGCAAGCACATCATCGAACAGTATCGCAGCCTCCAGTAATCTCTCGCTCCAGGCAGCAGGCACGTCGGCGAGGTTCCTGTGCGCGCTTTCCTCGACCGGCTTTATGACGCCGCCGCCTGGCTGGCGGCGCTGTTCCTGGTCGGCACGCTGGCGATGGTGCTGCTGGGGATCGCCGGGCGCCTGCTCGGCCGGTACATCCCCGGCACCGACGCCTATGCCGGCTACTGCACGGCGGCGAGCGGGTTCCTTGCGCTCGCCCACACGCTGAGGCGCGGCGAGCACATCCGCGTGTCGTTGATTCTCGAGCACACGTCGGCGCCGGTCCGTCACCGGCTCGAGCTGTGGTCGCTCGCCGTGGCAACGCTTCTGGCCGCGGCTTTCGCCTGGTACAGCGCCCGGCTCGCATTCCAGTCGTGGCAGTTCAACGACATCTCGACCGGCACCGATGCATCGCCGCTGTGGGTCCCGCAGCTCACGATGGCAGCGGGAACGCTGGTGCTCGCCATCGCCTTCGTCGACGAACTGGTCCTCGAGTGGCGCGGCCTGCGAGGTCGCGCGGCGCCGGAAGAGGCGCTCCACAATGAGTGAAGCGGTCGAATTGGGGAGGCGCCCATCGACGCCCTGATCACCACGCTCTTGATCGTCGCGCTGTTCATCCTGCTGGGTAGCGGTGTCTGGATCGGGCTCGCGCTGACCGGCGTCGCGTGGTTCGGGATGGAGCTCTTCTCGAGCCGGCCCGCCGGTGACGCGATGGCGGTCACCGTGTGGGGCAGCGCATCGTCGTGGACGCTCACCGCGCTGCCGCTGTTCGTGTGGATGGGCGAGATCCTGTTCCGCACCCGGCTCTCCGAGGACATGTTCAAGGGCCTGGCGCCGTGGCTGGAGCGCATCCCCGGCCGGCTACTGCACACCAACATCATCGGCTGCACGATCTTCGCGGCCGTCTCCGGTTCGTCAGCCGCGACCTGCGCGACAATTGGCAAGATGACGCTGCCCGAACTCGCCCGGCGCGGATATCCCGAGGACATCACGGTCGGCACGCTGGCGGGGGCCGGCACGCTCGGGCTGCTGATTCCGCCGTCGATCATCATGATCGTCTACGGCGTCACCGCGAACGTCTCGATCGCCAAGCTGTTCATCGCCGGCGTGATTCCCGGCATCCTGCTCGCCGCGCTGTTCTCGGGCTACATCGTGGCCTGGGCGATGCTCAACCCAGACCGGATCCCGGCCACATCGGAGAAGACCACGCTGGCGCAGAAGTTGCACGCATCGCGGCACCTGATCCCGATCGTGCTTCTGATCGCCGCCGTCCTGGGCTCGATCTACGTCGGCGTCGCGACGGCGACCGAGGCCGCGGCCCTCGGCGTCGTCGGTTCGCTGATCCTGTCCGCAACCCAGGGCTCCCTGGATCTGCGAACGTTCCGCGACAGTCTGCTGGGCGCGACCCGGCTGTACTGCATGATCGCCCTGATCCTCGCCGGTGCCGCGTTCCTGACGCTCGCGATGGGGTACATCGGGCTGCCACGCGACCTCGCCGAATGGATCGCGACGCTCGAGCTGTCGCCGTTCGCGCTGATCGTCGCGCTGGCGCTGTTCTACATCGTGCTTGGCTGCTTCCTCGACGGCATCTCGATGGTGGTGCTGACGATGGGCGTCATCCTCCCCACCGTGCAGAAGGCCGGGATCGACCTCCTGTGGTTCGGCATCTTCATCGTGCTGGTCGTCGAGATGGCGCAGATCACGCCCCCGGTCGGCTTCAACCTCTTCGTCCTGCAGGGGATGACCCGGCGCCAGATCACGTGGATCGCGCGGCAGGCGCTGCCGATGTTCGTGCTGATGTGCGTCGCCGTAGTCGCGATCTGGTTCCTGCCCGGGCTCGTGACCCTTCTGCCGCAGCACATGAAGATGTGAGCGCGATCCCGGACGCCGATGCGCTGATCGACGCGTTCTGCGACCAGGTCTGGCTGCAGGACGGCCTCGCCCAGACGTCGCTCGCGAGCTACCGGCGCGACCTGCGCGGGTGGAGCGCGTGGCTCGCCCAGCATGCAATCCCCCTGCTTCGTGCCGAACGCCTGCACGTCGAGCAGTGGCTCGCCGACCAGTTCCGCGCGAAAGCCAAGGCCACCTCGGTGGCACGGCGCATCTCGTCGCTGCGGCGCTTCTATCGCCTGCAGCTCGACCGCGGCACGATTGCCGAGGACCCGACGCTGCGCGTGCGCCCGCCGAAAAAGCCGCGCCGACTGCCGAAGAACCTGAGCGAGGCGCAGGTCGAGGCGCTGCTTGCGGCAGCCGACACGACGACCGCACTGGGGCTGCGCGACCGCGCCATGCTGGAGACGCTCTACGCGACCGGGCTCCGGGTCTCCGAGCTGACCGGCCTGAGGCTGTCGCAGGTCGGGCTGGATGCCGGCGTCGTTCGTGTCGTCGGCAAAGGCCGCAAGGAGCGCCTGGTTCCCATCGGCGACGAAGCCGTCGCATGGATCGCGCGCTACCTGCGCGAGGTGCGCCCGGGGCTGGCGGCAGGCGCCACCCGCGACGAGGTGTTCCTGACCCAGCGCCATGGGCCGCTCACCCGCCAGGCATTCTGGATGCTGGTCAAGCGCTACGCACTGCGCGCGGGAATCGATGCGTCGGCGCTGTCGCCGCATGTGCTGCGGCACGCGTTCGCGACCCACCTGCTGAACCACGGCGCCGACCTGCGTGTCGTGCAGCTGCTGCTCGGCCACGCCGACATCACGACGACGACGATCTACACCCACGTCGCCCGCGAACGGCTGAAGCGGCTGCATGCGCAGCACCATCCGCGCGGCTAGCCGATGGATCCGGGAATGCCGCAGCACGCACTTATCCCCGCCGGACCCGAGGGGGCGGCGATACGCGGTGCGTTTCTCGCCGACGAGCGCACGACGCTGGTGGCGCTGGCCGCGCAGATCGCAGCTGACGACGTGCAGGCACGGACCGTCGGCGAGCGGGCCCGTCGCTGGGTCGAAGCATTGCGCGCCGAGCGCCAGGCGAACGCGGGCATCGAATCCTTTCTCAAGGAGTACGACCTGTCGACGCCCGAAGGGGTGTTGCTGATGTGCGTCGCCGAAGCGTTGCTGCGCATCCCGGACACCGCGACCGCCGACGCACTGATTCGCGACAAGCTGGGCCGCGGCGACTGGGACCGTCATCTCGGCGAGTCCGCCTCGCTGCTGGTCAATGCATCGACCTGGGGACTGATGCTGACCGGCAGGCTGACGCGCATGGACCCTCGCGACGCCGCAGACCCACGCTCGTGGTACGCGCGCTTTGCGGCGCGCGCGGGCGAGCCGGTCGTCCGCCTCGCACTGCGGCAGGCGATGAAGCTGATGGCCGAGCAGTTCGTGATGGGACGCTCGATCGGCGAAGCTCTCGATAACAGCCGCGCCGCCGATGGCTTCGCCTGGCGCCACTCCTACGACATGCTGGGCGAAGCGGCGTTGACGCGGGAGGACGCCGCACGCTACTTCGACGCGTATCGTGACGCGATCGAAGCGATCGGCAAGGCGGCGGATCCCGCCGAACGCTCGGTGTTCACGCGCGCATCGATCTCGGTCAAGCTGTCGGCACTTCATCCGCGCTACGAGTACGCGCAGCGCGAGCGCGTGTATGCCGAGCTGCTTCCGGCGCTGGCGGCGCTGGCCGCCGACGCGCGCAGGCATCGGGTCGGCATGACGATCGACGCCGAGGAGACCGAGCGCCTCGAATTGTCGCTGGAGATCCTCTCTCGGCTACGCACGGATCCGGCACTGGCGGACTGGGACGGACTCGGGCTCGCGGTCCAGGCCTACCAGAAGCGCGCGCGCTCGGTCGTCGGCTACGTCGTCGCGCTTGCACGCCGCGCCCGGCACCGCATCCCGGTGCGCCTGGTCAAGGGCGCCTACTGGGACAGCGAGATCAAGCGCGCGCAGGTGCAGGGTCTGCCCGGCTATCCGGTGTTCACGCGCAAGGCCCACACCGACATTTCCTTTCTGGCCTGCGCCCGCGCACTCCTCGAGGCCGACGACGCCGTCTATCCGATGTTCGCGACCCACAACGCGCATACGATCGCGTGGGTGTCGGCTCAGGCCGAGCGGATCGGCGCCCGGGAATTCGAGTTCCAGCGACTGCACGGCATGGGCGAGAGTCTGTACCGGTGCGTGCTCGCCGACGGCTCCGGTCCGCAGCGCGCATGCCGCGTCTATGCGCCCGTCGGCAGCCACCACGACCTGCTGCCCTACCTCGTCCGGCGGCTGCTGGAGAATGGCGCCAACACCTCGTTCGTCAACCGCATCGCAGATCCGCGCATCCCGATCGACGACGTCGTCGCCGATCCGCTGGCACGCGCTCGGTCCTGGGATTACGCGTCGGCTGAACGATTGCCCGCGCCGCCCGACATGTACGCGCCGGAGCGCCGCAACTCGCTGGGCGTCTGTCTCGCCGACCAGGACGCGATGGGCGAGCTCGACGCCGCCATCGCGGCCGGTGCTGCCGCGGAATTCGCGGTAATTCCGGAATCCGGGCGCGGAACGTCGTCGGGCACGGCGCGCGACGCCCGGGAGCCGGCCGACCGCAGGCGCAGGATCGGCACCATCGTCGACGCCGACGCGCCGACGCTGGACCGCGCGCTGGCGACGCTCGTCGGCGGCCAGCGCGCGTGGGACCTGCGCCGGGGCGGCGAGCGCGCGGCGATACTCGATCGCGCCGCCGATGCGATCGAGGGCGAGCGCGGGAGCTTTGTCGCGCTGCTGGCGCGCGAAGCGGGCAAGACGCGCGCCGCGGCGCTCGCCGAGGTGCGGGAAGCGGTCGACTATTGCCGCTATTACGCGGCGCAGGCTCGCGGGCGATTCGATGCGCCGCTCGCACTGCCCTCCCCCGCGGGCGAGACGAACACGCTGGCCCTGCACGGCAGGGGCGTGTTCGCATGCATCTCGCCGTGGAACTTTCCGCTCGCGATCTTCACCGGCCAGGTCGCCGCGGCGCTCGCCGCCGGCAACACTGTCGCCGCCAAGCCGGCCGAGCAGACGCCGATCATCGCCTCGCGCGCCGTGCAGTGCCTGCATCGGGCCGGCGTGCCCGCTGATGCGCTCGCACTGCTGACAGGCGCCGGTGAGGTCATCGGCGCGGCGCTCGTCGCCGATCCGCGGGTCGCCGGGGTCGCGTTCACCGGATCGACCGCGGTGGCAGGCGCAATCGCCCGGATTCTCGCCTCGCGCGCGCCGATCGTGCCGCTGATCGCCGAGACCGGCGGACAGAACGCGATGATCGTCGACAGCTCGGCGCTCGCCGAGCAGGTTGTCGTCGATGCGCTGCAATCCGCATTCGACAGCGCGGGTCAGCGCTGCTCCGCGTTGCGCCTGCTGTGCCTGCAGGAGGACATCGCGCCACGCGTGCTCGAGCTGCTGCAGGGCGCGATGGACCAGCTCGCGATCGGCGATCCGGCCGATGCCGCGACCGACATCGGCCCGGTCATCGACGCCGACGCGCGCGAAGGGCTCGAGGCCCACGTCGCCAGGATGGCTGCAGCGGGACTCGTCCGGCACCGCGTCACGCTGCCCGACGCCTGCGAGCATGGAAGCTTCGTCGCCCCGACGCTCGTCGTGCTCGATCGGCTCGACCGGCTGACGCACGAGGTGTTCGGTCCGGTGCTGCACGTCATCACCTGGCGGGCGGCCGAGCTCGATGCGCTCGTGGGCGCGGTGAATGGATTGGGTTACGGCCTGACGCTGGGCATCCACAGCCGCGTCGACGCCACGATCGACCGCATCGTTGCCCGCGCGCGGGTGGGCAACGTCTACGTCAACCGCAATATGATCGGTGCGGTCGTCGGCACGCAGCCCTTCGGCGGCGAAGGGCTCTCGGGCACCGGACCGAAGGCCGGTGGACCCAACTACCTGACGCGCTTCGCGGTCGAGCGCACGCTGTCGGTGAACACCGCGGCCGTGGGCGGCAATGCGACGCTGCTCGCGCAAGGTGAAGGCTAGGCGCGCGCCGGCTGCTGCACGTCCGAAGGCGAGGCGGGTCCAAGGCGGGCGAGCTTAGGTGACGCACCCGCGTCCTCGCGCGGGTCCCGGCTCGCGGCGGCGACTCAACCCACGAGTCGCCGCGCACGAGCCACCCGCTCTGCGACGACTGCGTCACATGCGCCCGCCCGCCTTGGACCC
>JAGXBK010000065.1 GCA_018971195.1 Betaproteobacteria bacterium
ATGCGCTCGAGTGCCACCCTGGGAAACGCGCGGCGCACCGACAGGTGATCGGTGACGAGGTGACGCCAGAACCGCTTTGCGTGAGAGATCGCCATGGCCCTACCAGCTTCCCGACGAGCCGCCGCCGCCGAAGCCGCCACCGCCGCCCGAGAACCCTCCGCCGCCGCCGAAACCGCCGCCTCCGAAGCCGCCACCGCCCCAGCCTCCGGTCGGAATCCACATGCCGCCACCCCTCCCGATGCCGCCGCCGGCGCCCATCAGCAGCATGACCAGCAAAGCGACGACGCCTGCCCCGAATGCAATCGCGAGGGATCCGGCGAGGACCCAGGCGCCGAGCCCGATCACGCCACCACCGACGGCGGATCCCAGCGTGCGTCCGAAGATGCGTGACAGGACGCTGCCGATCACGGGCACGACCACGAAAAGCAGGATCAGCAGCGTCTGGAAATCGAATCCGTTCGAGGAAGGCGCCCGCGCGCGCTGCAGGGGCAACGGAGCGCCCGAGCCGACGACCTCGATGATCCGGTCGACGCCGGCATCGATCCCCTGGACGAACTTGCCCTGCTGGAACAACGGCGCCACGGTCTCCGCGATGATGCGATGCGAGGTCACGTCGGTGAGCACGCCTTCGAGCCCGTAGCCGACCTCGATGCGCATCTTCCGGTCATTCTTGGCGATCAGGAAGATCGCTCCGTTGTCCTTGCCCTTGTGCCCGATCTTCCAGGCGTCGGCGAGGCGGATCGAATAGCTCTCGATCGGCTCGGGCGCAGTCGACGGCACCATCACGACGACGAGCTGATTGCCCGTGCGCTGCTCCCAGTCGGCGAGCTTCGTCTCCAGCGCCTGCGTGTCGGCGGGTGAAAGCGTCCCGGTGAGATCGGTGACGCGCGCCGTCAGCTTCGGAATCGGGGCGAGGCCATCGGTGCTCGCCGTCGATGCCGGCTGGGCCTGCACGGTGGAGGCGAATGCCAAAAGCAGCAGCGCCAGCAGCATGCCGACGAGGCCCCAGAGGATTCCGCTCACCCGCAGGCGCACAGGGATTCGCATCGCGATCTACCGTCGTCAAACGCCCGCAGGCGGCGCCGGCCGCGCACTGTGGCGCGATGGCCGGCTTCGCACTAGCACGAGCTCACTTGCCTGCGGGCGCGGCGGGCGCAGGCAATGCCGGCGCCGGCACCGCGGGTGCAGGCTTGGTGAAATCGACCTTGGGCGGCGTGCTCACTGCGGCCTCGTCGGCGACCGTGAAGTTGGGCTTGATGCCCATCTTGAAGATCATCGCCGTCAGGTTCGTCGGGAACTGCCGTACCGTCGTGTTGTATTCCTGGACCGACTTGATGTAGCGGTTGCGCGCCACCGTGATGCGGTTCTCGGTGCCCTCGAGCTGCGACTGCAGGTCGCGGAACAGCGCATCGGACTTGAGCTGCGGATAGTTCTCCGAAACCGCCAGCAGGCGCGACAGGGCGCCCTGCAGCTGGTTCTGCGCCTGGATGAATTTCTGGAAAGCCTCGGGATCGTTGATCAGCTCCGGGGTCGCCTTGATCGAGCCGACGCTCGCGCGGGCGTTCGTCACCTCGGTGAGCACCTTCTCCTCCTGCGCCGCGTAGCCCTTGACCGTGCTGACGAGGTTCGGCACCAGGTCCGCGCGCCGCTGATACTGGTTCAGCACCTCGGACCATGCCGCCTTGATCCCCTCGTCCTGCCGCTGCAGTTGGTTGTAGCCGCAGCCGCCCAGCGCCAGGGTCATGACGGCGGCAAGAAGGATACCCAGCTTGCGCAACATGTCGCTCCTCCGATCCAAGAGTCCGGGGCGAATGACCCGGCGCCCGGAATATGCGGCCTCGAAACCCCGGATGCAAGTGGCCGTGGCGTCGCCCGGTCGCGACACGCGACGGCCGATCATTTGCCCGCCTCGGCGAGGGACTCGCGCAGCGTTCGCCGCGCGAACAACAGGTCTTCCCAGGCCTTCGCCTTGTCGACCGGTGTGCGCAGCAGGTACGCGGGATGGTAGGTGACGATCAGCGGGATGCCGCGATAGCGGTGGACGCGGTTGCGCAGGTTGGCAACCGATGCGTCGCTGCGAAGCAGCGTCGACGCTGCGCTCTTGCCCAGCGCCACGATCAGCTTTGGCCCGACGAGATCGATCTGGCGGTCCAGGAACGGACGGCAAGCCTCGACCTCGGTGGGCTCCGGCGTCCGGTTGTTCGGCGGCCGGCACTTGAGCACGTTGGCGATGTAGACATCGCTCGAGCGCCCGAGGCCGAGCGCCGCCAGCATGTTGTCGAGCAGGCGCCCTGCCTGGCCCACGAAAGGCTCGCCCTGCGCGTCTTCGTCGGCACCCGGCGCCTCGCCCACGAACAGCCAGCGCGCCTTTGGATCACCCACCCCCGGGACCGTGTTGCGACGTGTCCGGCACAATGCGCAGGCCGTGCAGCCGGCGATCTCGGCGACCAGCGCGTCACGATCGAGTGCAGTGATCCGCACCTGCCGCGCATCGGCGGCTTCGGGCGCTGTCGCGGCGTCGAGCACCGCAGGTCCGGCTGCGGCGGGCGTGGCAGACCCGGCGGTACCGACCCGGGCCCGCAGCCGCCACTGCGGGATCAGCCCAAGCTCGCGGAGGATCTCGGCGCGCGTCGCCATCAAATCGAGGCCGGATGCCGCGGCATGCCCAGCGGACAGCGCATGACCAGCGCATCCTCGCGCTCGCCGCCTGGCGTCGCTGCGGGGTAGTAGCCGACGCGGCGGGCGACCGGCGAGAACCCCGCGGCCTCGTACAGTGCGATCGCGGGCAGGTTGCCGGCCCTGACCTCGAGGAAGAACTGCTCGGCGGACAGGCGCTGAGCGTCGTCGATGAACTGGGCGAGCAGCTCCCGGCCCAGCCCTTCACGTCGATCCTCCGGGACCACCGACAGGTTGAGGAGTTGCGCTTCGCCGGGGCCCAGCATCAGCACGCCGTAGGCGACGATGCGGCCGCCGCGCGTGCCGACACGCATCGAATAGCCGGCGGCCAGTGCGTCACGAAAATTGCCTTCGCTCCAGGGCGCGGCGTGGATGCGCGCTTCGAGCGCGGCGATCGCCGGCAGGTCATCGGGCAGCATCGGACGCCACTGGACACTCTCGCGCGGCTGCGGTTTCGGGAGGGTGGCCATCGCCTGAGACCGCCTAGAGATGCACGCCCGCGGCGCGCTCGACCGTGGTCAGCGCGACGCGATCGCGAACGTACACCGGCTGCGCCTGCGCGGCGGGGAGCCCCTCGCCCGCGATGAATCTCGGCAACGCGATCTCGGCGATCGATTGCGCGTCCGGAACGATCGCGGGATCCACGGCGGACAGGCCCAGGCCGGCGGCAAGCTGCGGAAACGCCGCGAAGCCGTCGCCGGCGCCGTACCAGGGACCGGGGTCGGAAAGTTGCAGGTCGCCGGGCTTGCACACCAGCGGCCCGCTCGCGAGCCGCCATCCGTCGCTTTCGCGCAGGTACCACGCGACGTAGATCTCGCGCATCCGGGCGTCGAGGCAGGCGAGGACGCGCTGCGCACCGTGGGCGCGCAGGCACGCCTGCGCGACCGCGAGCAGTGTCGGCACCCCGACCACCGGCAGATCGGCGCCGAGCGCGAGCCCCTGGGCGACGCCGCAGGCGATGCGGATGCCGGTGAACGAGCCGGGGCCTGCGCCATAGGCGATGCCGTCGAGCGCCGCCAGCGTCCAGCCTGCCTCGTCCAGCGCCTGGCGCACCAGCGGGAGCATGCGCTCCGACGACGTGATGCCAGCGCGCTCGCGAAAAGCGATCGCGCTGTGCCCGTCACTGGCGCAGACGGACAGCCAGTCGGTCGAACTGTCGACGGCGACGATTCTCATTGCGCCATTCTACCGGGCGCCCGCTGCGCGACGCGTACAATCCGCGCCGTCCATCATGATCGAACTGACCGTCGAATCGCTGGATCAGGACGGCCGCGGCATCGCGCGCACCGGCGGGAAGGTCGTCTTCGTCGAAGGCGCACTTCCCGGCGAAGTGGTCAGCGCCGAGATCATCAAGCGCAAGCCGAGCTTCGACGTCGCGCAGGTCGGCGCCGTGCACGTCCGGAACGCGGGCCGCGTCGCGCCGAGATGCCCCCATTTCGGCGTTTGCGGCGGCTGCACTCTGCAGCATGCGGATCCGAGCCTGCAGGTCGCCGCCAAGCAGCGGGCGCTGGAGGACGCGCTCGCCCGCATCGGGCGCGTGCGACCGGAGACGTTGCTGCCCGCGATCTCCGGCCCGGCCTGGGGCTATCGCTATCGCGCGCGCCTGTCGGTGCGCGACGTGCCGAAAAAAGGCGGAGTGCTGATCGGCTTCCACGAGCGCAAGTCGAGCTACGTGGCCGACATGCGCGAATGCCACGTCATCCCGGCGCAGGTCTCCGCGCTGCTGCCCGCGTTGAGGACGCTGGTCGAGTCGCTGTCGATCCGCACTCGGCTGCCGCAGATCGAGCTCGCCATCGGAGAGCGTCTCGCTCCCGGTACCCGCCGCGCCGAGGTCGGCGGCCTCGTCAACGCGCTGGTGCTGCGCATTCTCGAACCCCTGTCGGACGGCGACCGCACCAAGCTCGTCGCCTTCGCCGACGCGCACCCGGTCGCGTTCTGGCTGCAGCCGGGCGGCCCCGACACCGTCGTCCCCTTCCATCCGCCGGAGGCGACGCTCGCCTACACACTGCCCGAATTCGATGTCGCAATGCCCTTTGCGCCGACCGATTTCACGCAGGTCAATGCCGCGATCAACCGCGTGCTCGTGCGTCGCGCGCTGCAGCTGCTCGATCCCCAGCCCGGGGAACGGGTCGGCGACTTCTTCTGCGGCCTGGGAAATTTCACGCTTCCGATCGCCCGCCGCGGCGCCCACGCTGTCGGGGTCGAAGGAAGCAAGCCGCTGGTCGCCCGGGCAGAGGCGAACGCGAAGTTCAATGGTCTGTCGGCGGCGACGCGGTTCGTCTGCGCCAACCTGTTCGTCGCGACCCCCGAAACGATCTCGGGCATCGGCCCGCTGGACCGCGCGCTGATCGACCCGCCGCGGGAGGGCGCAGCCGAGCTCGTGAAGTCGCTTCCGCATCGCGACGACGAGCGGGCGCTCAGGCGCATCGTCTACGTGTCATGCAACCCGGCCACGCTCGCCCGCGACGCGGCAATCCTGGTCCATGAGCGCGGCTACCGCCTCGACAGCGCCGGCGTGATCAACATGTTCCCGCATACGGCGCACGTCGAGTCGATCGCGCTGTTCCTGCCTTGATCGCGCCGACGAAAAAAACGGGGCGATGCGATCGCCCCGTCTTCGCGCATTGCGCAGCCGCTGTCGTCAGCGGCGCTGCCCCGAGAACGCGAGCAGGATGTTCAGCAGGTTGATGAAGATGTTGTAGACGTCGAGGAACAGCTTCAGCGTCGCGCTGATGTAGTTGGTCTCGCCGCCGCGCACGATCGACTGGACATCGAACAGCAGGTACAGCGAGAAGATCAGCACCGCGATGGCCGAGATCGTCAGCGACAGCGCCGGCACCTGGAAGAACAGGTTGGCCAGCGACGCGACGATCAGGAGCACGAGCCCGATGAACAGGAACTTGCCGAGGAACGAGAAATCCCGCTTCGAGACCGTCGCAAGCGCCGCCATCGCGAAGAAGATCGCGGCGGTCATCCCGCCCGCCAGCCCGACGAGCTGCCCACCGTTGCGGAAGCCGGCCGCCACCGACAGGATCGGCGTCAGCATCAGCCCGGCGATGAACGTGAACCCGAACAGCGCCGGCACGCCCCACGCGCTGTTGCGTAGCGCGGTGACCCCGAACAGCGCCCCGATCATCACGCCGAACATCAGCAGCGGCGTCAGCGTCGGCGACGCTATGAACAGCTTGACGAAGTTGAACTGCATGCCGGCCCATGCCCCGCCGATCGTCGGCAGCATCGACAGTGCCAGCAGCCAGTAGGTGTTGCGCAGGACCCGATGCTGGCTTTCCGCCAGCGAACCCGACGGGGTCGTCGCGTCCTGGGTGATAACCGGTTGCACTCTTGGATCCATGAAGCCTCCGCAATGGGGCATCGCCCCCGATATTCCTGCCCGGAATGGGCGTTTACGACGGTAAGACTAGCAGAACCGGCGGTAGTTTCAATGGATTGGCGATCCAGGCGGGTTCCGGCGACCCGACGACACGCATGCTAGGATGGGTGCGCCTCCCGGCGGAATCAAGGGCCGGCGGCCGGCGACCTGGCAATTGCCGGATGGGTGGCAGAGCGGTTGAATGCACCGGACTTGAAATCCGGCAATCGTGCAAGCGATTCGTGGGTTCGAATCCCACCCCATCCGCCAACCCGACTTCCAGCAACGTCCGGCAACGTCCGATCCCCTTGCCGGGTTCCCTCTGGAATCTCAAGAAAACGGCGGCGACCGAACTGCGCGCTTTCATGGCGTCGATCCTGGCCAACGGCACCGCCGCGGATCGAGCTAAAGCCCTCGCCGTCGCGCCGGCCGATCCGAATGCAGCACTCGCGTCAATCCGGGTGCCCACGACCCCGGGGCCGGCAGACTCCATGGCGCGCCAGCGCGGGAACGGCGCTCAACGGGTACAAAGCGGGGACTCGGGCAATGCTGCGCGATCGGGCGCGGCCTCTCCGCGCCATCGATGCACACGGAACGCCGCTATTGTGGAGAGTAATTCGGGTCGATCCCGGAAAAATTGCCCGTGTACTGGCAGCCGGTGTTGCTTCCACTCCCGGAGAGTTGTCCGGAAATCGTTCCGGGCCGATAGGTCATTTCATACAGCAGCATCTGGCCAGTGTCGCCATTCGTGCAGCTGAAGCCACCGACGAAGGTTCCCAGGTGCCCGGCTTGTCCGTATGCGCCGGAATAGGTGCAGACGTTACCGCTATTGAATGCCCAGACCATTGACATGTTCGTGGTGGTCTGACTGATGTTCATGGAAACCGCGGCGACCATCACCCCATCCTGGGTCGGGTCGGAGCATCCGGACGATTGAAACTTGACGCTGCTGAAATAGTCGCCCGTGTAGTCGTCCAGGACCAGGGTCTCCCTTTGCACTTCCTTGATCACCTGCACGCCGTCGACCGAGTATGTCAGCGTGCCTGTTCCGGCCGTCTGCAGGGTGAAGGTCATCGTGCCCGCCTGGCGGATACCCACTGCAGTCGGATCGAACGGACCACCAAACCAGGGACCGCTTGTTACGTACAAGGGCCCACTGAACACGCCTCCGCCGTTGGCGACAAGCTCGCCCGTGATCCACGTCGGGCTTCCGTTCGGGCCATAGACATACACGGTCGCAAACACGAAGTCTGCCTCCTGGACCAGCTGCATGCCCCATCCACTTTCGGACGGATTCCACCAGAGATCCGATACATCGATGCCGAAGGCCGCCTTGGTCGCGATCGGTCCCGCAGCAGGATTCGACGGGACCACGGCGATCGCCGCGGTCGAGGGCACTATCGCTAGCATTGCAAGCGCAATCAGGATGAGCTTCCTCACGATTTCCTCCGCGATATCGGCAAGACTGATGACGCTGCCAACAACGTAGCGTTGTCTTACCGGTTGTCCGACAGCCCTGCGGCCGGAACGCCGCCGCGCCCAGCAGCGCGGCCGACGGCGATACCGGCAGCACGCGCTTCGTGGCGCGCTCCGGAGCGAGGATTCGCATCCGGCGAACGGTGTCAGGGAGAATCTACGCCCGCCTGATGAGCAGGCGTATCGAGCTTCGGATGAACATCGCGTAGGACGCAGCGTTGTGTCCTATGGGAGTTCCGCTGACATCCGGTGTGACATATCGCTCCACGATCTATGGCAGGCGCCGGGGCCCTGCGCGCGGAGTGACCAGATTGAAGGAGCCGGGCGGCTGCGCTACTTGTAATGAACCATCAGCAGGAATCCTGGCGGGAGCCGCGCTGGTGAAGAACCGTCGTTGGCGCCCAGGTATCGAATTGCGGAATGGCATCTGCGATCGGCTCCCAGGGCGCCTTGTCGGAAACCCAGGTGTGCGCCTGCGGCGCCTTGGTGAACGGCGTATCGAGGCTGCCCAGCCGGATGCGAATGACGTCTGGCGCGGCCGAGAGATAGGCGTAGATTGGACTGCCGCAATTCGAGCAAAACGCGCGGTACTTGCCGGGTGACGATTGATACTCCCGGATGACCGTGCTGCCCGCAACCAGTTGAAACGACGAGCGGTCAACCGGGGCGTTGGCGGCATGCGCAGAGCCGCTTGCCTTGCGGCAGCTTGTGCAATGACAGTAGCCAAAGGCACCGGGCTCCGCGCTAAGCGTGTACTTGACCTGGCCACACAGGCAGCTTCCCGCGTACATCGAAGGGACCTTTCTTTCGCTGAAACCGGCGCTATTTGTGCGAGTGCTCGCCAATCGGAGGCGATGGCTCGGCGGGCGCTTTCCCGTAAACCTTGTCCGTCAGCCCATGGATGACCTTTTCCCGGGCAATCCAGTCGCCGAGCGGACCGAGGCCGACGGTGTCGCTATGGGCGTCACGCAGCGCGCTGGCCAGTTCGCGCCGGGTCATGTGGGCATCGGCGGCCAGCGCCATGTACGCACGCCGCTCGCCTAGACGCCGTGCCCGCAGCGCGGCAGCCTGTCCCTGCTTGGTCCAGCCAGCCATGATCGTCTCCGACTCGCCGCGGTGCCCGGTACCGTCCCGATCGGGCCCCGAGCTCATAACAAACTGTTGCCTACAATGCCGCTAAATACTTTGACCTTCGGCAAGGTGGTCAAGTTCTTCCATCGTAGGGGCACCGTTGGCGAGGCCGTTCTACCGGCACGTTCGCGACTCAGAACGCCGGCGGCACGGCTCACCGATGCGACGCGCCCCCGGTATGGACAGCGTGGATCGGAGCCACGCCTACGTCCCGGTAAAATCTGGGAATATTGCTGCGGGGCCGGCTTCCGGGCAACATTGCGGCTTTTCGGGGCCGGCGCGGCGCAGCGTGACGCGATGCCCCTCCGCCCATGACCCGTCCGGCGATGACGGCATGGCGCTCAAGACCATGCGATCGCAACTGGTAGCTCGAGGATCTTGCCATGTTCGGCTCCAACTGGGTTCCCATCGGCTTCATCGTCGTCGTGATCCTGCTGGTGATCCTGCTGGCGAGACTGGTCGGCAACGCCCAGCGCAAGCGGGTGCGCAAATCACTGGGCATGCCCGAGAACAGCCGGCTGAGCGAGAAAGAAGCGCGGGCATTCAGGGCCTTCGAAGACACCGACATGAAGCTTCGCAAGACATTCCCGAAGATGTCCGATACGCAGCGCCAGGCGATCGCGCGCGACGTCCTGCGCGACAAGGGCGTCCTGCCCAAGAAGAAATAGCGGCGCTGCGCTGACGACCGCGCGCGTCAGGCGAGCGGCGCCACCTTGATCACCTCGTCGGCGGTGGTAAGCCCTGCCGCAACTTTCATCGCCCCTGAAACACGCAGCGGCTTCATGCCGTCGCGAAACGCCCGGTCGCGAATCACTCGATCGTCGGCGTCATGCGTGATCAGCTTGCGAAGCGCGGGGGTCATCAACATGATCTCGTAGAGGCCGATGCGTCCGAGATAGCCCGTCATCCGGCACTCCAGACAGCCGTTTGCCGCCATCGCCGTCGCAGGCTTGTCGCCGCGCCAGGGCGCGGTCATCAGCGACCAAGTCTGATCGTCCGGAGGATCGGCGGTCTTCTTGCAATGCGGGCACAGCGTGCGCACCAGGCGCTGCGCCATCACCCCAAGAAGTGTCGAGTTGATCAGGTACGCGGGGATGCCGAGATCGAGCATGCGGGTGACCGCGGATGGGGCGTCGTTCGTATGCAGCGTCGACAGCACCAGGTGGCCGGTGAGCGCCGCCTGGACCGCCATGTCGCCGGTGTCGCGGTCGCGGATCTCCCCGACCATGATGATGTCCGGATCCTGCCGCAGCAGCGTGCGGACCCCGGAGGCGAAATCGACCCCCAGTGCGGGCTGCACCTGCATCTGGTTGAACGCGGGCTCGATCATCTCGATCGGATCCTCGACCGTGCAGACGTTCACCTCGGGCGTCGCGAGCCCCTTGAGCGTCGAGTAGAGGGTCGTCGTCTTGCCCGAGCCCGTGGGTCCGGTGACCAGGATGATGCCGTGCGGCTCGCCGGTCATCCGCTCCCAGCGAGTGCGGTCGTCCGCCGTGAAGCCGAGGTCGGTGAAGTCCCGCACCAGGACCTCGGGGCTGAAGATGCGCATGACGATCTTCTCACCGAACGCGGTCGGCATCGTCGAGATGCGCAGCTCGACTTCCCCGCCGTCGGGGGCCACCGTCTTGATCCGCCCGTCCTGCGGGCGCCGGCGCTCGACAATCTCCATCCGCGCCAGCAGCTTGATGCGCGACGTGACCGCGTTCAGCACCAGCGTGGGAATCGCGTACACCTGGTGCAGCACGCCGTCGATCCGGAACCGGACGAGGCCCACGTCGCGCCGCGGCTCGATGTGGATGTCGGACGCACGCTGGTCGAACGCGTACTGCCAGAGCCAGTCGACGATGTGCACGACATGCTGGTCGTTGGCATCGAGGTGCCCGTGCCGCCCCAGCTCGACCAGCTGCTCGAAATTGCGCGCCAGCGCGAACTCGCCTTTCGAGTTCTCCTGCGCCTTCTTCATCGAGCGCGCGAGGTTGTAGAACTCGCCGACATAGCGCCGGATGTCGACCGGATTGGCGAAAACCAGCCTGACCTGCAGCTTCAGGATGCGCTCGAGCTCATCGGCCCACGACCGCACGAACGGCTCGGCGGTCGCGACCGTCAGCGCCACCCGGTCGACCGCGACCGGCAGGATCCGGTAGCGCTCGGCGTAGGCGTTGGACATGGTCGCGGTGACCGCGCCGAGGTCGATCTTCAGCGGGTCGACGTGCATGTAGGGCACGTGCAGCTTGCCGGCGAGCCACTCGACCAGTGTCTCGAGATGCAGCGGCTTGCCGGGTGGAGCGGCCGATCGGAGCCGCTGGTCGGCGATCAGCTCGAGCGGGTGCTCGAAGCGCTGCGTGCGCGATGCGGCGATGCGCTCGGCGTCGGCGGCAAGCACGAGACCGTCGACCACGAGCAGCGTCAGGATGTCGCGCAGGTCCAACCGGCGGTCCGGGCGCGCCGCGGCGGCTTCGGAGCGCGCCGAGCCCGGCGGGACGGATCCGTCAGCGACGGGTATCGGGGTTGCCATCGGCCCACTTTACACCGACGCAACGCAGGCGGACGAACGGCGCGAGGTCGACGCTTGCGTTGCGCAGCGAATCGGGCGTAGCGTCCACCGGACGACACCGAGGACCGCAGTCCCGCCGCAGGAACGCGCCCGCCCGGCACACCCGAACGATGCCCACCATCTCCAGCACCGACATCGAGGCGCGCAACGTCGACATCACGACGCTCGCCGTCGATGCGATCGTCAATGCCGCCAACAGCACGCTTCTGGGCGGTGGGGGCGTCGACGGAGCGATCCATCGCGCGGCCGGACCGGAACTGCTCGCCGAATGCCGGACGCTCGGGGGCTGCCCGGCCGGGGAGGCGCGCCTGACGCGCGGATACCGGCTACCGGCCCGGTTCGTCATCCACACGGTCGGCCCGGTCTGGCGCGGTGGCAACGCCGGCGAGCCGGCGCTCCTCGCAGCCTGCTACCGCAATTCCCTCGCGCTGGCGCACGCGCACCGCCTGACGTCGATCGCGTTCCCAGCCGTCAGCTGCGGCGTCTACGGCTACCCGCTGGAGAGCGCCACCGCCATCGCGGTCCATGAAGCGACCGAGTTCGCGCGCCGGACCCCGGGCCTGGCGCGCATCGTGTTCGCGTGCTTCAGCGAGACTGCGCTCGACGTCTATCGCCGTGCATTGCCGTCAATGGCGCGCGACCTCCGCTGACGCCTCGGGCCCCTGGAACACCTCGCGCAGGTAGGCGACGTACGACGGGTCGTAATCCATCGCCTTGGTCGGCTCGTCGCTGATCTTGGCCACCGGCTGGCCGTTGCAGCGCGTCATCTTGATCACGATCGACAGCGGCTCGTAGCCGAGGTCGTTGGTCAGGTTGGTGCCGATGCCGAAAGCGGTCTGGCTGCGGCCGCGGAAATACTCGAACAGGCGCAGCGCAAGCGGGACGCTGAGGCTGTCGGAGAAGACCATCGTCTTGCTGCGCGGATCGATGCGCATCCTCTGGTAGTGGGCGATCAGCTTCTCGCCCCATTCGAACGGATCGCCCGAATCGTGCCGCACGCCGTCGAACAGCTTGCAGAAGAACAGGTCGAAATCGCGCAGGAACGCGTCCATTCCGCAGACGTCGGACAGCGCGATCCCGAGATCGCCGCGGTATTCCCGCGCCCAGGTGTTGAATGCGAACACCTGCGAGTCGCGCAGGCGAGGCCCCACCGCCTGGCAGGCCTGCAGGTACTCGTGCGCCATCGTTCCGAGCGGCGTCAGGTTGTGATCGAGGGCGAACTTGACGTTGCTGGTCCCGACGAACCTGCCGCCGATGCCGTCGCGCAGCGACACGATCACTTCCTGCTGCCAGTCGCGAGCGAAACGCCGCCGCGTGCCATAGTCGGCGATCCGGAACTCGGGGTCCGGCACCGCGTTCAACCGCTCGATCTTGGCCGCGAGCCTGCGCCGCCCCTCCGCGTAGTCGGGATCCGGGTGGACATTCCGGTTGTAGACCTCCGACACGATCGAGAGCACCGGCACCTCGAACAGGATCGTGTGCAGCCACGGGCCCTTGATCCAGATCTCGATCTCGTGGCTGTCGGGCATCGCGGCGACGTGAATGAAACGCTCGTCGAGATGGAACAGCCCGAGCAGATCGACGAAATCGCTCTTGAAGAAGCGCCAGCTGCGCAGGTAGTCGATCTCGCGCGGCGTGAACCGCAGCGCGCAGAGATCGCCGATCTCCTGCCGGATCTCGCCGACGTAGGGCCGCAGGTCGATGTCGCCGTTGCGGCACTTGAACCGGTACTCGACCTGGGCCCCCGGGAAATGATGCAGCACGACCTGCATCATCGTGAACTTGTACAGATCGGTGTCGAGCAGCGACGTAATGATCATCGGATGGCGCGATTCCGCGAGCCACGGCACGCGGTCCCGGACGCAGGCGGCATGAAGTTTCCGTGCATCTTACCCGGCGGACCGATGCGCGGCGAGGACGGGCGCAATCGGGTCCTTCGCACCCGGCAGGGGCGCTGGCCGGGTCCCACGGCGCTCGCTATGATGGCGGCCGGACCCACCGCGCACGACACCATGCTCGTCACCTGCGTCGCCTATCAGAACGGCCGCAAGCTCGCCGAGATTCCGGTCGAGGACATCAGCGAATACCTGCAGCGGCCCGGCTGCTTCGTCTGGGTCGCGATGTTCGAGCCATCGCCCGACGAGCTCGCGCAGATGGCCGCCGAGTTCGGACTCCACGAGCTCGCGGTCGAGGACGCCCGCAAAGGTCATCAGCGCCCCAAGATCGAGGAGTACGGCGACTCCCTGTTCGCGGTGCTGCACCCGGTCGAGCTCGTGAAGTCGCCCGAGGGCACCGATCAGTTGCGCGTCGGCGAGGTCGCGATCTTCGTCGGCCCCAACTACCTGCTGACGGTGCGCCAGCATACGCAGATCGGCTTCGCCGCGGTGAGGGCGCGCACCGAGCGCGAGCCCGAGCTCCTGAAGCAGGGTGCGGGCTTCGTTTTCTACGCGCTGATCGACAACGTCGTCGACCGCTACTTTCCGATACTCGAGGAGCTCGAGACGCGCCTCGAGACGCTCGAGGAGAAGATGTTCGGAGGCACGTCATCGCGCCGCAAGATCGAGGATCTCTACGAGCTCAAGCGCATGCTGATGGTGCTCAAGCATGCCGTCACGCCGCTGATGGAGGCTGTCGGCAAGCTCTACGGAGGCCGCGTGCCCCAGTTGTGCCAGGGCACGCAGGACTACTTTCGCGACGTCTACGACCACCTGGCGCGCATCAACGGCACGATCGAGAGCATCCGCGAAATGCTGACGACCGCGATCCAGGTCAATCTGGCGCTGATCGGCATCTCCGACAACGAGGTCACCAAGCGGCTCGCGGCCTGGGGCGCGCTGATCACGATTCCGACGCTGGTCGCCGGCATCTACGGAATGAATTTCAAGAACATGCCCGAGCTCGAATGGGCGCACGGATATCCGTTCGCCCTCGGGATCATGTTCGTCATCGATCTCCTGCTGTTCTGGCGCTTTCGTCGTGCGAACTGGATCTGATCGGGATCACGCGTCGGTCACCCAGATCGGGCTGCACCGGCCACGACGGCTGCAGCGTGACGTGGCCGATGTGGAATCGCGAGTCGAGCATCCGGCGTGCCTGGTCGAGAACGACCGGCCAGCGCGACCCGCTGTCGACGGCGACGTGGGCCGACAGCGCGGCCTCGTCGGCGCCCATGTGCCAGATGTGCAGATCGTGGACGCCGGAAACACCGTCAATCCCGAGCAGCGCGTGACCGATCTCGTCGTAATCGAGGTGGGCCGGCACCCCTTCCATCAGCACGCTGGTGGTCTGGGCGAGCAGGCGCCAGGTCGAGCGCAGGATCAGCAGCGCCGTCACCAGCGACAGCAGCGGGTCGATGGGCGTCCAGCCGGTCGTGCTGATTACCGCACCCGCCACCAGCGCGGCGATCGACCCCAGCGCGTCCGACAGCACGTGAAGCAGGACGCTGCGCGTGCCCTGCGACTGCGATGCGCGGGTCAGCATCCATGCCGTGACCAGGTTGATGAAAAGCCCCGCCGCGGCGATTACCATCACCATCCCGCCGGCGACAGGCTGGGGGACCAGCATGCGCTTGACCGCCTCGAACACGATGAACGCGACGAGCAGCAGCAGAGCGAGGGCGTTGACGAACGCCGCCAGCACCTCTGCGCGCGCATAGCCATAGGACGCGCGCGCCGAAGGCGGCCGGCGCGCGACCCATTGGGCGAATAGCGCAAGCCCCAGCGCCGCGGCGTCGGTCACCATGTGCCCGGCATCCGACAGCAGCGCCAGCGAACCCGCGAGCCAGCCGCCGGCCCCCTCGACCAGTGCGAACGTGCCGGTCAGGATCAACGCCCAGGTGAGCGCACGCACGGTGCTGCCGTCGCGCGCGTGGACGTGCGTATGCACCTGTGGCCCGGCGTGCGGCGCGTGGGCGTGAAACTCGTCGGCGGGCGGGCGGGCGGTCATGGCGCAACTCGTCCATTCTGGCGCCGCGCGCCTGCGTCGTCGAGCCGGATCGGGCCCACGCAGTCGGGTCGGCGCGCGGCCTTGTCGCGATAGAAATCCGCGATCGCCGCCATGTCGGCCGCCTCGTCGCCGGTCAGCCGCATCCAGGCGCCGATGCCGACCTCGCGCCTGCGGTAATCGATGTACGCGAGGCCCAGGGGAACGCTCGCCGCCAGCGCCAGGCGGTAGAAGCCCGACTTCCAGCCTTCGGTGCGGCTGCGCGTGCCTTCCGGGGCGATGACGATCCTGAACCTGTCGTGTGCGGCGAGCTCGGCGCACAGACGGCCGACCATGCCGCTGGGTTGGCGACGGTTCACGGGGATGCCGCCCCAGCGGCGCAGCAGCGGCGCGAGAGGCGTCCCGAACAGCGAGTCCTTGGCGATCCACCGGACCTCGATCCCGATCGCCCATTTCGCAAGCAATCCGACGACGAAATCCCAGTTCGACGTGTGCGGGAAGAACACGATGACGCAGCGCTCGGGGACGGGCCTGGCCAGGATCGTCGACCAGCCAATGGCTCGCTGCACCCGCCAGGCGATGCGGGCACGCAGCCTCGCCGCGGGGAGTGCGACGTGCCGGGCGCGCGCATCTTGCGACGACGGGGAGCGGGTCAAGGTCGGAGGTTCCTGTCGGTGCGTCCTGCGTCGATGCCTAGGCGTCGGCCGCCGCCGTCGATGCGCGGCTGCGGGCTAGAATGATGCATGGATTCCAGCATCGCGCTCGCCGCGCGCATCGACGACCTGCTGCCGCAGACGCAATGTACACGCTGCGGCTACCCGGGATGCCGGCCCTATGCGGATGCGATCGCCGTCGGCGAGGCCGACATCAACCGCTGCCCGCCCGGCGGCGAGAGCGTGCTGGCGTCGCTCGCGGCCCTGCTCGGGCGCGCGGCCCCCGCACTCGACGCGTCGCGCGGGGCCCCCGGGCCGCTGCGGATCGCGCGCATCGACGAAGTCGCATGCATCGGCTGCACGCTGTGCATCCAGGCGTGCCCGGTCGATGCGATCATCGGTGCGCAGAAGCGCCTCCACGGTGTGCTGTCGTCACTGTGCAGCGGCTGCGAATTGTGCGTCCCGCCCTGCCCGGTCGATTGCATCACC
>JAGXBK010000231.1 GCA_018971195.1 Betaproteobacteria bacterium
GCGGTGCATAGTGCGATGCGAGCGTTCCGGGCGCCCGCGGCGCCGAAGCGCCGCCGGGAGCTCGCATCGGGCCCACGACGCCGGCGATGGCGTCGGCGCCGATGCCTCCGGGTCGCAGCAGCATGGACGCCTCGCCGTCGAATGCGACGATGGTGCTCTCGATGCCCACCTCGCAGGCGCCTCCGTCCAGGATCAGCGAGACCGCGTCGCCGAGGTCGTCGGCCACGTGCTGCGCAGTCGTCGGCGAGACGTGACCGTAGCGGTTCGCCGACGGCGCGGCGATCCCGCCTTCGAACGCGACCAGCAGCGCGCGCGCAACCGGATGCGAAGGCACGCGCAAGCCCACGCTGGACTGGCCGCCGGTCACCGCGTCGCTCACCCCGGCGGCGCGCGGCACGACCAGCGTCAGCGGCCCCGGCCAGAACGCCCTGGCGAGTGCCTTCGCGCCTGCCGGCATCCCCGCCGACCAGCGCTCGGCTGCCGCGAGATCGGCGACGTGCACGATTACCGGGTGATCGGAGGGACGACCCTTGGCTTCGAACAGCCGGCGCATGGCTGCCGGGTTCGATGCGTCGGCGCCCAGGCCGTAGACGGTTTCGGTCGGGAACGCGACCAGCTCGCCGGCGCGCAGGAGCCGCGCGGCCGCAGCGATCGTCGCGTCGCTCGCGGTGCGGATGTTGGCACTCACTGGCTTACCTTCGTGCTGCGCACTCCGGTATTCGCGCTCGGGGCGGCCCGTCGCGCTCATGGGCCCTTGGCGGTCACGGGTCCGCGTGCGACGTGCCGCCGCGGCGCGACGAGGGCGTCTGCTAGAATGGCCGCCCCTGCACGCAGCGTCTCGTCGGAACGACGAGCTGCAGGATTCGCAACAGCGGGAGCGGCAATGAGCGAGTTTCTGTTCACGTCGGAGTCGGTGTCGGAAGGTCATCCGGACAAGGTCGCGGACCAGATTTCCGATGCGGTGCTCGACGCGATTCTAGAGCATGATCCGACCGGGCGCGTCGCCGCCGAGACACTGGTCTCGACCGGGATGGTCGTCATGGCCGGCGAGATCACGACCGACGCCAATGTCGACTACAGCCGGGTCGCGCGCGAGACGATCCGCCGGATCGGCTACAGCGATCCTGCGCTGCGCTTCGACGCCGACGGCTGTGCCGTCATGGTCTGCTACGGCCGCCAGTCGCCCGACATCAAGCAGGGCGTCGACAGGGCCTCCGACGACTACCTGAACCAGGGCGCAGGCGACCAGGGCATGATGTTCGGCTATGCCTGCGACGAGACGCCGGCGCTGATGCCTTTCCCGATCTATTACGCGCACCGTGTCGTCCAGCGGCAGAGCGAGCTGCGCCGCGATGGCCGGCTGCCGTGGCTGCGGCCGGACGCGAAATCGCAGGTCACCGTCCGCTACGTCGACGGCAAGCCGAGGAGCGTCGACACCGTCGTGCTGTCGACCCAGCATCATCCGAGCATGAACGAGCGCCAGAAGGAGCTCGCCGAGGCGGTGATCGAGGAGATCGTCAAGCCGGTGTTTCCGAAGGACATGCTCGCCGGCGCGCGCTTCCTGGTGAATCCCACCGGGCGCTTCGAGATCGGCGGTCCCCACGGCGACGCCGGCGTCACCGGGCGCAAGATCATCGTCGACACCTATGGCGGCGCTGCGCCCCACGGCGGCGGTGCGTTCTCGGGCAAGGATCCGTCGAAGGTCGATCGTTCCGCCGCCTATGCCGCGCGCTACGTCGCCAAGAACGTCGTCGCCGCGGGCATCGCCCGCCAGTGCCAGGTCCAGGTCTCGTACGCGATCGGTGTCGCCCAGCCGATCAACGTGACCATCTACACCGAGGGCACGGGTCGCATCCCCGATGAGCGCATCGCCGAGCTCGTGCGGGCGCATTTCGACCTGAGGCCGAAAGGCATCATCCGGATGCTCGACCTGCTGCGGCCGATCTATCGCAAGACGGCTTCCTACGGGCATTTCGGGCGGGACGAACCCGAATTCACCTGGGAAGCGACCGACAAGGCCGAGGTGCTGCGCGAAGCCGCGGGACTGCGCACGGCGGTCGCCGCGGACTGAGCTTCGGCGCTGTCCGCTGCCGCTCGGTCGGCGGGCGCCATGCGCGGCGCGTCGACCGCAACGACATGAAACCCGAGGCGAACCTGTTCGACCCGCTCGCGCTGCGCGGCCTGCGGCTGTCCAATCGCATCGTCGTCTCGCCGATGTGCCAGTACTCGGCGCTCGACGGTCGCGCCACCGACTGGCACCTGGTCCACTGGGGCCAGCTTCTGATGTCGGGTGCGGCGCTGTTCACGATCGAGGCGACCGCAGTCTCCGCCGAAGGGCGCATCACCCCCGGATGCCTCGGACTCTACGACGACGCCTGCGAGGAGGCGCTGACGCGCACGCTCGCCCGCGCGCGGGCGCTGGCGCCTGCGATGCCGGTCGCGATGCAGCTCGCGCATGCGGGTCGCAAGGGCTCGTCGCAGCGCCCCTGGGAGGGCGGGCAGCTTATCCCGGAGGCGCAGGGCGGGTGGCGGCCCGTCGCGCCGTCCGCGATTGCGCATGCCTCAGGCGAGGCGCCGCCGGCTGCGCTCGACTTCGACGGCATCGCGCGCATCCGCGATGCGTTCGCCCGCTGCGCGCGCCGCGCCGAGCGCGCCGGCATCGATGCGCTCGAGTTGCACATGGCGCACGGCTACCTGCTGCACGAGTTCCTGTCGCCGCTCGCCAATCGACGCGACGACCGCTACGGCGGCAGCTTCGACGCGCGGGTCCGCTTCCCGCTCGAGGTGTTCGACGCGGTGCGCGCCGCATGGCCCGAATCGCGGCCACTGGGGGTGCGCCTGTCGTGCACCGACTGGGTCGAAGGCGGCTGGACCCTCCCCGAATCGGTCGAGCTGGCACGCCGGCTCACGGCACGCGGCTGCGACTACATCGACGCGTCGAGCGGCGGTGTCTCGCCCGATCAGAAGATCGCCCTCGGACCGGGCTATCAGGTCGGCTTCGCGCGCGAGATCCGGCGGGCGAGCGGCGCGGTCACGATGGCCGTCGGCCTCATCACCGAAGCGGAGCAGGCGCAGGCGATCGTCGCGGCGGGCGATGCCGACCTCGTCGCGATGGCGCGCGCGTTCCTGTGGGACCCGCGCTGGCCCTGGCATGCCGCCGCCGCCCTTGGCGCGGCGGTCACGCCGCCCCCGCAGTACCTG
>JAGXBK010000232.1 GCA_018971195.1 Betaproteobacteria bacterium
TGTGGCGCCCGTGCCGGTGGCGGGGAGCGCGCCGGTGCCGGCAAGCGCGCCGGCGTAGATTCGCATTGTCGCGTCGACGCTTGCGACCCCGATCGAGCGATCGGCAGCCCGCGCGCGCGCGGCAGCGCGCTGGCGCTCCGGCGCGAAGCCCTCGGCGACGAGCTCGACGATGCGGTCGAGCATCCGGTCGTCGTCGCGCCACTGGTCGTCGGTCATCACCCAGCCCGCCTCCGCTTGCGCGACACGCTCGGCGAGTGCCCCGATCGGCGGCACGAGTGCGGGCAGACCCGCGGCCCAGGCCTCCGACAGCGTGTAGCTGAAGCTCTCGGGACCTTCGGACGGATAGAGGACGAGCGCAACGCGATAGTGCGCGAACAGCGCGGGAAGCTCCGGCGCCAGGTAGCTACCATGCACCGTCAGCAGCGCGTCCTCGCTCTGCCAGGGCTCGTGCTGGACGTCGAGGTACCCGATCACCACGAACCGCAGGCGCGCGCCACGCTCGCGCGCGCGCTGCGCGAGGCGCTCCACGCGCCTTGCACCCTTGTCGCGCCCGATCGCCCCTACGATGGCGATGGTCGGAACATCGTCCGTGGGAAGAAGCACGGCGCGCAGCGGCCGGTCGGGCGCCGCGGACGGCAGCGCCGTTGCGCCGGGGGTCGCGTGCGCGACGATCCGAACGCGCGACGCCGGGTCCGGAAAGTACCGCGCGAACATTGCGGCGGCCCACTGGGACGGCGCGATCAGGAATGCAGCCCCGGCGACCAGCACCGCGTGCTCGCGCCGCCATCGCCCGATGTCCGTGCCCGCGTACGCGGGCTGTGCATCGAGGCAGCGCGCGCACAGCTTGGTGTCGGTCACGCCGCCGCAGTAGCTGCCATCGGCGCGTGCAAGAGTCACCGTCGGACAGGCGAGCCAGAGGTCGTGGATCGTGATGCCCCAGGGAAGGCCCAGCGACGGCAGCGCGGCGACGACACCCTCGCGCGAGCGGCGCAGGTGATGGACGTGGATCAGCGATATGCGAAACGATGCGGCGATGCCGCCGATGAAGTCGCGCCAGGATTCACTCTCGCCGCGAACGAATCTGAACCTGCGCAGCGGGCCGTCGTCCGGATACTCGTCGATATGCCAGCTGTCCCCGACGGCCGTCGCGACGCAGTGCCGCCACTGCGCGCGCGAGGCGTCGATCAGCGCGCGTACGTGCCTCTCGACGCCGCCGCCGTGATCATGGATCACGTGCAGCACCCCTGGTGCCGGGCCGGCGACCAGCATCCTCGACAGCGCCGCTTCGCGCAGCGGTCGCAGCGGGTCGGCCGCTGCGAATGCGCGGATCACGTCGGCAAAATAGGGATGCCGCAGCGCGAGCGTCGCCTGGTCGCGCAGCGAGACGTGGCTCGGCGCGCCCGCATCGGCGCGGACGACGAACGCGTCATCGGCCAGCGTGTTTCGCCAGTGCGCACGCAGCGCACGCATGCAGAAATCGTCTTGCGTGCCGGCGAGCGTGACGAAGCCGGGATCGAATCCGCCCAGCGCATCGAGCGCCTGGCGGCGGACGTAGAGGCAGGGCCCGGTGCCAACCGGAGGATCGGGATGGGTCGGCACTGCTGCAGCGGCGAGCGCAGCCAGCGTCGCGCCAGGATCGCGGTCGTCGGGCCAGGGGTGCTCGCGCCAGAACGACGGGAACGACCCGACGCCCGCAGCGTTGGAGAACGGCATGACCGTCGCGATGCGCCAATCGGATGCCGCACAGCGGGCGAGCGCCTCGAGCCAGCCGGGCGTGGCGATCATGCAGCCATCGACCAGCACGACATCGGCGTCGGAGCCCGCGAGCGCGTGATTCGCAGCCGCGGCGAATCCGGGATCGCGCCCGCCGTGCGCATCGGTTCCATCGCGTGCCCGATCGTCCGGCGGGGCGTCGACCAGCAACAGCCGGTAGCCGCCCTGGGTATGAGCGCGGATGCTCTCGACACAGCGGCGGACGCGATCAACGCGACCGCGGGCATCGACGACAATGTCGATGCGCGGCGGCTGAGCGAGCATCATGCCGAGCGGATCCGTTCCCACGCGCGACGCAGACGCAGCCACGGCAGGGTGAGCCACCACCGCAGCGACTGGTAATAGCCGATCAGGCGCTCCTGCGCTTCGATCTGGCGCCGCAGCTCATCGCACTCGCCATTGGAGCCGCGCTCGAGCTCCGCGATGCGCGCGTCTCGCTCGCCCAGCGTCTGCGCCAGTGCGTGCACCCGCTGCGCCAGCTGCGCGAGATCGCGGTCGCGCTGCCCCACCTCGCCGTACAGGCGGATCAGCTCGCGCGTCTCGTTGTCGATGCGCTCCCATTCGCTGTCGCCGGCGTCGGCGTACAGCGACAGCGAAGGCAGCTCGGCAGGCAGCGACGCCTGCTCGCGCGCCGCGACGACGACGAAGTAGAGCGCCTGCGGCACCGCGGCCAGTCGCACCGCCTCGGTGTTTCCGGCGAGCGCCTCGAAGCGCGGTCCCGCGACGTCGGCCCACAGCGCGGAGCCCAGGTAGCGGCGCTGCCGATACCAGCGCTGCGCGGCGAAATCGACGCCGAGCAGTTGCGCGAGTTCGTCCCGATCGAGCTCGCGGACGTGGAACGGGTTCCGGTAGCTGCGCGCGTCGCTGTATTCGACGCGATTGGGCGAGGACAGGACCAGCAGCCCCCCGGGCGCGAGGACCCGCGCGAACTCCTGGAGCATCCGCGCCTGGTCGTCGGCGCCGATGTGCTCGATCGTCTCGAACGACACCACCAGGTCGACGCTGGCCTGCGGCAGCGGGAGCGCACTGACCGACGCGGCCTCGAAGCGCAGGTTCTGACGCGACGCGTACGCCGCCGATGCATCCGCCACGACGCCGGCGTCGATGTCGATGCCGACGACGCTGGCCGCGACATCGGCCATCAGCGCCGATCCATAGCCTGTCCCGCAGGCCGCGTCGAGCACGCGCCGTCCGCGTGCGAGCTCGCGCGCGAACGCGTAGCGATGGCAATGCTCGTAGGCGATCTCGCCCGGAGCGCCGGGAATGAAGCGCTCGCCGGTGAAGGTGTCGGGATCGGGCATCGGACGGTCGGACATCGGAGGGTCGGACATCGGAAGGTCGAGCAGGCGTGGGCCCAAGCTGTGATTTCGACTGCCGGGTCGGAATTATCTCGCGGGCGGCGTCTCG
>JAGXBK010000233.1 GCA_018971195.1 Betaproteobacteria bacterium
AAGCGCTTCCTCGCCTCGCTCGCGCCCGACCTGGAGCGCCTGGGTGTGCTCGCGCGGAAGAAGCGCGGGTTCAATCCGCCGTTGCGCGACTGGCTCGCCGGCGATCTTCGCGACCGGCTGGCGAGCGCCGGCGGCTCGCTCGAAGCGAGCACGGGCGGCCAGCTCGATCGGTCGCGCGTCGACGCGCTGATCGCCGCCTATTCGCGTACGCCGGCGCTGGCCGAGCAGGTCCTGTCGCTGATCGTGCTCGACGAATCGCTGCGCCAGCTCGCAGCCGAGGCATCCGATGCCGCGTAGCCGCGCACCGATGCGCGCGGTCGCGATGGCTCTGGCACTCGCGCGCTGGGGCGTCGGGCGGCGCGCCCCGGACGCCCCGATGCGCATCCTGGTGCTGCACCACCTGCTGCTGGGGGACACGCTGATGCTGACGGGCCTGCTCGCCAAGCTTCGCCGCGAGCATCCTGACGCCAAGATCACGATGACGGTGGCGCCGGCGTTCGCGCCGCTGTTCGCGGGCCGCCCATACGGCGTCGATGCCGAGCCCTTCGATCCGCGCGAAATCGCGACCTACTGGACGCTGCTCGCGCGTCCGCGCTTCGACCTCGTCATCCTGCCCGCCGACAACCGGTATTCCTGGCTCGCGCGTTCCCTGGGCGCGCGCTGGATCGTGGGCTTCGCCGGCGATCGTCCCGCGCACAAGAACTGGCCCGTCGATGAAATGGTGGCGTATTCCGAGGAGCCCGCGGCGTTCTGCGACACGGCGACGTCGCTCGCGCGGGGTCCGGCCCCGCCCCCCTATGCGTTCGGCGATTGGCCCCCGCCCGGCGACGAGGATGCGCCGCGAATCGCGGGACGCTACGCGGTCCTGCACATCGGCGCGAGCACGCCGCTCAAGCGATGGGAGCCCGCGCGCTGGCGCTCGCTCGCTGCCTGGCTCGAAGGCAACGGCATCGCGCCGGTGTGGAGCGTCGGTCCAGGCGAAGAGGCGCTGCTCGACGCGATCCGGCCCGATCCCGCGCATCCATGCTTCGCCGGCACGCTTGGTCTCGCCGGCCTCTGGCACCTGCTGGCCCGCGCCCGGCTCCTCGTCTGCCCGGACACCGGCGTTGCCCACCTCGGACGCATCGTCGGCGTACCCACGGTCGCGCTGTTCGGACCCGGCTCGGCGACGATCTGCGGTGCCGGCGCGTACTTCGCGGCCAGCCCCTATCGCGCGGTGTGCGTCGATCCCTTTCCCTGTCGCGACCAGACGGTCCAGTTCTTCAGGCAGGTGCCCTGGGTCCGGCGATGCGAGCGGATGCCCGGCACGCCACCCGCGGGCTGCGCACGGGCGCTGTGCATGGAGGCGATCGACGTGTCCGCGGTCACGGCCGCGATCGTCTCGCTGCAGGTCCTGCAGCCGAGCGTCACGACGAGCGCTGCCGCAGGTACGGATTGAGATCCGAGTCGTTGTACATCTTGAACTGCCTGTAGACACGCCAGAACGCATGGCCGGCCGCCGCTTCGTCGAGCAGCGCGTCCAGGCAGCGCTCCAGGTCGCCGCGCTGCAGCTCGAGCCGCGCATGGCGCTCGCGCCATGCGGCGCGCTGCGCGTCGGATGCGTCGCCGCGCCTCGCTTCGCGGTCCATGTGAAATGTCTTGAGCGAGAGTATCGACAGCCGGTCGACCATCGCGCCCGCAGTCTCGGAGTGGAGCCTGGCGCCCATCAGCGGCTTCACGTGTGCGATTCGCTCGAGCAGCGCCTCGTCGATTCGCTCGACTGCGTCGTTGCGCTGCTGATTGTAGCGATCGATCGCGCGCTTGTTGGCGGCGATCGCCGCGTCGGCGACGTCTACTCGGCGCGCGAGATCCTCCTCGTCCCACAGCAGCGTGTTGCAGCGGTGGTTGGCCTCGATCCAGCGCCAGACCCCATGGGTGTGAAGGGCGGCTTCAGACTTCGCCCATTGGGGTGCCACGACCCTTGCATCGTGGAACCGGCGCAAGGCGGCGGCGCTGACGTCGGCGAAAACCGCGGTCATCCGGCGTGCACGGCGACCGGCGCGTCCGCGTCCGCGATCTGGGCCCGGTGCAGGCGCGCGTACACGTTGTCGCGCTGCAGGAGCTCGCGGTGGGTTCCCGTCTCGACGATCCGGCCGCGCTCGAGCACGAGGATCCGGTTGGCATGCTCGATCGTCGACAGGCGATGCGCGATCACGATCGTCGTGCGATCGCGCATGAGCTCCTCGAGCGCGTCCTGGACCTGGCGCTCGGATTCCGAATCGAGCGACGACGTCGCTTCGTCGAGGATCAGCAGCGGCGCGTTCTTCAGCAGCGCGCGCGCGATCGCGATCCGCTGGCGCTGCCCGCCCGAAAGGCGCACCCCGTGCTCGCCGACCTGCGTATCGAAGCCCTGGGGCAGCAGCCGGATGAAATCGAGCGCATGCGCGGCGAGCGCGGCGTTCTCGATCGACTCGTGGCTTGCCCCCGCCATGGCGCCGTACGCGATGTTCGCCGCGATCGTGTCGTTGAAGAGCAAGACGTCCTGCGAGACCATCGCGATCTGGGCGCGCAGGCTTTCGCGCGTCAGCGTGGTCACGTCGTGGCCGTCGATGAACAGGCGGCCGGCGGTGGGCTCGTAGAAGCGCGGTATCAGGTTGACCAGGGAGGTCTTGCCGCTTCCCGACGCGCCGACCAGCGCGACGGTTTCGCCCGGGGTGACGGTAAGGGTGAGATCGGTCAGCGCCTCGCGCTCGTTGCCGGGATAGCGCAGCGACACGCGCTCGAAGTGGACCTCGCCACGGCAGCGGTCGAGCGTCACGGTTCCCGTGTCGGATTCCTCCTCGTGATCGAGCAGGCCGAAGATGCTCTCGGCCGCGGCGAGTCCGCGCTGGATCGAGGCGTTCACGCCCGAGAGCCCCTTCAGCCGGTCGAGCAGGGTGAGCAGCGCGACGACATAGGACAGGAACAGCGCAAAATCGAGCGAGCCTCTTTCGCTCTCCGCCAGCGCCATCCAGATGATGAAGCCCACCGCGCAGGCGGCGAGAAACACGGTCAGCGGCGAGCTCGCGGCGGCGGCCGCCGATTCCTTCGACATCGCGACGCGCAAGCGATCGGCGGCAGCGACCGCCCGATCGCGTTCGTAGGATTCGCCCCCGAAGACGCGAACGACCCGATGCCCGACGATCATCTCCTCGAG
>JAGXBK010000066.1 GCA_018971195.1 Betaproteobacteria bacterium
GGTCTGACCCCGATTTTCGACCCCGATTTTCGATCCCGATTATCCGGCGTTACTCGAAGCCGCCTTGGCGCCGCAGCGCGCGGGTGCCTTCGCCGGTCAGCAGCGAGGCGAAGCGCCGCGCCAGCGCCGCGTCCCCGGCGCCGCTCGACACCGCCGCCGAGTAGACGGTCGTGAGCCCCACCTCGTCGGGCAGCGTCGCAACCAGCGTGACGCCGGGCGTGTACAGGATTTCGGTCGCCTGCGTGCAGCCGACGGCACCCGAACGGCCGACCGGCTCGGCGCGGGACATCGCGGCCATCGCCGTTGCGCCATTGGCGTAGGGCTTGAGCCTTCCCGCGACACGCTCGTGGATTCCGAGCTTCTTCAGCACGCCCACGAAATGGATGCCGGCGGTCGCCCGCTCGATGTCGGGGCAGTAGAGCGCGGTTGCCCGCGACAGGACGTCGCGCAACGCGTCGACGCCTGCGATCGCGGGCGCGGGCTCCGCGGCCGGAACCGCGACGCCCGTGGGAACGCTGCCCAGCGGCGCGATCGAATCCCGCTCGACCTTCCCCTGCGCCGCCAGCGCATCCAGCATCGCAGCCGGAAGGATCACGACATCGCAGGGATCGCCTGCGAGAAACCGATCGCGAATCGTGCCCGCCGCATCGAAGATCGCCGCGAGCGCCGCGCCTGCCTCGCGTTCGAACGACGCGGCGAGTGCCTGCACGAGCCCTCTGGCGGCGCCCGCGGAGAGCAGGTGCAGCCTCGCCGACGTCACCGATCGACCCGTGCGCCCGAGATCTTGACCACGCGCGCCCACTTGACGATGTCGCCTTCGAGATACTTGTGGAACGCCTCGGGTGTCATGATCATCGGGGTCGCGCCCTGCTTCGCCCAGTCGGCCCTGACGTCGGGCTGCGACTCGACCGCGGTGATCGCCTTGTTCAGCTCGTCGACGACGGCCTTGGGCGTGCCTTTCGGCGCCATCAGGCCCAGCCAGATCGTGGCCTCGTACCCGGGAACGCCGGCTTCGGACACCGTCGGCACGTCGGGCATCACCGGCGAGCGCAGCTTGCCCGTGGTCGCCAGCGCGCGCACCCTGCCGGCCTTGACCTGCTCGTTCATCACCGTGACGGCGTCGAACATCATCTCGACCTGGCCGCCGATCACGCCGGTGCGCGCACCCGAGCTCCCCTTGTACGGGACGTGGACGATGTTGACGTGGGCCATCGCGTTGAAGAGCTCGCCGGCCATGTGATACGGCGTGCCGGGACCCGACGACGCGAAGTTGAGCTTGCCCGGCTCCTTCTTGGCCAGCGCGATCAGGTCGGCGAGGGTCTTCACCGGCACCTTGGGATTCACGACCAGCACGAGGTCGGAGTAGTTGACCGGCGCCACTGGAACGAAATCGCGCATCAGCTTGAATGGCTTGTCCGGCATCAGCGATTCGTTCACCGTGTGCGTGTTCGACATCATCAGCAGCGTGTAGCCGTCGGGGGCGCTCTGGTGGACGATCTCGGTACCGACGACGGAGCCGCCGCCCGGCTTGTCCTCGACGACGAACGGCTGGCCGAGCGACTTCTCGAGCCGCTGGCCGAGATACCGCGCGTAGACGTCGGCCGGGCCTCCCGCCGCGAACGGCACGACGATCTTGATCGGATGCGACGGCCAGGTGTCCGCCAGCGCCGGCAGCGCCAATGCCGCGACCATGGAACAAAGTACAATTTTCAGGATGCGTAGCATGGACTCGATCTCCGTGGTGGGCTGGCCAGGCCGCGATGCTAGGCTGCCGGGCCTGCGATCGTCAACGACGGCGATGCCTCGAGAGGGTCATGACGCCGATGGCGAAGCGCCGATGGTTGCCCGGGCATCCCGACATCCATTAGGCTAGACGCCGACAACGCTTGAAGAGGGGCGCGACGATGGCTACAGAACCCGGCACCCGTACGACCGAAGCGGTCATGGATGCGGCCTCGCTCTATCGCGAGGAGACGTATACCGACCGCAAGATCGGCACGCTGCGCGTCCTGACGCCCGTCAGGAGCGACGGCAGCCCCGACCCCGCGCGCCCGCCGTTGTTCCAGGGCGAAGCCCAGCTCATGACCAACATGGGCCCGCTGCCGATCAGCTTCGACATCGACGCGCGCACGCTCGCCGAGGCAGTCGAGGGTTACGCCGAGGCAACGAAGGTCGGCATCGAGCGCGCCTTGCGCGAGCTGCAGGACATGCGCCGGCAGGCGTCGTCGTCGATCGTGCTGCCGCCTGCAGGCGCAACCCTTCCGCCGGTGGGGCCTCGTGGCGGCGGCAAGATCCAGTTGCCGTAGATGAAGGTATTGATTGTCGAAGACGACACGGTTATCGCGACCAACCTCTACGATTACCTCGGGAGCCGCGGTTACGAGGTGGACGTCGCGTACGATGGCGTGACCGGCCTGCATCTGGCCGTCGTCCAGCATTGGGATGCGATATTGCTGGACGTGTCCCTGCCGGGCATCGATGGCCTGACCCTGTGCCGCAGGCTGCGGGACGACGCGCGGCGGGATACGCCGATCCTGATGCTGACCGCGAAAGATGCACTGGACGACAAGCTCCGGGGTTTCGCGCAGGGCGCCGACGATTACCTGGTCAAGCCGTTCTCCCTCAAGGAAGTCGATGCGCGCCTCAGCGCCATGATCAGGCGCTACAGGGGGCAGGTGGCGGAAGCCACGCTGTGTTGCGCCGACGTTCGCTTCGACCTGACCACGCTTCGCGTCGAGCGAGCCAGCCGCCCGGTCAGCCTGCCGCCGAAGTGCCTTTACCTGCTGCGCATCCTCATGCAATCGCCCAATCGGGTCGTCGGTCGCCGGGAGCTGGAAGCCGAGCTCTGGGGTGACGAGCTTCCGGACAGCGACTCCCTGCGAACGCACGTCTACATCCTGCGTCGCGCCCTGACCGCGGGCGGCGAGGAGGATCTCATCGAAACGGTGCACGGTATCGGCTACCGGCTCGTGGTGGGCGGTGCGAGCGCGCCATAGCCTGCGGTTCAAGGTCGCGCTCGTCTTCTCGGCATTGACGATCGTTCTGCTCGTCGCCCAGGCCGCGGGGGTGAGGGCGCTCGCCGAAGCCCAGGAGGAGCGGTTCATCGCCGCGCTGATCGCAGACGACATGCGCAGCGTGCTCCGGACCTATCACAACGACCCCGCGCTCGTGCCACCGCTCGTTCCACGGCTCGCGGGCCGCGTATCGGAGGAAGGACGGACCCAGGTCGCCCTCCCCTCGTCGGTCCGGGACCTGTCCGACGGCACGCACCAGATCATCGTGGGGGGCCGCGAAATCCACGTCGCGATCGCCCCCTTCGGCAACGATCGCGTGTACAAGGTCTACGACTTCAACGCCTACGAGCGACGCTTCAAGCAGGTCATCGACACCCTGATGGCCGTCACCGGGTTGTTCGCGCTGCTCACGATCTGGCTGGCATTCGGGTTGTCCGGCCTCCTGGTTCGCCAGATCGCCGGCCTTGCGCGCCAGGTCAAGGAGCTGAGGCTCGGTGCGTCGAATGCGCTCAATCCCGGCCGTTACGACGAAGCGGAGGTCGCCGAGCTCGTCGACGCATTCAACGACTACCATCGCAGGATGGCGACGATGGTCGAGCGCGAGAAGGATTTCACGAGCAACGTCAGCCACGAGCTGCGCACGCCGCTCACGGCGATCAAGACCAGTTGCGAGCTCCTCGATCAGGATCCGGTGATCGGTCCGAGATCCCGGGAGCGCCTGCGGCAGATCGACCGCGCGGTCGACGACATGATCGAGCGGGTCGATGCGCTGCTCCTGCTCGCGCGCGAGGAATCCCGGGCCGATGTCGGCCCGGTGGGCCTCGCCAACGCCGTCGAGGACGCCTTGGAGCCCTTTGCCGCTGCGCTGGCCGCCAAGGGGGTCGAGGTGACCATCGACGTCGACCGCGAGCTGCACGTCGACGTGAACCGGTCGGCGCTCGCCATCGTGCTGTCGAATCTCGTCGGCAATGCCGTCCGCTACACCGACCGCGGCCGCATTCGCTTCAGCCATGTGGATGGCTGGCTGCAGATCGAGGACAGCGGCCGCGGCATACCGAGCGGCTCGGTCCCCCATGTGTTCGAGCGGTTCTATCGTGGCACGGACGCAGGCACCGCCGATCGAGGGTTCGGCATCGGCCTGTCCATCGTGAGGAAGATCTGCGACCGGTATCGATGGCCGGTCGAGCTCGACAGCGAGGCCGGCAAAGGCACGCGCATATCGCTACGTCTGCCGACGACCGATCGAACGACGCCGCCTTCACGCAAAATTGACGCTTTCCCGACCGGAGCTTCACGGGGGGAGGCCTAGCATCCACGTCTTCCGTGGCATCGGTGTCCGCGACCAAGGTCGGTGCGCCCGAACCACGTACTCCAGACGAAGGGATGCCCGCATGCGCCGCCCGTGGCTGCTCGCTCGGCCCGTAGACGACGAATGAATGCCTGCATGCGGCGCCCGTGGCTGCTCGCCTGTGTCGTGATGGCAGGATGCGCGAGCTATCAGCCCAAGCCCATCGCGCTGGCGCAGCTCGCCCGAAGCTTCGACGAGCGTTCGCTGGCCAGCGCGGGCCTGCGCAGCTATCTCGGGCAGCAGCTCGGCCACGACGTCGCGCCCTGGCCGCTGCAGCGCTGGGACCGGAAGCTGCTCACGCTGGCGGCCGACTATTACAGCCCAGCGCTCGACGTCGCGCGCGCAAGCTGGGCCGGCGCCAAAGCGGGAATCGAAGTCGCAGCCGCAATCCCGAACCCGGTGCTGCTGCTGCCCTTTCAATACGCGACCAACGGCCGGGGGCCGGGGCTCCCGTACACGACCGGGCCTGCCCTCGACATTCCCATCGAGACCGCGCACAAGCGCGACTACCGCATCGATCGGGCGTCGCAGTTGTCCGAAGCGGCGCGCCTGAACATCAGCGATGAGGCGTGGAAGCTGCGCAGCCAGGTTCGCGACGCGATGCTCGGCGTGTATTCCGCGCGCGAACGCACTGCGATGCTGGTGCGCAGGCTCGCCGCGCAGCAGCAGATCGTCGAGATGGTGGAAAAGCGCAGCGCCGTCGGCGAGGCCGCAGAACCGGATGTCGATCGCGCGGTGCTTGCGTCGACACAGGCGCAGATCGATCTCGCCGCGGCCCAACGTGCGTCGCAGGATGCGCTCGCCCGCCTTGCCGGCGCGATAGGACTGCCGATCGCCGCGCTCGAACCGGTCCGGATCGATCTCGACGAATTCGAAAGCACCGGAGCACTGCCGCCGCCCGCCGCCGCGCGCCGCGAGGCGATCCTGCATCGCGCCGACCTGCTCGGCTCGCTGGCGAACTACCAGGCAGCCCAGGCGGCGCTGCAACTCGAGATCGCGAAGCAGTACCCGGACATCCATCTCGGACCGGGCTACACCTACGACATGGGCACCAACAAGATCGGCTTCGGGCTGGCCGGAATCACGCTGCCGGTCTTCGACCGCAACCAGGGCGGCATTGCCCGGGCCGAAGCGGCGCGCGCGGAAGCCGCCGCGCGCGTTGCGGCCTTGCAGGACACGATCATCAACACACTCGATCATGCGCTCGCCCATTACCAGGCGAGTCTTCACGCATTGCGCCTGGCGGGAAAGCGCCTGTCCACGGCGCGAAGGCGGCTCGACAGCGAGGCTACGAGCTTTGCCGAGGGCACCACCGATCGGCTGTCGCTGGCCCAAGCCAAGGCGGATTACCCGATGGTCGAAATCGAGCATCTGAATGCGATGGTGGCGGCGCAGCAGGCGGCAGCTACACTCGAGGACGCAATGCAGCGGCCGCTGCTACCGGGTCCGGCGGTTTCGGCGGTTTCGGCGGTGACGCAATGAGCCGCGCCAGCACGACGCGCACCTGGCTCGTCGTCGCGGGCTGCGTGGCGCTCGGGGCCGGCGCCGGCTGGTACGCCCACCGCGCGCTGACCGCGGCGCCCGGCGGATCCGGCACCGCGCCCCCGGTGCCGCCGCTGCAGCGCGTGCAAACCGTGAACGGCGAAACGGTGGTCATCGTTCCCGCCGACGTGCAGCGCGCGAGCCACATCGATGTCGCGACGCTCGGCGTCGCAACGGCGCAGCCGGAACGCGTAGCCTACGCAACGGTCATCGACCTGCAACGGCTGTTCGATCTGCGCAACCGCCTGGCGGCGGCCCGCGCGGATCGCGACAGTGCGCGAGCGCAGGCGGACGCCTCGCGCGCGCAGTACGCGCGCGACCGCGCGCTGTTCGAGGATGACCGCAACGTTTCGAAAAAAGTCCTGCAGGACGCCGGCGCGGTCATGCAGACCGACGCAGCCCGGCTGCAATCGGCCGACGCGGCGCGAGAGGGCATCGAAGCGATGCTTCGGCAGCAGTTCGGCGATGCGCTGGCGGCCGCGGCGACGACTCCTGCCTCCGATCTCGTTCGACGGCTCTCCCGCGGGCGCGCGGTGGTGTTGCGGGTCACGCTGCCTGCCGATTACCGCGCGCCGGCGCCCGTGCGCATCACCGTCGACGGCGCCGACGGTCGACCGATCGCGGCGCAACGGCTGTCGGCATCGCCGCAAGGCGACCCGGCGGTCCAGGGCCGCCCTTATCTCTACCTGGCCGAGCGCGCATTGCCGATCGGCACGCGCCTGGCCGCACACCTGCCCCTGGACCAGCCAAGCGCGCCGGGACTGCTGATACCCGAGAGTGCGATCGTGTGGTACGGCGGCCAGCCGTGGGTCTACGTCAAGACCGCGGTCGATCGATTCACGCGCCGCTATGTTCCGCGCGCGCTTGCGGACGATCGAGGATTCGTCGTGACCGCCGGCTTCCAGGCGGGCGAGGCGGTGGTGGTTCGCGGCGCGCAGCTGCTGTTGTCCGAGGAGTTGCGCCCGCAGGGCGTCAGCACGCAGTGCAAGGATCCGCCGGAATGCGACGGCTGATCCGGCGGTCGGCGGCGTCCGGCGCGTCCCGGAATCGCGCGCGATGCTGAACGGCATCATCGGCTTCTCGCTGCGCTTCCGCGGCGTCATCTATGCCCTGGCGATCCTGGCAGTCGGGTACGGGCTGTACACGCTGACGCAAGCGAAGCTCGACGTCTTCCCCGAGTTCGCTCCCCCCACGACGGTCATCCAGACCGAGGCGCCGGGACTGTCCAGCGAGCAGGTCGAAGCGCTCGTGACCCAGCCGATCGAGAACGCGCTGGCCGGGACATCGGGCGTACGGTCGATGCGCTCGACGTCGCTGCAGGGCCTGTCGGCCGTCACGCTGGTGTTCGCCGATCGCTCGAACGTGCTGCAGGCGCGGCAGCTGGTGGCCGAGCGGGTGAACGGGCTCGCCGCGACCCTGCCCGCCGGCGTGCAGCCACCCAGGATGCTGCCGCTCACGACCGCGACCAGCGTCGTCCTGATCATCGGCATGACCTCGAAAACGCGATCGCTGATGGAGCTGCACGACATCGCGGAATGGACGGTCAGGCCGCAACTGCTGAGCGTCCATGGCGTGGCCGATGCGATCGTGTTCGGCGGCGATACGCGCCAACTGCAGATTCAGGTCGATCCCGCGAAGCTGATGCGCTACGGCCTCTCGATCCAGGATGTCGTCGCCGCGGCGCGGATGTCGACCGGCGTGCGCGGCGCGGGCTTCATCGAAAGCGAAAACCAGCGCATCACGGTCAACGCCGACGGCCAGGTCAGAACCCCCGAAGGGCTCGCCGCAGTCGTGCTGCGCTGGAACCGCGGTGCCGCCATCCGGCTCGGTGACGTCGGCACCGTGACCTACGCGAGCGCCCCCGCCGTCGGCGCCGCGTCGATCATGGGCACGCCCGGCGTGCAGATCGTGCTCGAAAGCCAGTATGGATCCAACACGCTCGCGGTCACCGCGGGCCTCGAGCGCACGATCGATGCGCTCATACCGGTGCTTGCGAGGCAAGGCGTCGAAGTGCAGCGGGACGTCTTTCGTCCGGCGACCTTCATCACCGTGGCGACGCAGCATCTGCGCAACGCGCTGCTGGTGGGCGCCGTGCTCGTCATCGCGGTCCTGTTCCTGTTCCTGCTCAACGTCCGTACCGCCGTGATTTCCGCAATTGCGATTCCGCTGTCACTGCTGATCGCCATCATCGTGCTGACCGCATTCGGCGTGAGCCTGAACACCATGACGCTGGGCGGGCTCGCGATCGCGCTCGGCGAGGTGGTCGACGACGCGATCATCGACGTCGAGAACATCTACCGCCGGCTGCGCGAGAACCGCAATCTGCCGCAGCCGCTGCCGGGCTTGCGCGTCGTGTTGCGCGCGTCGATGGAAGTGCGCAGCTCGGTGGTCTTCGCGACCTTCATCGTCATCCTGGTGTTCCTGCCGGTCGTGTCGCTCTCGGGTCTTGCCGGCCGGCTCTTCGCACCGCTCGGCATCGCCTACATCCTTGCGGTGCTGGCGTCGCTCGCCGTGGCCCTCACGCTCACGCCGGCGATGGCGCTCGCGCTGCTGACGCGCGGCCGGCTGCCGCAGCGCGAGCCACGCCTGCTCACGTGGCTGAAGACGCGCTATGTCGCGCTGCTTACGAGGATCGAGCCGAACGCGCGCAGCGTCATCGTGCTCGTCGCGCTCGTGTGCATCGCGGCGCTGTCGATCCTGCCATTCCTGCGCGGCAACTTCATCCCGAAGCTGCGGGAAGGACACTACATCGTCCATATGGGCCTCGCGCCGGGGACATCGCTCTCCGAATCGATGCGCATCGGCGCGCAGATCTCCCGGGCGCTGATGCAGGTTCCCGGCGTACGGCTGGTCGCGCAGAGTGCGGGCCGCGCCGGCGAGGTCGTCGATCCGGTCGGCGTCCAGCTCAGTGAATTCGAGGTCGACCTCGAGCCGATGGGTGCAGGCGCCCAGGACGCGACACTCCATCGCATCCAAAGCGCGCTCGCCGGATTCCCGGGAATCACCACGTCGATCAACACCTTCCTGGTCGAGCGCATCGACGAGAGCATTTCCGGCGTGACTGCGCCCGTCGTGATCAACGTGTTCGGCGACAACCTCGACGTCATCGACCGGAAGGCGCTCGAAATCGCGCAGCTCGTCGGCACGATCCGCGGGGCCGCCAGCGTGCGGGTCGAATCGCCGCCCGGCACGCCGGAACTGGCCGTCAGGCTGAGGCCGGACGCGCTGAGCCGCTGGGGCTTCATGCCCGTGGAGGTCCTCGATGCGATCCAGACCGCGTACCAGGGCACGACGGTCGCGCAAGCCCACGTCGGCAGCCGGACCTACGATATCCGGGTCATACTCGCGCCCTCCGCGCGCCGGGACATCGGCCAGATCGGCTCGCTCGTCCTGCGCAATCCCGACGGTCTCGCGGTGCCGCTGCGGGAACTCGCGGATATCAGCCAGGTATCCGGGCGCTACCAGATCGCCCACGATGGCGGCCGGCGCATGCAGACGGTGTCCGTCAACCTCGGCAATCGCGCGGTAAGCGATTTCGTCCGCGAGGCGCAGTCGCGCGTGAGCCGCGAGATCACGATGCCCAAGGGGACCTACGCCGTGTTCTCCGGCGAGAGCGAGGCGCGCAGCCGGTCGCTCCACGACCTGCTCGTCCATGGCGCGATGGCCGGCGTCGGCATCACACTGCTGCTCTTTCTTGCATTGAAGAGCCGGCGCGGCGTCGTGCTGGTGATGGCCAACCTCCCGTTCGCGCTGGTGGGCGGCGTGCTGAGCGTGGCGGTCACGGGCGGCGACCTGTCGCTCGGGAGCATGGTGGGCTTCGTGACGCTGTTCGGGATTTCACTGCGCAACTCGATCATGCTGATCAGCCACTATGAGCACCTGGTGCACGTCGAGGGCGTGCCCTGGGGCATGGAAGCGGCGGTGCGCGGCGCCTCCGAGCGCCTGATACCCATCCTGATGACCGCGCTGGTCACTGCGCTCGCGCTCTCGCCGCTGGCACTGACGAGCGGCGCGGCCGGCAACGAGATCGAAGGCCCGATGGCGATTGTCATCCTCGGCGGCCTTGCCACATCGACGCTGCTCAACCTGATCGTCATGCCGACGCTCGCGCTGCGTTTCGGCCACTTCGAGCGCGACAGCGTGGCCACAGCGGAGGCAAGCTCTCCGGCTGGATAGGCTCATTGCGGCGGAGAAAGGCGCCACCCCGGATCCCGCTCGAAACGCGCCGCGAGAAAATCGACGAAGGTGCGCACCTTCGCCGAGAGGTGCCGGCGGCTCGGGTACGCGGCGTAGATGCGCATCGACGGCGGCGTGTAATCCGGCAGCAGCCGGACGAGACGCCCGGCGCGCACGTCGGCGGCGACGATGAAATCGGGCTCGAGGATGATGCCGACGCCGGCCACCGCGAGTGCCGCCAGCATCGCGCCGCTGTTCGCATGCACGGGGCCCGACACGCGGACTTCGTGCGCGGTTCCCGCGGCGTCGGTGTAGCGCCATTGATTGCCGATCGTCGAGTACTCGTAGGTGAGGCAGTGGTGCGCCGCCAGATCCGCGGGCGTGCTGGGTGCCGGATGGCGCTCGACATACGACGGTGCCGCGCAGCAGACGAGTTGCGACACGCCGACCCTGCGCCCGATCAGGGCCTGGCTGCCGATGTCCCCGATGCGGATCGCGAGGTCCAGACCCTCGTCGACCAGGTCGACTGCGAGATCCGACAGCGTGACGTCGAAGCGAAGCTGCGGATGCAACTCGCGGAAGTCGGCGATCGCCGCTGCGAGATAGCCGCAGCCGAAGCTGACCGACGCCGTCAGCCGCAGCGTGCCCCGCGGGGCGACCGAAGTCGACGCGACGGCCTCCTCCGCCTCCTCGAGATCGGCGAGCAGCTGCACGCAGCGCTCGTAGAAGCCGCGCCCGCTCTCGGTCAAGGACAGTCGCCGGGTCGTGCGGTTCAGCAGCCGGACGCCCAAGTGGGCCTCGAGATCGGCGACCTGGCGTGAAATGGCCGACACCGACGCGCCGAGGCGGTCGGCCGCGCGCGCGAAGCTTCCGGACTCGACGACCTTGGCGAAGCTGGCGATGACCTGGAAGCGGTCCATATCTTATTGCGTAATAATTATTGCATACAACGCAATTATAATTTCTAGAATGTACCGTTTATCTTGCATTTGTCAACGCGCATGATGGCGTCGTCGCGTCGTCAAGACGCACCAACGAGAAATCGACATGACCTCCAATCGACGCATCGACACCGCCGCCATCCTGCTTCGGACCGCGCTCGGCGTCATGTTCATCGCGCATGCGCTGCAGAAATACTTCATCTTCACCCTGCCCGGGACGGCGCAGTTCTTCGAATCGCTGGGTCTGCCCGGCCCGCTGGCGTACGTCGTCTTCGCCCTCGAGCTGGTCGGCGGCATCATGCTGATCGGCGGAATCAAGACCCGCTGGGTCGCGAGCGTGCTTACGGTCGAGTTGATCGCAGCCACTTGGCCCCACCTCGGTAACGGCTGGGCGTTCACCGCCACGGGCGGCGGCTGGGAATACCCCGCGTTCCTGGTCGTGGCTGCGGCCAGCTGCGCGCTGCTGGGAAACGGTGCGCGCGACGACTTTGGCGATGCGCAACACTGACGACCCGCCGGAAGCCCAGGAATCGACCATGTCCCGCGGGAGACCGGACCGCGTCAAGCAGGCGACACTCGCCGGAAAGCTGCCATGAAACCACTGCCGACCCTGTTCCTGTCCCACGGTTCGCCGATGCATGCGGTCTCCCCCGGCGCAGTCGGCGAGGCATGGAAGGCGCTGGCCGGGCGCTTGCCGCACCCGGACGCCGTGCTGATCGCCTCCGCACACTGGGAAACCGCGGTGCCCATGGTGACCGGCAGCGTCAAGCCCGAAACCATCCACGACTTCGGCGGCTTTCCCCAAGCGCTGTACGAGATCGAGTACCCCGCGCCCGGGATGCCCGACCTGGCTGCGCGGGTCGTCGCGTTGCTCAAGGCCGCCGGAATCACCGCGGGCGTCGATGGCTGCAGGGGCCTCGATCACGGCGCCTGGGTACCGCTGCGATGGATGTACCCGAAGGCCGACATTCCCGTCGTCCAGCTCTCGGTCTCGCCCGCGCGGGGAACGGCGCATCACCTGGCGCTCGGGCGTGCGCTGCAACCGCTGCGCGAGGCGAACGTGCTGATCATCGGCTCCGGCCATGCGACGCACAACCTGCGCGACTGGATCGGCAATCGCGGCGGCGATACGCCCATGCGCTATGCGGTGGACTTCGCGCAGTGGCTCGGGCAGCGGCTGCGCTCGCACGATGACGCGGCGTTGACCGATTATCGCGACCAGGCACCGCAGGCCGCGCGCGCCCATCCGACGGAGGAGCACTACCTTCCCCTGCTGGTCGCGTACGGAGCGGCGGGACGGACTCCCAGCGTCGAACGCATCGTCGACGGCTACGAGAACGGTGCGCTGTCGCGCGATTCCTACCTCTTCGGCGCAGCGGCCTGACGCCGGCGGCGGCGGGCGCGGCCCCGGGTTCGGGGTCGCGGCCGGACTGCGCCGTCGCGCCGTGTCGGCCATCGTCCGACGGGCGAATGCGCCGATCGCCTATCGGCCGCGAGCGCAGGCTTGGCTAGATTTGAGTTGCGGGGACGATGGCCCCATTTGCCTATTGTTACGGCTCCGGAGCGCGCCGTGCGCGTTGCCGCGCTGTCCAGGCGCCGTCGGGCACCCGGCTTCGGCTGCCGGACCTGCGCTTGGCGTGATGGCGCATCGGAGCCAATTCATAACCTGCTGGAGACATCGATGAAACTCACGACAGTCCGTATCGGGGGACTTGCGCTCGTCGCCTTTGCCGCACTCGCGGGAGGCTGCGCCTCCTACGAGCCGTACCCCGTGTACGAGCAGCGCCCGGTCGTCACGCAGCGCACCGAGTATGGCGTCGTCGAAAGCATCCAGATGTACCCGGGCGGCTCGAACGCTCCGATCGGCCTCGGGGCGATCATCGGCGGCATTGCCGGCGGCGTGATCGGGCACCAGATCGGCGGGGGCACCGGACAGACGGTGGCGACCGTCGCCGGCGCCATCGGCGGCGCGGCGGTGGGCCACCAGGTCGAGAAGGCCAACGCGCGCGACCGCTATCGCGTCATCGTCCGGCTCGATTCGGGAGGAAGCGTCGCGGTGAGCGAGGTGGGCGAGGGCGAATTGCGCGTCGGTGACCGCGTCAAGATCGTCAACAACCGCGTCTACCGGACCCGGTGACCGGGATGCCGGGATCGGGGCCGACGATCGCGCACAACGTCGCGCAACATCGTTTCGAGGCTCGCGTCGAAGGCACGCTCGCCTACTGCGATTACCGGCGGGATGGGACGGTCCTGCAGCTCGTCCATACCGAGGTGCCTGCGGCGCTCGAAGGCCGCGGCATCGCGGCCGGGCTTGTCGCTGCGGCACTCGCCTGGGCGCGCGCGGAGGGGCTTACGGTGGTTCCCGTCTGCTCGTATGTACGCGCCTACATGCGCCGCCATCCGGAGTCGGCGGACCTGCTCGCCGACGGGGTGGCGATGTAGCAGGATGCGTCGTGTCGGGGCCCGACCTCAGTGCAGGCGCTGGCGCGATTTGCGCGCCGATTCGGGCAATTCGCGCCGCGATCCACCGCTGCGCGATTCCTGGCCGCGGCGCCGCTCCTGCCAGAAGCGGTAGATCAGCACCGAGGCGACCGGCAGCTCGTCGACGAGGCTCGCACGCTTCTCCTTGTCGTCGATCCATTCGGCGAACTCCGGATCCTGGTCGCCAAAAGCCAGCGCTTCGATCGGAAACGCCCAGTCGCGTGCGTCGGGCGCGTCGTAGAGGGGCTGCCACTCGTCCTCGCGCAGCTTGACTCCCGCCATGTAGCCCTCGCACCACGCCGACGCTTCGGGCGGCGTCTTGTCGTTGCGTCCGTTCTCCTCCGGCACGTAGAGCAGCGGTCGAAAGCGCGTCGGCGAATCGGACAGCGTGCGCTGGATGCCGACCATGTGCCGCAGCATCAGGCCCATGATCCGCTGCGCCTGGTCGTTGTCGGAGAACGCCGGGTTGGTCATCCGTCCGCCGTCGCTCCAGACCTGCGGCAGCCATTCGGATGGCTGGATCGACTCGGGCCCGCTGATGATGGCCGTCAGGAAGCCGTCGAGCATCTCGAGGTCCATGCAATCCTGCGGAACCGCATCCGACGCGAGAAAGACCTCGAGCTCGTCGAGATCGGCGTCGGACAGCGGTTCGTCGAGCGCGCGCAAATCAGCCATGTCTCGCCAGCCTTCCCGTTGATACGTCAAGTTTGACCGGCATCAACGCAGCGCGTGCGCCACATTGAGTGCAAGCGTGAACACGACCAGCGCCCCTGCCTGATGCATCGCCGCGAGCGGGACCGGGACCACGTTGACCAGCGTCGCAATCCCCAGCGAGACCTGGACGGCGAGGCCCGCGACCAGCGCGTCGGCACCGCGCCTCGCCCGCAGCGGCGAGCGCGACCGGCGCAGCTGCCACCACGTGTATGGAATGAAGAATGCGAGCAGCCACGCGATCATCCGGTGGTCGAACTGCACCGTCGCCAGGTTCCAGAAGAAATTCTTCCACCAGGGCGAGAGCGTCATGATTTCCGGAGGCACCCAGCGGCCCTGCATCAGCGGGAAAGTGTTGTAGGCGAATCCGGCCCGGATCCCCGCGACGAATCCGCCGGAGAGCACCATGACGAACACCAGCGCGGCAACCCCGAAAGCCCACCGGCGCGCGCGCCGCACCCCCGGCAGGTTCCGGTCGGCGCGCCCGGTGAACATCAGCGACAACCCGGTCCACAGCATCGCGGCGTAGATCAGGAATGCCAGGCCGAGGTGCGCCGTCAGCCTGAACTGCGACACGCGCGGATCGCTGACGAGCCCGCTCTCGACCATGAACCAGCCGAGCGCGCCCTGCAGCCCGCCCAGCACGAAGATGCCGGCGAGCGATTTCGCGTAACCGGGAGGGATGCGCCTGCGCAGCAGGAACCACAGGTAGGGAAGCAGGAACGCGACGCCGATCGCCCGGCCGAGCAGCCGGTGGAAGTATTCCCACCAGAAGATGCCCTTGAACGCCTGGAGCGTCATGCCGCGGTTGACGTCGCGGTATTCGGGCGTGGCCTGGTACCGGGTGAACGCATCGTTCCACGCGGATTCCGACAGCGGCGGGACGGTGCCGACGATCGGCTGCCACTGGGTGATCGACAATCCTGAGTGCGTGAGTCGCGTCACCCCGCCGACGACGACCATCGCGAATACCAGCGCGCAGCAGACGAACAGCCACGTCGCGACGCTGCGACGTGCGTCGACCCGAAGCGGCACGGCGCGAGCGCCCGGCGCCGGAGAGGAGGGTGCCAAGGCTTCCACGGACCAATTTTACTATGGCGCGGGGAACGGCTCGGCGAATCGGGGCCTGCTGCCCAGGCGGCCGAGCAACGCCTGCGCCCAGGCCCCTCGGACCAGCGCCGACGCTGCGACCGGTGCGACCGCCAGCGTGCGCATGCGGGCTGCGTGCGACGCCACGATGGAATGCTTGCGCCGGGGCGCCGCTCAGCGCACCGGATGCGGCGCCGGCATGTCCATCCCCGGCATGCGCGGGCTGGACGCCGCGGCGTCCAGCGGCGTCACGACCACCTCGACGTCGACCGTTCCCGCTTTCTCGAACGTCAGCACCAGGGGCACGTGGTCGCCTGCCACCAGAGGCTTCCTGAGGCCGACGAACATCACATGGTAGCCACCGGGGGCGAGCGCCATCTTCGACCCGGCCGGAACGCCGATCGCGGTGACACTACGCATGCGCATGACGCCCCCCTCCATGCGCATCGCATGCAGTTCGGTGCTGTCGGCGATGGGTGACGACGCGCGAACGAGCTGGTCGTTGTCCCTGCCGCGGTTCTCGATCGTCAGGTAGGCGCCCCCGGTGCGCGCGCCCGGCGGCGTCGCGCGCGCCTGCGGATCGACGATCGTGAGGGACTTCAGCGTGTAGTCCCGGGCGAGCGCCGGAGCGCAGAACAGCAGTGCAGCGATGAGAGCGAATACGTGCACGCGCGGGCGCAGGCGTTGCATTGGATATCCCCCCAAGGTCATTCCGCGCCGCGGGCATCCCGATGCGGACGAATGCGGGTGGAGTTGCGC
>JAGXBK010000234.1 GCA_018971195.1 Betaproteobacteria bacterium
GGCGCCTTGACCGCGACGGTCTTCAGGATGCCGCGGATGTTGTTGACCACCAATGTCGCCAGCGCCTCGCCGTCGACGTCCTCGGCGACGATCACCAGCGGCTTGCCGGACTTGGCGACCTGCTCCAGCAGCGGCAACAGGTCGCGGATGTTGCTCACCTTCTTGTCGTGCAGCAGGATGTACGGGTCTTCGAGCACCGCCACCTGCTTGTCGGGATTGTTGATGAAATACGGCGAGATGTAGCCGCGGTCGAACTGCATGCCCTCGACCAGCTCGAGCTCGTTCTCCAGCCCCTTGCCGTCCTCGACCGTGATCACGCCTTCCTTGCCGACCTTGTCCATCGCCTCGGCGATGGTCTTGCCGATCGACTCGTCGGCGTTGGCCGAGATCGCGCCTACCTGCGCAATCTCCTTGCTGGTCGAGCACGGCTTGCTGATCTTCTTCAGCTCGTCGACGATCGCGATGACCGCCTTGTCGATGCCGCGCTTGAGGTCCATCGGGTTCATGCCGGCGGCAACGTACTTCATGCCCTCGGCGATGATCGACTGCGCCAGCACCGTGGCCGTCGTGGTGCCGTCACCGGCGACATCGGAGGTCTTGGACGCGACTTCCTTCACCATCTGCGCGCCCATGTTCTCGAACCGGTCCTTGAGCTCGATTTCCTTGGCGACGGACACGCCGTCCTTGGTGATCGTCGGCGCGCCGAAGCTGCGCTCGAGGACCACGTTGCGGCCCTTCGGGCCGAGGGTGATCTTGACGGCGTTGGCGAGGACGTTAACCCCGTTCACCATCCGGTTGCGTACATTCTCGCCGAAGCGGACGTCTTTGGTTGCCATGATAGGTTTCTCCTGGTGCTGTATTTTCTGTGTTCGGGTAGGCGGTGTTCGGGTGCGCGGTCAGTCGACGATGCCGATGACGTCGTCTTCGCGCATGTGCAGCAGGTCCTTGCCTTCCAGCTTGAATTCCTGGCCCGAGTACTTGCCGAACAGCACCTTGTCGCCGGCCTTGACGCCCATCGGGACCAGCTTGCCGTGGTCGTCGGTCTTGCCGGGCCCGGCGTAGACGACTTCGCCCATCGAGGGTTTTTCGGCGGCGGTGTCGGGAATCACGATGCCGCCGGCGGATTTGCGCTCCTCTTCGAGGCGCTTGACGATGATCCGGTCATGCAGGGGACGAAGCTTCATGTCAGTGCTCACTCCTAGATTTGAATTCGTCTGAAAACAACGAGTTGGGCGCCCGTCGCCGATCTCGAATCTGGCCGGCGCGTCAGCGCGGTTCGGCCTTGTTGCTAGCACTCGGCGACTGCGAGTGCTAATAATAGCTCGGCCACCGGCGATTTTCAAGAGGTCCCGGGGGCCCGCCAGCCGCCGCCCAGCGCCTGGATCAGCGCAACGGCCGCAGCCTGCCGGCTCGACATGAGCTGCGACAGCGACTGGCGCGCGGAAAGCGCAGTGACCTGGGCGAGGACGACGCTGGTATAGGGCACGAGACCCTGCTCGTATTGATTGAGCGTCAACTGCTCGGTACGGTCGGCAGCGGCCGATGCGGCACGGCGCTGGTCCTCCTGGAGGGCGAGCGCGTGGCTGGTCGCGAGCTGGTCCTCGACCGCCTGGAATCCGCTCAGCACGACCTGCCGATAGTTCGCGACGGCCGCGTCGCGTGCCGCCACGGCGCCTTCGACGCGGGCCGCGATCGCACCCGCGTCGAACAACGTCTGCGCCGCCGTCAGCCCCAGCGACCAGAGAGTGTTCGACGCCCGGAACAACGCGAGCAGGTTCGTTCCGGCGCCGCCATAGGACGCCGACAGGTTGAGGCTCGGAAAATAGGCCGAACGCTGGATGCCGATCTGCGCGTTCGCCGCTGCCACCGCGCGCTCGGCCGCGGCGATGTCGGGTCGGCGCTGCAGCAGTCCAGACGGCACCGTGAGCGGCACCGCCGGAACCCGGGCGTTCCAAGGCGCGACCGGCACGCTGAATCCGGCCGGCGCCTTGCCGACCAGCAGCGCGATCGCGTGCTCGAGGACTGCGCGCTGGCCGACCGTCGACCGCAGGTTCGCGCGCGCCGTATCGAGCTGGGTCTCGGCCTGCAGCACGTCGGTGCGCTGGGCGATGCCTACATCGTACTGGTTCTGCGTGATGCGCAGCGAGCGCTCGTAGGCCGCGACCGCCCGGGTGAGCAGCGCGATCTCGTTGTCGGCCTCGCGCAATGCGAAGTAATCGGTCGCCAGCGCTGCCTGTGCCGACAGGCGCGCCGCCGCCAGGTTCGCAGCGCTCGCTTCGGCACTCGCCCGGGCGCTGGTCACGGCCAGGCGCAGCTGACCCCAGATGTCGGGCTCCCAGCTCGCGCCGAGGTCGAGGCGCAGGCTGTTTGCCGTACCCGGCGCGCCCGCGCCACCGGCACGCGTCGCGCTCGCATCGAGCGCCAGCGACGGAAACAGCGCCGCACGCCGCTCGCGCACCAGGGCCTGGGCCTGCGCGTAGGCGGCAACCGCCGCAGCCACGTTCTGGTTCGAGACCTCGACCTCGCTGGCCAGCGCGTCGAGCCCGGGGTCGCCGAAAAGCTGCCACCACGGGCCGCGGTCCAGCGTGTCGGCCGGGGCCGCCGGAAACCAGCTCGAATCGGCGGACGGCGCCTCCTTGAAGGCGGCCGGTGCTGCGACCTGCGGACGCTGGTACGCAGGGCCGGTGGTGCACGCCGCCAGCGTCGAGAGCGTCGCGCCCAGCAGCCACGCCGCCGGGCGATGCAGGAAGATCGGGCGTGAGTTCATGTGGATTCCAGTGGCTGGAGCGTGCCGCCGCCGGCGCGGCTCAGGTGCCGCTCGTCGGCGCCGCGCCGACGCAGCCGGTCGAGGAGCACGTAGATGACCGGAGTGGTCAGCAGCGTGAGCAATTGGCTGGCGATCAGGCCGCCGATGATCGCCACGCCCAGCGGCTGGCGCAACTCGGCCCCCTCGCCGAATCCGATCGCGAGCGGCAACACCCCCAGCGCCGCCGCCAGCGTCGTCATCAGGATCGGTCGGAAGCGCAGCAGGCAGGCCTCGCGCACGGCTTCGAGCGGACCGAGACCCCGGGCGCGCTCGGCCTCCAGCGCGAAGTCGATGATGAGGATCGCATTCTTCTTGACGATGCCGATCAGCAGGAACACGCCGATCAGCGCGATCAGCGA
>JAGXBK010000235.1 GCA_018971195.1 Betaproteobacteria bacterium
ATCGAATCGTCGACGCGGCGAGCGAACTGTTCTTCACCCGGGGCTACGGCGCGACGACCATCGAGGCGGTCGCGCAACGCGCTCGCGTTTCCAAGCGCACCTTCTATCACCGCTTCGAGAACAAGCCTGCGCTGTTCGCCGCGGTCGTCCATCGCACCATCGAGCGCCTGCGCCCGCCCGCCGATGTGCCATTGCTCCAGGGGGCGGCCCTGCCCGAGATCCTGCGTGGCTTGGCCGAGCTTATCCTGCGCGCCGCCTTGTCTGCGCCGGCGATCGCACTGCACCGCCTGATCGTTTCGGAGGCAAGCCGATTCCCGGATCTGGCGGCGGCTGTCACCCACCAGGGCGCAAGCGAAGAAGCGGTCCGGCTGATCGCGGGTGTGCTCGAACGCGAAGCGCGCACCGGGAACCTGGCGCTGGACAACCCTGCCTTTGCCGCGCAGCAATTCCTGCAGATGGTCGTCGCTTTGCCGCAGCGCCGGGCGATGGGGCTGGGGACGCCCATGGCGCCCACCGAAATAGGCGCCTGGGTGCGCGACGTCGTCAACCTCTTCTTGAACGGCTGCCGCGGCTGGGAGCGCACGGCAGGACGCTGATCCCGGCGATGGCGGCGCGCCGCCTGCGTCGCCCCGACAGGATGCAAGTGCGCACGCTGTCGGCGCACGAAACGCGGCGCGTGTGCGCTTCCGCACAGACCCTGTCGAGGGCACCCGGTATGGTGCTGGTCGAGCGTCCATTCGCGCTGCGTTGCGTGAAACGAGCGCCGCTATCTCCGGGAGCCCCCATGGACATGAAGACGAAATCGCCGCTGACCGACACTCAAACCTTGCGCAGGAACGCGCGCCAGCACGTCGACGATGGGGCAGTGACGGCGGGCTATGCCGCCGACCGGGAATCCGTGGTGAAGCTGCTCAATGATGCGCTCGCAACGGAGATCGTCTGCGTCCTGCGCTACCGGCGCCACTACTTCATGGCTCGTGGCATCGATTCGCAAAGCGTCGCGGCCGAGTTCCTGGCGCATTCCAACGAAGAGCAGGGCCATGCCGACCAGATCGCGGAACGCATCGTGCAACTGGGCGGGGAGCCGGATTTCTCGCCGGGCAGCCTTGCCGGCCGCAGCCACGCCGAGTACGTGGCGGGAAACTCCCTGGTCGACATGATCCGGGAAGACCTGGTGGCAGAGCGCATCGCCATCGACAGCTATCGCGACGCGATCCGATACCTCGGTGGCGACGACCCGACGACGCGCCGGATGCTGGAAGGCATCCTGGCCATGGAAGAAGAGCACGCCGACGATCTGGCCGATCTCCTGCAGTGCTTTCCGGCCGAATCGAAGAACACGCCGGCGTCGATGAAGGCGGGAAAGACGAAGTGACGCCGATCGGCGGGAGCGCCATCGCGACGCTCGCCTCACCGCACCCGACGTGGAATCCTCCGTGCCATGCTCCACCTTCGCGAACTCTGGTCCCGCACCAAGGCGTTCCTTGCCAGGCTCTTCCGGCGCAAGCCACCGGAGCCTGGGCGCTTCGAGACCGGCGGGAAAGGAACCTTCCGCGGCTTCCTCGCCGTCGCGCCGTGGATCCTGCCGCAGCGCGACTACCTGGTCTATGTCCCGAAAGGTCACGCGAACGGGCCGAACGATCGAGAAGCTCCGCTGATCGTGTTGATCCACGGCTGCCAGCAGACGCCCGAGGACATCGCGGCGGGTACGCGTATCGCGAACACCGCCGACGACCTCGGATGTCTGGTGCTGCTTCCGCGGCAGAAGAACGGCGCGAACCGGTGGGGATGCTGGAACTGGTACGACGGCGGGACGACGCGAGGCTGGGGTGAGACGGCGATCGTCGCTGCGCAGATCGAGGAGGTGCGCGAGCGCTACCGAATCGACCGGCGCCGCGTGTTCGTCGCCGGGATGTCGTCGGGCGGCGGCCTTGCCGCGATCCTTGGCCTGCGCCGGCCGGATCTGGTGGCCGGCACGTTCATCCACTCGGGCATCGCCTGCGGGGCAGCGTCGTCGCCGTACACGGCACTTTCAGTCATCAGCAACGGCGCCGACACCGACGTTGCCGAAATCGGGGCCGACGCGCGTGCTGCCGCGGATCCCACGAGCCTGCCGGTGCCATTGATCGCCATCCAGGGCTCGCTCGACACCGCCGTGCCGCCGATCAACGCCGTCCAGCTTGTCCGCCAGTATCTCGCTTTGAACGCCCATCCCGCCGCGACATCCGGCGACGCTACCGAGCTTCCGCCGCCCGATCACGTCGCGACGACCACGACCGACGGCCGCCCGGTCACGACCAGCGAATGGAACGATGGTCGGCGCCTCGTGGCGCGGCATGTGCTCATCGACGGCCTGGGCCACGCCTGGAGCGGCGGCGACGAGCAGCATCCCTACCATGACGCGCAGGGCCCCGACGCGACGGCGCTACTCGGTGCCTTCGTCCGCAGCGCGCTGTCGTAGCACGCCGATACGCAACCGTGCTTCGGCCTCCGCACTGATCCGCGCGACGAGCCCCGCCGCGCCTTCCACGCTCTTGATCAGGTCGACGCCTTCACCCGCCCAGACCACGGCCGTGTCGCAATCGCCGTCGCGGGCGGCCCCTTGATATGCGGCACGTTCGGTTGCCAGCGCCGCCGCCAGATCGGTCTCGCGACCGTGCCAGCGTTCCATGAAGCGGTTGCGTAATGCGCGTCCCGGATACCCCGGGGGCCACGCGTAGCCGCGCACGATGTCGAAGATTGCGGTCCGCTCCGTCTCGCTGCCTCGGGCGGCGACGATCCGCTGTTTCGCGCTGTCCGGGCCGAGGGCCTCGGTGCTCGCATAGAAGCGGGTGCCGATGAGCGCGCCGTCGGCGCCCAGCATCAGTGCCGCAGCCAGGCCGCGGCCGTCGGCGATGCCGCCTGCCGCCAGCACGGGTGTGGGTGCGACCGCATCCACCACGGCCGGCACCAACGGCAGCGTGGCGCGCCGAGCGCCGTGACCTCCGGCCTCGGTGCCCTGGGCCACGATGAGGTCGGCCCCCGCGTCCTGAGCCAGCTTCGTTTCCGCGAAGCCCTGCACCTGGCAAATCAGTTTGCACCCTGCCGACTTGATGGTGGACGCGTACGGCCGCGGGTCGCCAAAGGACAGCATGAC
>JAGXBK010000236.1 GCA_018971195.1 Betaproteobacteria bacterium
TCAGCGATGCGCCCCGCATTCTTCTGTGCACGACCGGTGGATGTGCCGGCCGAGCCTGACCGACTGCCCGCTGCGTCGCTGGTCGCGATCGACGGCGTCCACCTGGCGGGTGCCGACGAGCAGGGGCGCATGTTCACCCTGTTCAATGCGCTGGCCGCCCGCGGGGGCCAGTGGGTCGCCGCGGCATGCGCGCCGCCGGCGCGCCTCGCGCTGCGCGACGACCTGCGCACCCGCCTCGCGCTGGGGTTGGTGTTCGAGGTCCTGCCGCTCGCCGACGCGGACAAGCCCCGGGCGCTGGCCGCCTACGCGCTCGAGCGAGGCTTCCGGTTGGGCGACGACGTGATCGCCTACCTGCTCGCGCACGGCCGCCGGGACATGCGGTCGCTGGTCGCGACCCTCGCGGCGCTGGACCGCCATTCGTTGGCGACTCGACGCACCGTGACGGTGGCCCTGCTGCGGGACTGGATGCAGCGCGACCCGCGTCTCTAAACGTGGCGGGTGCACGGCCGCGGTGCCCGCGCCGCGGCCACAGGCGCGAGGTCGCCCCGCCCATCCGTCTCCTGTCGGCAAAAATTGCGAGTTCGGACGGCATTGCGTCCTACCCGCCGGAAACGGGCATCCGAGCTACGGGCCGGCGGTCTCGGGTGCAATGCCGCAATCGTTGGAATCTGACGCCGGAGTGTCGTGAACTTGCGACAGTGCTCGCGCGTCCAATTCGTTGATTGTTGCAAGCTTTTGGCGCCGGCCACGGTACGGCCGGGCCGCGACCCCGTGTCAACCGGCGTGCCTTTGACCGCGTTATTGGCCTCGACGCAGGGTTACGGCGTCATTTCCAAACTTTCCAATGCCAACAAGGACTGTGCACATGAACAAACTGCTGATCGCCCTGGTAGCCGGCACTTTTGCCGCCACCGCGTGGGCCCAGGGCGCGGCACCTGCGCCCGCGGCCGCTCCGGCCCCCGCACCCGCCATGACGCCCGCCGCGCCGATGAAGGCCGAAGGCGGCACGAAGAAGGCCGAAAAGACGGTGAAGCATGAGAAGAAGAAGGTCGTGACGCACAAGGCGGCCAAGAAGACGGCCATGAAGAAGGCGGCGAAGAAGGAAGCCATGAAGAAGGAAGCGGTGAAGAAGGAAGCCGTGAAGAAAGAAGCTGCCAAGGCGGCGGAGCCGGCAGCAGCCCCGGCCAAATAGTCTCTGGAAGAAAACCCCGCGGCCGGTGCCATGCGCCGGCTGCGGGGTTGCGCGCATCCTCCCGGATGCACGTAGCGGCTCGCCGGTGAATCTCGTTCGCCGCAGCCGTCCGCACAGGTTTCGCTCCCGTTCGCGCGGCACCCGGGGCGCGCCCGGCACACCCGACGCGCGCAGTACGGTGCCGCCGTCCGGTTCCGCGGACCGGGGTCACTTATCATGGCGGCTTCGCCGGACTTCGATGCCATGAGCCGAGCTGCCCACCGACCCGCCGTTACCGTCGCAACCGTCGTCGAGCATGAAGGACGCTTCCTGCTCGTCGAGGAGGAAACGCATGGCGGCCTGCGACTCAACCAGCCCGCCGGACATGTCGAAGCCGGCGAGTCGATCGTCGCGGCGGCTGCGCGCGAGACCCTCGAGGAATCGGCGTGGCAGGTCGATCCAGTGGCGCTGGTCGGGGTCTACCAATGGGGTTCGGCCGAGACCGGCGAGACCTTCGTGCGCTTCACGCTGGCGGCGCTGCGACGCAGCCACGAGCCGGCAAGGGCGCTGGACACCGGTATCGTGCGGGCGCTGTGGCTGCCCTACGAAGACATCGCCGCGCACCCCGAGCAGCACCGCAGCCCGCTGGTGCTGCGCTCCCTCGACGACTACCGCGCCGGCCGGCGGTGGCCGCTGGGCCTGATCGCGAGCCTCTGATGGCGCGGCGCGAGCGGGTGGTTGTCGGCATGTCGGGGGGCGTCGATTCCTCGGTCGCCGCGTGGCTCCTGAAGCAGCAGGGCTACGATGTCGTCGGCGTGTTCATGAAGAACTGGGAAGACGACGATACCGACGAATACTGCACGTCGCGCGAGGACCTGGTGGATGCTGCCGCAGTCGCGGACGTGATCGGCATCGAGCTCGAGGCGGTGAACTTCGCCGCCGAGTACCGCGAGCGCGTATTCGCGCTCTTCCTGCGCGACTATGCTGCGGGTCGCACGCCCAACCCCGACGTGCTGTGCAACAGCGAGATCAAGTTCCGCGCATTCCTCGACCACGCGCTCGCGCTCGACGCCGACTGGATCGCAACGGGCCATTACGCGCGCGTGCGGCGCGATGCATCCGGCGCGACGGCGCTCCTGAAGGCGATCGACGCGTCCAAGGACCAGACGTATTTCCTGCACCGGTTGACGCAGCCGCAACTTGCGCCCGCGCTGTTTCCGCTGGGCGGCATCACCAAGCGCGAGGTGCGCGCGATCGCGCAGCGCGAGGGCATTCCGACCTGGGCGAAGCGCGACTCGACCGGCATCTGCTTCATCGGCGAGCGTCCGTTCCGCGATTTCCTCGCGCGCTACCTGCCGCGCGTGCCCGGGCCGATCGTCACGCCCGACGGCGTGGACATCGGACGCCACGTCGGACTCGCGTACTACACGCTCGGCCAGCGCCAGGGCCTCGGCATCGGCGGCCTGCGCGATGGCGCGCGCGAGCCCTGGTTCGTGGCCGGCAAGGACATGGCGCGCAATGCGCTGATCGCGGTCCAGGGACACGACCACCCGCTGCTCTACCGGTGCGAGGTCGACGCGTCGGACATGCACTGGATTGCCGGAGCGGCACCGACGCTGCCCGGGCGCTATGCGGCGAAGACGCGCTACCGGATGCCCGACGCGGCGTGCACGCTGCGCGCCATCGACGACGCTCCCGGCGCGGACCATGCCCGCAAAACCGACGATGCGGATGATGCGCGCCTGCGCGCGAGCTTCGACGCACCACAATGGGCACCGACGCCGGGCCAGTACCTGGTGCTGTACGACGCCGATGTGTGCCTGGGCGGGGGCGTCATCCAGGCAAATGGGGTCAGAGCTGTAATGCAATAAATGGGGTCAGAGCTGTAATGCGATAAATGGGGTCAGAGCTGTAATGATTACGCTGGAGCTCTGACCCCATTTATCGCATTA
>JAGXBK010000067.1 GCA_018971195.1 Betaproteobacteria bacterium
TTATTTAGCTCTGACCCCATTTATTTAGCTCTGACCCCATTTATTTAGCTCTGACCCCATTTATTTAGCTCTGACCCCATTTATTTGGCTCTGACCCCATTTATTTGGCTCTGACCCCATTTATTTGGCTCTGACCCCATTTATTCGGACCCCCTTTCGAGGCGGGCATAGTCGAGCGCGAGCCACTTGACGCCAGCGTCGCTGAAATTGACCTGCACCCGTGCATCGCTGCCGCGCCCTTCGGTGTCGATGATGACGCCCAGGCCGAACTTGGCGTGGCGAACGCTCTGGCCGATACGCCACGCTGGCGCGGGCGGTGTCGCGATCGGACCCGCGCCGACGCTGCTCGCGGTCTGCGGCAACGCGACGGGCTGCCCGCGAGGCTCGCGCCCCCATTCGGCCTCGCCGTGCTCGCGGCCGCGTCGCCGCTCGCGACCGGACAGCCATTGCACGAGCTCGCGCGGAATCTCGTCGATGAAGCGCGACGCGACGTTGTAACGCAGTTGCCCGTGCAGCATCCGGCTTTGCGCAAGCGTCAGGTAGAGCCGGCGCCGCGCACGCGTCACCGCGACGTACATGAGCCGGCGCTCTTCCTCCAGGCCGTCGACCTCGTTGCGGCTGTTGTCGTGCGGAAAGAGGCCTTCCTCGAGACCGGTGACGAAGACCGTGTGGAACTCGAGCCCCTTGGCCGCGTGCATGGTCATCAGCTGTAGTGCAGGTCGCCCTTCCGCCGCCTGGGTGTCGCCCGCTTCGAGGGCAGCGTGCGCAAGAAAAGCGGTCAGCGGGTCCGTGGCACCCTCGGCCGCGGCATCGCCGACATCGCGCATTGGCGCATCGACGGCGAGATCGGCCTCGCGCACGAAGCCCTCGGCGGCACTCACCAGCTCCTCGAGATTCTCGACGCGCTCGCTGCCGTCCTTTTCCCCCCGGTAATGCGCGATCAATCCCGACATCTCGATGGCGTGCGCGACGGTTTCGCCGAGCGGCAGGCTTCTCGTCGTCTCGCGCGCATCCTCGATCAACCGCACGAATCCGGCCAGCGCGCTCCCCGCCTTGCCCTTGATATCGCCGGCGCACGCCGCCTGCCACAGGGACGTGCCCTGAGCACGCGCCGCGCCCTGCAACTGCTCGAGGGTGCGCGCACCGATGCCGCGCGGCGGGAAGTTGACGGCGCGCAGGAATGCGCCCTCGTCGCCAGGCTCGACGAGCAGCCGCAGGTAGGCCAGCGCGCTCTTGACCTCGGCGCGCTCGAAGAAGCGTATGCCGCCATAGACCCGGTACGGCAGCCCGGCATTGAACAGCGCGTGCTCGAGCACCCGCGACTGCGCATTGCTCCTGTAGAGCAGCGCGACCTGGTCGAGTGCGAGCCCCTCGTCCTGCAGACCCTGGACGACCTCGATGATGAATGCCGCCTCGTCGATGTCGCTGCCGGCGGCGAATGCCCGCACCGGGTCGCCCTTGCTTTCGCTGGTCCACAGGTTCTTGCCGAGACGCGCCGCGTTGTGCCGGATCAGCGCGTTCGCCGCGTCGAGGATGTGCCCATGCGACCGGTAGTTCTGCTCGAGCTTGATCAGGACGACGGGCGCGCCAGGACGCGCGAAATCGCGCTCGAAATGGCGCATGTTGCCGACGTTGGCGCCGCGGAACGCGTAGATCGACTGGTCGTCGTCGCCGACTGCGAACACGACGGCATCCGGTCCCGCGAGCAGCCGCAGCCACCGGTACTGCAGGATGTTGGTGTCCTGGAATTCGTCGACCAGGAGATCCGAGTAGCGGCGCCGGTAATGCTCGCGGATCGCCTCGTTGCGCTCCAGGAGCTCGAAGCTGCGCAGCAGCAGTTCGGCGAAGTCGACGACGCCTTCGCGCTGGCACATCGCTTCGTAGAGCGCGTAGTGCTCGACGCGCCGGCGCGACATCTCGTCTCCGGCCTCGACGGCGTTCGGGCGCAGGCCGCGTTCCTTGGCATCGGCGATGAACCACTGGAGTTCCCGCGGCGGGTAGCGCTCGTCGTCGATGCCGTGGGCGCGGTACATCCGCTTGATCTGCGCCAGCTGGTCCTGCGTGTCGAGGATCTGGAAGAGCTGCGGCAGGTCGGCGTCGCGGTGATGCGCGCGCAGCATCCGGTTGCACAAGCCGTGGAAGGTGCCGATCCACATGCCGCGCGTATTGACCGGCGTGAGCACGGAGAGGCGCAGGAGCATCTCCTTGGCCGCCTTGTTCGTGAACGTGACGGCGAGGATCGACAGCGGGGTCGCCTGCCCGTTCGCGAGCAGCCATGCGATGCGCGTGGTCAGCACCCGCGTCTTGCCGCTGCCGGCGCCTGCGAGGATCAGCGCGGACGTGTGCGGCAGCGTGACCGCGGCGAGTTGCTCGGAATTGAGATCGGACAGCAGCGGCGAAGGCATTGCCGGCAATTATAGGCGACGCGCATCGCCGGTCCGCAGGCCGGTCACCGGGGGCTATAATCCGCGACGCTTCGCTGCCGGTTCCTACAAACGATGCCCCGCGCGCCCGACGAACAGCCCGCCGTCAATTCAGCGACGATGCGCTCCTTCGTCCATTGGATTCGCGCGGCCGCGCCGTACGTGCACGCGTTCCGCGGCCACACTTTCGTCATCGCCTTCGGCGGCGAGGTCGTCGCCGACGAGGGTTTCCTGGGCGTCATCCACGACCTGAACCTGCTTCACAGCCTGGGCATCAAGCTGGTCGTCGCGCACGGCTGCCGGCCCCAGGTCGATGCCATCCTCGCCCAGCAGAGCATACCGAGCCGCTTCGCCAACGGCGTGCGCGTGACCGATCCGGAAACGATGGACTGCGTGCTCGAGGCGGCGGGGCAGGTGCGTTCGCGCATCGAGGCGCTGCTGTCGCTGGGGCTCGCGAACTCGCCGATGGCCGGCGCGCGCAATCGCGTGTCCTCGGGCAACTACCTGACCGCCAAGCCGATGGGCATCGTCGAAGGCGTCGACATGCAGCTCGCGGGGGAAGTGCGCCGGATCGACACCGAGGCGATCCAGCAGCGCCTCGACGATGGCGACATCGTGCTGATCTCCCCGCTCGGATATTCACCGACCGGCGAGATCTTCAACCTGACCGTCGAGGAAGTCGCGACCCAGTGCGCAGTGCGCATGGACGCGACCAAGCTGATCTTCCTGATCGAGGCCGACGGTGTGCGCAACAGCCGGCGCCAGCTCCTCTCCGACCTGTCGACCGCCGACGCCGAGGCGATGCTCGTCCGGCCCGAAAAGCTCGCGCCGGACGTCCGGATCTGCCTGCCCGCCGCGATCCGCGCCTGCGACAACGGGGTGAAGCGCGCGCACCTGATCAGCCGGCGCCACGATGGCGCGCTGCTGCTCGAGCTGTTCACGCGCGACGGCATCGGCACGATGGTCTCGGCGACGGCGCTCGCGCACCTGCGCAGCGCGACCATCGACGACGTGGGCGGCATCCTTTCGATCATCGAGCCTCTCGAGGAGCAGGGCATCCTCGTGCGCCGCTCGCGCGAGCGACTGGAAAGCGAGATCGAGCGCTTCATCGTCGCCGAGTACGACAATCACATCATCGGCTGCGCCGCCCTCTATGCGTTTCCCAGCGAGCGCGCCGGCGAGCTCGCGGCGCTGGCCGTGCATCCCGATTTCCGCCGCGAGGGCTATGGCGAGGCACTGATGCAGGAAATCGAGCAGCGGGCGCGCAAGCTGCGGCTCTCGTCGCTGTTCGTGCTGACGACGAAATCGTCGCACTGGTTCCTCGAGCGAGGATTCCGAAATGCGGAGATCGCCGACCTGCCGCAGCAGAAGCAGGCGCTCTACAATTACCAGCGCAAGTCGCTGGTGTACCTCAAGACCCTGTAGTCCCCGGCCGCGGCAGCCGGGAGCAATCGCGAAGGAAACGGGCAATGGCAAGGACAGTCAAGTGCGTGAAGCTCGGACGGGAGGCCGAAGGCCTCGATTTCCCGCCCTACCCGGGCGAGCTGGGCAAGCGGATCTACGAGAACGTGTCGAAAGAGGCCTGGGCGCAGTGGCTCAAGCATCAGACGATGCTCGTCAACGAAAACCGGCTGACGCTCGCCGATCCGCGCGCGCGCAAATGGCTCGCCGAGCAGATGGAGAAGCATTTCTTCGGCACGGGCGCGGAAATGCCCGCCGGGTACGTCCCGCCGGACCAGTGAGCGGGCGATGAGCGCGCCGATCTCGCGCTACCCGGTACCCGCGCTCGCCGAACTCCCCGACGACATCCGGGCGCGCATCGTCGAGGTCCAGGAGAAGGCCGGCTTCGTTCCGAACGTATTCGTGACGCTCGCGCACCGGCCCGACGAGTTCCGCGCGTTCTTCGCCTACCACGACGCGTTGATGCTGAAGGACGGCGGGCTGACCAAGGCCGAGCGCGAGATGATCGTCGTCGCGACCTCGGGGGCCAACGACTGCCTGTATTGCATCGTCGCGCACGGCGCGATCCTGCGCATCTACGCGAAGGATCCGCTGGTCGCCGACCAGGTTGCGGTCAATTACCGCAAGGCCGACATCACGCCGCGGCAGAAGGCGATGCTCGCGTTTGCGCTGAAGGTGGCGCTGCGCAGCGTCGAGATCGGCGACGAGGATTTCGCTGCGCTGCATGCACAGGGGTTCTCCGACGAGGACATCTGGGACATCGGCGCGATCGCCGCGTTCTTCGCGCTGTCGAACCGGATGGCGAACCTGATCGCGATGCGGCCGAACGACGAGTTCTATACGCTGGGGCGCGTTCCGAGGACGAAGTAGCGGGCCGCCTGTTGCGCTGGGCGCGCATTCCGGAATCTCCGCGGGTCGCTCGGCGTGAGGCGGGTGGTGTCCGGCTTTCGCTCCGGACCTCGGCGGCGCAAAGCACGTCGTCGAGCGGGTCCCGGTGCGGCTGCGCTCGAGGACGTCGAGCTTCGAACGTGGTGACCCGCTCGCTTGCCGCCCCACCCGCGTCACGACGACTGCGTCGCAGGCGTCCTTCGCGAAAGTCCGTCACCGCGCGCCAATCGGTGCGGCATTGCAGTTCGTGCGCCGAGTTCGCGCCGACGTTCGGAAATGTTCCGATTCCGAGGCGCGGCGAACCCAGTCATGCTGCGAGTCAGCATCGACTTCGAATCTGCTCCACCGTGCCCCGGGGCAGCGGGGCGTGGCAGTCGGCGCGCCCCGCTGCCCGTGCCACAGACAATCGAGCGACAATGCGAAGAGTAGGGGCTGTCCAGCATCCGGACGACAGCCTGAGAATACGTGGTGCGTCCCTGGTTTTCGGGGGTCAGCGGAGATACTTGCCGAACCAGTCGAGCATCCGCTTCCAGGCGTCTTCGGCGGCCCCTTTCCGGTAGCTCGGCCGGTAGTCGGCGAGGAATCCGTGCGGGGTCTCCGGATAGGTGACGATCTCCACCGTCTTGCCGGCTGCCTTCATCGCCTCGCCGATCCTTGCGGTCGTGTCGTTGGGAATCCCCGGGTCGTCGCCGCCGTAGAGCCCCAGCACCGCCGCCGCGATGCGCGGCACGACGTCGAGCGCTGTGGGGTCCCCTTCGTGATACGCGCGCGCCACCGGACCGTAGCACGGGACCGCGGCCTTGACGGCGGGATTGTGGCCGGCATACATCCAGGCGATGCGCCCGCCCCAGCAGAATCCGGTGATCCCGAGCCGCGACGTGTCGGCCTCGGCTGTCGACTTCGCGTAGCGGACAGTCGCATCCAGGTCCGCCATCACCTGCGAGTCAGCGACCTTGCTGACGATGTCGCGGATCAGCGCGCCGGTGTCGGCGATTTTCGTCGCGTCGCCCTGGCGTACATAGAGGTCGGGCGCGATCGCGAAATACCCGGCCTCGGCGAGTCGGCGGCAGACCGCCTTGATCCAGTCGTGGACGCCGAAGATCTCCTGCACCACCAGCACCATCGGGAAGGGTCCGTCGCCCGTCGGCTTCGCACGGTAGGCGGACATCTCGCCGCCCGCGACGGGCATGGTCACGACGGCGGTATCGATCGACATCGCCTCAATCCTCTCCGCTTCGCTGATGAACGACCTCGCCCCCGACGAGCGTCCAGCGCACCGCGCCGATGACTTCGAGCCCGAGGAACGGCGTGTTCTTGCCCTGGCTGTTCAGCGACTGGCGGCCGACGGTCCAGGCCTGCTGCGGGTCGAATACGCAGATGTCGGCCGGATTGCCCGCGGCGAGCGTCGCCTGGCCGATTCCGATCACGCACGCCGGCGCGCGGGTGATCCGCTCGAGCGCCTCGGGGAGCGGCACGTGGTCCTCGGCTGCCCATTTGAGCGTCAGGGGCAGGAGCAGCTCGAGCCCGGTGGCGCCGGTCTCGGCCTCGCCGAAAGGAACCTGTTTGCCGTCGTCGTCGACGGGCGCGTGATCGGAACAGATCACGTCGATCGTGCCGTCGGCGGCGCCGGCGCGCAGCGCTGCGCGATCGCGCGTGCTGCGCAGCGGCGGCGTCAGGTTGGCGAGTGGATCGAACCATCCGATGTCGGTGTCGGCGAGGTGCAGGTGATGGACCGCGACGTCGCAGGTGATCGGCAGTCCCTCCTCCTTGGCCGCGCGGACGATCGCCACGCCCGCGGCGGACGAGAGCCGGCACAGGTGCACCGGCACGCCGCTCTCGCGGACCAGCGCGAGGATCGTCGCCAGCGCGATCGTTTCCGCCGACACGGGGATCGACGGCAACCCCAGCCGCGTGGCGACCTCGCCGTCGTGCGCGACGCCACCGCGCGCGAGATGCGCGTCCTGCGGTCGCAGCCAGACGCGATGGCCGAAAGTACCGGCGTACTGCATGGCGCGCAACAGCACCTGCGTATCGACCAGCGGGATGTCGGCCTGCGAGAACGCGACGCAGCCCGCCTCGGCCAGCTCGCTCATCTCGGTCAGCGCCTCGCCCCGCAATCCGACGGTCAGCGCGCCGACCGGGTAGACGTGCGCCAGGTTGAGCGTCCGCGCGCGATGCTTGAGCATCTCGACCAGACCCGGCTCGTCGAGCGGCGGATCGGTGTCGGGCGGGCAGGCGAGGCTGGTCACGCCGCCCGCGACGGCGGCAGCGAGCTCCGATTCGAGCGTCGCCTTGTGCTCGAGGCCCGGCTCGCGCAATCGTGCCGACAGGTCGACGAGTCCCGCGCAGACGACGCAGCCCCGGGCGTCGAGAATCCGGTCGGCGCGCCAGTTCTCCGGAGCCTCGCCGATGCCCACGATCCTTCCGGCATCGATGTAGAGCGTCGCGACGCGATCGATGCCCGCCACGGAGTCGACCACCCGGCCGTCGGCGATCTCGATCTTCAACGCCTGCGCTCCCGGACGGGTCGGGCGCGGGCGAGGCGGAGCGGTTTGCGGACGGGCGTGGGCATGTCAGTTCGCCGCGACGATCGACAGCACGGCCATCCGCACCGCGATGCCGAAAGTCACCTGCGGCAGGATCACCGAGCGCGCCCCGTCAGCCACCGCCGTCTCGATCTCGACGCCGCGGTTCATCGGTCCCGGATGCATGACGATCGCATCGGGCCTCGCGAGCGCGAGCTTTTCGTCGGTCAGGCCGTAATGCTTGAAATACTCCCCCGGCGAGGGCAGCAGCGCGCCCTTCATCCGCTCGCTCTGCAGCCGCAGCATCACCACCACATCGCAATCGCGCAGGCCCTCGCGCATGTCGTTGCAGACCTTCACGCCCAGCGCCTCGATCCGCGCGGGAACGAGGGTCCGCGGCGCGATCACGCGCAGCTGCGCGGTCTGCATCGTGGTGAGGCCGTGGATCAGCGACCGGGCGACGCGCGAGTGCAGGACGTCGCCGACGATCGCCACCGTCAGCGCGCGGAAGTCCTTCTTGTAATGGCGGATCGTGTAGAGGTCGAGCAGGCCCTGCGTCGGGTGCGCGTGGCGGCCATCGCCTGCGTTGACGACGTGCACGTAGGATCGGCCCGTCGTCGTCAGGTGCGAGGCGATCAGGTGCGGCGCGCCGGACTGCGAGTGCCTCACCACGAACATGTCGGCATTCATCGCGCAGAGGTTGTCGACGGTGTCGAGCAGCGTCTCGCCCTTCGACGTCGACGACGCGCCGATATTGAGGTTGATGACGTCCGCCGACAGCCGCTTGGCGGCGATCTCGAACGTCGTGCGCGTCCGGGTCGAGCTCTCGAAGAACAGGTTGAACACCGCCTTGCCGCGCAGCAGCGGCACCTTCTTCACCTCGCGTTCGGCGATCGAGACGAAAGGCTCGGCCGTGTCGAGGATGTGGGCGATGACCTCGGCCGGGAGGCCTTCGAGCGTCAGCAGGTGCACGAGCTCGCCGTTGCTGCCGAGCTGCGGGTTCCTGCTCATGCGCGGGCCTCCCCGCGGCACCGCGGCCTCATGCGACCCCCGACGTGGGCTCGACGCCCAGCGACAGCGTGCCCCCCGGATCACGCGACAGGACGATCGACAGATCGCGCGCGACGGCTACGCGCTCGCCGACGTAGGTCGGCTCGATCGGCAGCTCGCGGCCGCCCCGGTCGACCAGCACCGCGAGCTCGATCCGGTCGGGGCGCCCGAAGTCGAACAGCTCGTTGATCGCGGCCCGGACGCTGCGCCCGGTGTAGAGCACGTCGTCGATCAGCACGATGGTCGAGCCCCCGACGTCGAACGGCAGCGCGGTGCGCTTCACGTTGGGCTTGAGGCCGGACAGTGCGTAGTCGTCGCGGTAGTAGGAGACGTCGATGAACCCGAGCGGATGCTTGCCCGGGATGCGCGCGGCGAGCCGCTCGGCGATCCACGCCCCCCCCGAGTAGATGCCGACGAATGCCGCATCCTGGGCGACCGCCGGCAACATGCGCGCGATCAGCGCGGCCAGCACCGCTTCGGCGTCAGGGAGTCCGGCGGACGTCATGTGTCTCGTCGAACCATGCCTGCAGGATGATCTGGGCAGCCTTCTCGTCGCGCATCGCGCGGCCGCTGCGTCCACCGCGGCCCGCGGCTAGGAGCTCGTCGCGCGCGACCTCGCTCGTCCAGCGTTCGTCGACGAGATCCACCGGCAGGGCGTGGCGCTTCCCGATCGCAGCCGCGAAGTCCCGCGCCCGCGCGGTCATCGCGTGCGCCGCTCCGTCGGCGTGCGTCGGCAGGCCGACGATCAGCCGCCCGGGTCGCCACGCGCGGACCAGCGCCGCGATTGCGGCGTAGCGTACTTCCGCGGCCTGTGCGTCGATCGTCGTCAGCGGGCAGGCCGTTCGCGTCAGCGTGTTGCCGACAGCGACGCCGATCCTGCGCGTGCCGAAATCGAAGGCGAGCACCGTCGCATCCTTGCTGCCCGCCGATCCGGTCACGCGTGACCAACGTCGTCGGACAGCCGCGAAATGTCGATGCCGAGGAGCCGTACCGCGGCCGGCAGGCGGTCTTCGACGGGAAGCTCGAACACGACGCCCGGATCGGCTTCGACGGTGAGCCAGGCGTTATGCGCGAGCTCCTGCTCGAGCTGCCCCGCAGACCAACCCGCGTAGCCCAGCGACACCAGCATGTCGGTCGGCCCCTCGCCGCGGCCCACCGCCTCGAGCACATCCTTCGACGTCGTGAGGCCGATGTCGTCGGTCACGGCCAGCGTGGACTGCCAGTTGCCGATCGGGCGGTGCAGGACGAAGCCCCGGTCGATCTGGACCGGACCGCCGAAGAGGACGGGACGCTCCCGCAGCTCGCTGTCGTCGAGCGGAATCCGGATCTGCTCGAACAGCGCCGACAGCGTCATGTCCGTCCGCCGGTTCACGACGATGCCGAGGGCGCCTTCGGGGTTGTGCTCGCAGACGTAGGTCAGCGTGTTCGCGAAGTTCGGGTCCGCCATCGCGGGCATCGCAATCAGGAAATGGTGTGTGAGATTCATCGTTGCGTCGGTCGTCGGATTGTACCTCCGGCCGGGCCAGCGGTCGTGCGCCGCGTCGCGCAGCCCGCGGGGATCGCCGCGCGGGTGCGCGTCGAAATGGGGGGGCTTGCGTCATGCAAATGCGACTTGTTATCATTCGCGTTACTGAGAAACGCTCCTCCCTCCCGTCGATCGAAAGCGACCCACGATGACTCCACGCCACCTCCCATTCGCCCTGCTGCTCCTCGCGGGATTCGCCGGGGCCGGAACCGCCGCCGCCACCGACGTCACCGAAGCGCTGCTGACGCTTCGCGATCACCGCTTCACCCCTGCCGAAATCCAGGTGCCCGCGAACGTCAGGGTCCGGCTCGTCGTCGACAACCAGGACCCGACACCCGAGGAGTTCGACAGCTACGCGCTCAATCGCGAAAAGGTGATCCCAGGGAAGACGAAGCAGACGATCTATGTCGGACCCCTCGCCCCGGGTCGGTATCCGTTCATGGGCGAGTTCAACGCCGCGACCGCCCGGGGCGCGGTCGTCGCGCGATGAGGCGCGCTCTGCGGGTTGCCGCGCTTTGCGCAGGGGCGATGGCGGCCGCCACTTCCGCATTGCCGGCGCGCGCCGATCCCGACGACTACGTCTCCGTGCCGGCCGTCGAATACGGCGAGCGCGAGCTCGAACTGCGCCTGGGCACCGCGACGCAGGGTGGAGCGGAGCGCAGCAGCGCGGGCTCGCTCGCCTTCGGCTACGGCGCGACCCAATGGTGGTTCACCGAGGTGTATGCGAAGTTCAACCGATTCGGAGGTGCATCGACGCATTTCGACGCCATCGAATGGGAGAACAAGTTCGAGCTTGCCGAGCCGGGTGAGTACCCGGTCGACCTCGGAGTGCTGGTCGAGGTCGAGCGCCCGCAGGACCGGGCCGGAGGCTACGAGCTGCGCCTCGGCCCCCTGCTGCAGAAGGGCTTCGGTCCGGTGCAGGCCAACGCGAACCTGTTCCTGCAGCGCCATTACCGCGCATCAGGCCCCGCAGCCACCGAGCTCGCGTACCAGTGGCAGCTCAAGTACCGCTGGCGCGAGGCCTTCGAGTTCGGCGCCCAGGGTTTCGGCGGCGTCGGGCAGTGGGATCGCTGGGACCCGGGCCACGAGCAGCGCCACGTGCTCGGGCCGGCGGTCTTCGGCAAGCTCCGGCTCGGCGGCCGGAAGGCACTCGTGTGGAACGCGGCGTACCTGATCAAGGCGTCGAGCGCCGCCCCCGACCGGACGCTACGGGCGCAGGTCGAGTACGAGTTCTAGAACTAATCCTCCTCGTGCCTCCGGTGCTTGGCATACTCGGCCGACAGGTCGTTCTGCAGGCTCGGCGGCGCCGGTTCGTAGTGCGACAGCGCCATCGTCCACGCGCCGTGGCCGCCCGTCATCGACTTGAGGCGCGCGGCATAGCCTTCGAGCTCCGACAGCGGGGCCAGCCCGTTGACGGCGAGCATCCCCGCCTGCATCGTCTGGGTCCCGGTCACCTGCCCGCGCCGCGACGAAAGATCGCCGGTCACGTCACCCATCGTGGTCGCCGGGCAGTTGATCTCCACGCCGACGATCGGCTCGAGAACGATCGGGCGCGCCTTGCCGATCGCGTCGAGGAAGGCCTTGCGCCCGGCAGCGACGAAGGCGACCTCCTTCGAATCGACCGGATGGTACTTGCCGTCGTAGACGATGACGCGCACGTCCTGCATCGGGAAGCCGGCGACAGGGCCCGTGGCCAGCACCTGCTCGACGCCTTTCTGCACCGCGGGAATGAGCGTGTTGGGAATCGCACCGCCTTTCACCTGGTCGACGAACTCGAAGCCGCTGCCGCGCGGCAGCGGCTCGATGCGCAGATAGACCTCGCCGAACTGGCCGGCGCCGCCGGTCTGCTTCTTGTGACGGTGATGCCCCTCGGCCCTTGCCGTCACCGTCTCGCGGTACGGGACCCGCGGCGGCCGCGTCTCGACCTCGAGCTTGAACTGGCTCGCCATTCGCTCCAGCACCGAGCGCAGGTGAAGCTCGCCCAGACCTCGCAGCACGGTCTCGTTCACCATCGGGTCGTGTCCGACGACCAGCGTCGGGTCCTCGGCGGTCATCTTGTGCAGGACATCGGAGATCCGCTGCTCGTCGCCGCGTCGCTTGGGGGTGATCGCGAACCCGTGCATCGGGACCGGGAATTCCAGCGGCCGCATGTGGATGTGATCCTCGTCGTGCGAATCGTGCAGCACGCAGTCGAACTCGACTTCGTCGACTTTCGCAACCGCGGCGAGATCGCCGGGAACCGCGTGGTCGATCTCCACGTATTTCCCCCCCTGGAGCATGAACAGGTGGCCGACCTTGAACGGCTTGCGCGCATCGCCGACGAAGAGCTGGGTGTCGCGCGTGACGGTTCCCTGGTGCACGCGGAAGACGCCGAGCTTGCCCACGAACGGATCCATGACCACCTTGAACACGTGCGCCAGCACGTGCTTCGAGGGATCGGGAACCGAGTGGTACTCGACGGCATTGTCGCCTTCGCCCTTGATGAACAGCGCCGGATTGCCCTCGGTGGGATTGGGGGCGAGCTTCACGAGGATGTCGAGCAGCTCGCCGACGCCCGCGCCGGTGCGCGCCGACGTGAAGCACACCGGCACCAGGTGTCCCTCGCGCAAGGCCTTCTCGAACGGCGCATGCAGCTGCTCGGGCGCGATCTCCCCCTGCTCCAGGTAGAGCGACATCAGGTCCTCGTCGACCTCGACGACCTGGTCGACGAGGGCGCGATGCGCGGCGGCGACCGACGAGAAATCGGCGTCGCCCGAAGGATTGAAGAAGCAGTCGACGACGCGGCTGCCGCCACCCGCCGGCAGGTTGATCGGAAGGCACTCGTTGCCGAACGCGCTGCGCACGGCCGCGAGGACCCCGGAAAGATCGACGTTCTCCGCATCGATCCGGTTGATGATGACCAGCCGGCACAGGCTGCGCTTGGCCGCCCAGTCCATCATGCGCGTGGAGACCATCTGCACGCCGGCAGCCGCGTTGACGACGACCGCGGCGGTCTCGACGGCGTCCAGCGCTCCGATCGCCTGCCCGATGAAATCGGGAAAGCCGGGGGTGTCGACGATGTGGATGCGCGTGCCGGCCGTCTCGAGATGAACGAGAGACGCGCGCAGCGAATGCTGGTAGACCTTCTCGAGCGGGTCGAAGTCGCTGACGGTGCTGCCGCGCTCGACGCTGCCGGCGGCCGGTACGACCCCGGCGCGGGCGAGCAACGCCTCGGTGAGCGTCGTCTTGCCCGAAGCGCCGTCACCCACCAGCGCTACAGTACGAATGTTCTCCGTCGCGAACTGCGCCATGGCCATTCCTCCGTTCGAATGGGAGAAATGTACCGCCGATGGAAGGCGGTGTCAGCCCGGGCGCGTGCAGGAGCTTTCAGACTGCCGCGACGGCTTCGAGCATTTTGCGCAGGTTGCGCAGCAGCTCCTCTTCCTGGTAGGGCTTGCCGAGGAACGCATCGACGCCGATCTCCGTCGCGCGATTGCGGTGCTTGTCGGCGGTCCGCGAGGTGATCATGATGATCGGAATGCGCGCCGTCCTGGGATCGCCCTTGGCGGTCTTCGCGAATTCGAAGCCGTCCATCCGCGGCATCTCGACGTCGAGCAGGATCGCATCGGGTGCGCGCTCGCCCAGCGCCTGCAGCGCATCCACGCCGTCGCGGGCGGTGACCACGTCGAAGCCCTCGCGCGACAGCAGGCGCGAGGTGATCTTGCGCACCGTCAGCGAATCGTCGACGACCATGACGAGCTTGCGCTCGGCTTTCGCCGGGGTGGCCAGGGCACGTCGCGCCGCCAGCATGTCGTCGACGCTCGCCGGTCGGAACGCCGGCACCTCGGCACGCTGCGCGAGCTGCACCGGATTGACGATCAGCACGATCTCGCCGGTCCCGAGCACCGTCGCGCCGGACAGCCCGGGAACGCGGGCGAGCTGCGGGCCGATGTTCTTGACGACGACTTCCTGGTTGCCGACCATTTCGTCGACGTGGATGCCAATCGTCCCCTGCCCGCTCTTGACGACGAGCACGGAGTTGTAGCGGGACAGCTCTGGCGTGGCCGCGGCGTCGCCCAGCAGCCGCGACAGGTAATGGAACGGACGGGCCTGCCCGCGCCAGTCGATCGCGCCTTCGACGTACATCCTCGCGACCGCTTCAGGCTTCATCTGCTGCACCTGCTCGACCATCGAGGCGGGCAGCGCCCATGGCCGACCCATCGCGCGCACCAGCACCGCCTGCGCGACCGCGAGCGTCAGCGGGAGGAACAACTTGAAGCACGTGCCTTTCCCGGCCTCCGAATGCACGTCGACGCGGCCGCCCAGCGACACGATCTCGTTGCGGACGACGTCCATGCCGATCCCGCGGCCGGAGATCTGCGTCAGCTCGTGCGCCGTCGAGAAGCCCGGCTGGAACAGGCACTCGACCAGCTGCTGCTCGGTCGGCTCGGCCTCCGCGGGAATCATGCCGGCGGCGATCGCGCGCTCGCGCACGCGGGCGAAGTCGATGCCTCGGCCGTCGTCGGTCAGCTCGATCGCGATCTCGTTGCCGGCCTGGCGCACGCCGATCTGGATCTCGCCCGTCTCCGGCTTGCCGGCGGCGATGCGCTCGTCGCGGGATTCGATGCCGTGGTCCAGCGCGTTGCGCAGCAGGTGCTCGAGGGGTCCGGCGAGCTTCTCCAGGACCGAGCGGTCGAGCTCGGTCTGCGCGCCGTTGATCTCGAGGTTCGCGCGCTTGCCGAGCTCGCGCGCAGTCTTGCGCAGCGTCCGGTACAGGCGCTCGGTCAGGCTGTTGAACGGAACCGTCCGGATCGCGAGCAGGCGCTGCTGGACGTCGCGCGACAGCCGCGCCTGCGAAAGCAGCGCGACATCGGCATCGTCGAGGTTCTTCAGCAGCGACTGCTGGACCGTCGACACGTCGTTGACGCCTTCGGCGAGCGAGCGCGTGAGCTCCTGGAAGCGCGTGTAGCGGTCGAGCTCCAGCGGATCGAATTCCTCGCGCGTCGACTGCACGGCCGACATGCGGGACTGGATCTGCGTCTCCGCCTGCAGCTCGATTTCCCGCACCTGGCCGCGCAGCCTGATGACGCTGCTGGTCAGCTCGAGCAGGTTCGCCTTCAGCGCACGCAGCTCGCCCTCGACGCGCGCCCGGGCGATCGCGACCTCGCCGGCCTCGTTGACCAGGCGATCGACGATGTCAGCGCGCACCCGCAGCATCGCGCGCGCGCCGATCTCGACATCGCGCGGCCGCGGCGTGCGACGCCGCTCGACGATCGCGCCGGCGCCTCGCGTCGCGCTCCCCGCCGGGATCGCAGGCGGCGATTCGGAAGCGCCCGCTCCCGCGATCGCAGTCTCCGCGGCCTCGGCGGCGACACGCTGCAACGCCGCCGCGCCCGGAGCCTCGGCACCGGGCGCGGCAGCCGCCGCTTCCGCCGGCGGCGCAAGCCACGGCAGCACGACGTTCGACTTGCCCTCGCGCAGCGCGTCGAGCACGAAGCCGATGCGGTCGAGGTCGGTGTCGAGGGCTTCGAACAGCTCGGGCGTGGCCGCGAGCTGCGGTCCGTCGGCTGCCAGGCGCGACTCCATGCGGTGCGCCAGCTCGCCCAGGCGCATCGCGCCCGCCATGCGGGCGATGCCCTTCAGGGTGTGCAGCGCCCGGCGCAGCTCGGCGACCACGGCGCCGTCATCACCGGGGCTGCGGCGCCAGGCGCGCAACGCGTCACCGACCTTCGGAAACAACTCGGAGGCTTCCTCGAGAAAGAGGGGGACGACCATGTCGTCGACGTCGTCGGTGATGTCGAGCAGCGTCTCGTCGGGCGGGATCGCGGGGGCAGGAGCTGGCACCGGCTGGAACTGGGGTGCCGGCGGCCACGTTCCCGCCTCCGGCGCGACCTCGGCGGCCATCGGAGCGGATTCCGG
>JAGXBK010000237.1 GCA_018971195.1 Betaproteobacteria bacterium
GCCCCGCTGCGGCCCTGTCCCCCGCCCCCGTCCTCGTACAGGGCGCCGACCTCCGGCAGAAGGATGCGCAGTGCATCGCAGCGCCGCAGCACACGGATCATCCGCGACGGATGTGATTCGCAAAGCCCCCGCGCAAGCTCCTGCCAGACGCGTTCCGGCGCCAGCGTGCCAAGCTCGCCCGCGGCGACGATGTCCCGCATCAGCCGCATCGTCGAAGGCGCGATGCGGAATGCGAAGCGCGCAGCGAAGCGCGCCACCCGCAACACCCGCAGCGGATCCTCGGCGAACGCGGCGGACACGTGACGCAGCACACCCGCGCGCAGGTCGGCTTCGCCGCCGTAGGGATCGATCAACCTGCCGTCGTCGGCGCGCGCCATCGCGTTGATCGTCAGATCGCGGCGCCGCAGGTCGTCCTCGAGCGTGACCTCGGCGGTGGCGAAGAAGCGGAAACCGCGATAGCCGCGGCCCGATTTGCGTTCGGTGCGGGCGAGCGCGTATTCATCCCGGGTCTCGGGATGCAGGAACACCGGGAAATCCCTGCCCACCGGGGTGTAACCCGCGGCGAGCATGATCTCGGGCGTCGCGCCGACGACGACAAAATCGCGATCGCCCGCCTCGCGTCCCAGCAATTCGTCGCGCACCGAGCCGCCGACGCGATAGACACGCACCGGCGGCGGCAGGGCGTGGACCATCAGCGGCCGCTTTGAGCGCGGTAGCTGTCGAACCTGCTGGATCGCGAAGCCGGTGCGAGCCAGCCGGGCGCGATCGCCTCGATGGGCGACGGCGCCACGCCGAAGCGCGACGGGAATGCGCAGTCGCAGACGTTGTCGCGCTGCATCGACAGCAGGTTGTCGCGCGTCAGCAGCGGACCCGGCAGCCATTCCATCATGCGTGCCTGCAGCGACGCGAGCCTCGGCCCCAGCGGAACGATCGGGCGCGGCGTGCCGGTCACCTCCCCGACGTAGCGAACCAGCTGCTCCAGCGTGTAGACATGGGGCCCGCAAAGATCGTAGCGCTGCCCGGAGGTCTCGTCGTCGGGCAGCGCCGCAACGATGCACGCCGCGACGTCCCCGACATATACCGGCTGGAAACGCGCGCTCGCGCCCGCCAGCGCAATCACCGGCAGCAGGCGGGACAGCTTCGCGAACAGGTTGAGGAACGTGTCTTCGGGACCGAAGATCACCGACGGCCGGAACAGCGTCCACGCGAGGCCCGACGCGGCGATCGCGTCCTCGCCCGCCGCCTTGGAACGCAGGTAGCGGCTGGGGGCGTCCGCGCCGGCACCCAGTGCGCTGAGATGCAGGATGCGTCGTATGCCCGCGCCCTGGCAGGCGGCGACGAGCAGGCCGGGCAGTTCCACGTGGACTCGCTCGAACGTCTGCCGCCCGCGCTCGTGCAGGATGCCCACGAGATTGATCGCCGCGGTCGCTCCCGCGGCGTAACGGGCGAGCACCGCGGAATCGCAAGGGTCGCCTTCGACGACCTCCATCGTCGGCAGCAGCAGCAGGTGCCGCGCGCGCTCGCGGTGGCGCGTGATGACGACGATGTCGTGCCCCGCGGCGGAAAGCTTCGCCGCGACGTGACGTCCGACGAACCCGCTGCCCCCCAGCACCAGCACGCGCTGCCTGGCGCTCATCGGCCAACCCCTGTCGGGGTCATGGGTCCCGCGCCGCGAGCTTCGGCGAGTCGTCCGACGGGGCGGTCACGACGCCGAGCCTTTCGGTCAGCCGGATATAGGGGCGGTCGAGCGCATGGGTGTAGAGCATCGTGTTAGCGAGCACTCGCTTCACGTAGTCGCGAGTCTCGTTGAAGGGAATCGTTTCGACCCAGATCGCGCCTTCCAGCGCGCCCGATGCCGGCCGCCATGCCTGTGCGCGGCGCGGACCTGCATTGTATGCGGCGGCGGCGAGCGCAGGCAGGCGGTCCAGGCGATCCTGCCAGTACTTGAAGTAGAACGCGCCGAACTGGGTGTTCAGGCCGACGTTGGCGATCCGCGCGGGGCTGTAGTCGTCGCGGGCGAGTTGGCGCGCGATCCAGCGCGCCGTGCCCGGCATCAGTTGCATCAGCCCGACCGCGCCCGCGCCGGACACGATGTCGGCGATGAAGCGCGATTCCTGCCTTGCGATCCCGTAAAGGAGCTCCTCGTCGAGGCCCTGGTCGCGCGCCGCCGCCCCGAATTCGGCCCGATAGGGCGTCAGGTAGCGCAACGCGAAGTCGAAACGCGTCGTGGCGCGCTCGGCGGTGTTGATCGCACGGTCGTAGAGCCCGGCGCGGCGCGCGTATTCGGCGGCCACCAGCAGCCCGTCGTCGTCGAGCCCGCGGATGGCGAAGGTCCACTCGCGCAGCGATTCGGGACGCATGTCGAGCTGCGCCAGCTCGACCGCGCGCTGCACGCCGGGCTTCGCGCCGAACGCATCCAGGGCTGAGGCGTCGGGCTTCGCGGCATCGCCGCGCTTCAGCACGGCAAGCTGCGCGGCCCCCTGCCCCAGTGCCTCGGCGGCGAGCAGGCCGTAGTAATGGAGATCGCCCAGGAGCTCGGCATACACGCTGCGCGCGGCGTCGCCGCGGCCGACTGCCGCGAGCGAGCGCGCCCACCAGTAGCGCCAGACGGGTTGCTGCTGCAGGTCGGTCGGCAGCGCATCGATGGCGCGCGCGACGTCGTCCCACGCGAGCACGCGCAGTGCGGCGCGCACGCGCCAGACTCGCCAGTCCTGCGGCTCCTGCGCGTCGATCGCCGCTGCGCTGTCGTGGACCTCCTTGAACCATTGGTTGGCGCGCGCGTCGAGCTGGCGCGCGCCGTGATAGGCGATGCGGAGGTTGCCGTAGTTGCGGTCGGCCTCGTCCAGTCTGCCGCGCCATCTCAGCCAGCCTTCGCGTGCCGCGGAGGCGTTCCGGACGGCGGCACGGTCGAGCGCGTAGAGCGCCAACTCGCGCGAGGCGGGCGTCTTCAGCGAGAACTTTCCCTTGGCGACTGCGCGCAGCGGATCGCGATCGACAGCGGCGAACTCGCGCGCGGTGATCCGCCGATTGCCCGGCATGTCGTCGGCGATCGCATGGGCGAGCCGGAGATTGCCCGCGGCCGTTGCAAGA
>JAGXBK010000068.1 GCA_018971195.1 Betaproteobacteria bacterium
GCTGCTGTGGGCGCTGGGCCTGGAAGCCGAATTTCGAGATATCGCTGCCCCCGACCGCGACGAGGTAGGCAAGCAAGCCGAGCGGGCGCGCACGATACGCCGCGCGCGACCGTCTTCGAGCGCGTTGAGCGATGAGTTTTGAATCGAGTTGCTTCGTCTATATTCAGCTTCCCGGAACCTTGCGGGTTGTCACTTGTGGCCGCTACGCGCTGGAAGGCTTCGACGACGGCACCTTCCGAGGGCGGTTCGTCTATGGCCGCAGTTATCGCGACAATCCCGAGGCGATCGAACTCGACCCTGGCGAACTGCCCCTGCGCGCGGGGCTCCACGAGACGTTGGAGTTGCGTGGCATTTTCGGAGCATTACGCGACGCCTCCCCTGACGCTTGGGGCCGACGCATCATTGAACGGGAACTCGGTCGGAGCGACCTGACCGAGCTTGATTTCTTGCTGCACTCGCCGGAAGACCGGGTGGGGGCACTCTCCTTTGGTCTTGACGCTAAGTCTCCGGCGCCTTGGCGCAAGTTCAACCGGACGCTCGATCTACCGCGGCTCATTGCGGCCGCCGAGCGGCTGGACGCCGACGAGACGAGCGCCGAACGGATACAGGCAGACGACCTGCTGCACCTCGGCACCTCGGTCGGCGGGGCGCGACCGAAAGCGGTGGTGGAGGACGCTGGCGCGCTATGGCTTGCCAAGTTTCCACAGCGGGATGACCGCTGGAACAACGCACCCGTTGAAGCCGCCATGTTGCGCCTCGCGCAGCTCTGCGGCATCCGCACTCCGGAGACGCAGGTAGTTCGCATCGCCGGCAAGGACGTGTTGCTCGTCAAGCGCTTTGACCGCGCCGCCGTTCCCGACGGTTATCTTCGCCACCGCATGCTAAGTGCGTTGACGCTCCTTCGAGCCGGGGACGACCACACCGCCCGAGCCAGCTGGTCGTACCCGCGTATCGCTGATGAACTTCGACGCCTGGTCGCTGAGCCCACCGAGGCGCTGCATGAGATGTTCCGTCGAATGGTATTCAATGCCCTTATTTCGAACACTGACGACCACCCCCGCAATCACGCGGTGATTGCACCGACGCGACACTGGCAGCTCTCGCCGGCCTACGACCTGACGCCCAACCCACAGGTCGCGCAGGAGCAGCGTCACCTTGCGCTCCAAATCGGCGCATTCAATCGCTACGCCAATCGCGAGAACCTCCTGTCGTACTGTCCGCGGTTCCGGCTGGAGCGCACGGCGGCCAATGCCATCATCGACGACATGAAGCGAATTGTGGGAGCACGCTGGCGTGAATTGGTACGCTCAGCCGGCGGGAGCGAGCGCGACTGCGAGGCAATAGCCTCCGCTTTTCTCTATCCGGGATTCGAGTACGACCCGAACGTTGTTCTCGGGAAAGCGTGAGCCGCTGGGGTTCTGCGTGCGTGGTGGGCGCTGTCCACGCGGCGCATCCGGAACCGAACGGGGCGTGCTGCTTCGCGGCGCACGCGCGCACGTAGGCCTCTACGGTGGTCCCCGCTTCCGCGATGGCCTCGCCCGAGGCGGTAGACGGGTTGCCAGTAGCGACACGGAGCGACAGCCCGCCCACGCGGTGACTCGCCGCCCCTCGCAGGTTGGCACGTCTGTACGGTAAGGCGTGACACCATTCGTTCTTGTCGGCGAACCCTCGAACGTTGCGTCGGACGAACGCTCACCCCGGTTACTCGCGGGCCTTCCGACGCAGTATCTCGGCGCGAAGATCGCTGAACTGCATCCGGGTCTCGGTCTTCAGCAGGGCGAGACCGATCACCGGCGGGATCCATCGATCCGGAATGTAGCGCGCGTGGTTGATGATCCGCGTCGCGTCGGCTTCCGGCACGAGGTGGGTCGTGAACGCCGACGCCTTCATGTCGCCCTCGACCACCCTCGAGCGAATCTCTCGCGGCGGGATCAATTCGACCTCGCGCACGCTGTCGAAATTGATCGCAACCAGGCCGACCCGAAAGCGACTCGTCTGCGCCACCATGAGCCTTCCGTCCGCATGGCCGACGATCCGGCTCTTGGTCAGGGTGGAAACGAATCGCGCCATGTGGTCGTAGTCGGTAAGCACGTCCCAGACCTCCCGCGGCGAGGCCCTGACGGCGAGATTCACGTCGACGACGATCGCCTCCCCGTCGCGACGGACCGCAACGTCGATGTCGGACGATCCGGGCGAAGCCGCGGCCGCAGCCCGCAGCGGAAGCGCCACCACGAGGACGAGCAGCACGGCAACGACGAGCGTGCCGCGCGCCGGCAAGCGCCGGCCGGACGCCGGCACCGCTCGCAGCAGCAAGGACAGGCTACAGCTCACGGTCGAGCGGCAAGAGCGAGAGTAGGTCGACCTGCATCCGACGCCAGGCGCTGCCCGCAGGCTCCGTTTCGTACTCGACGGGTTTACCCTTCTCCAAAGTGCGCCAGACCAGCCGCGGCACGCCTCCCGCAGGGTCGGGGCGCAGCGCGAGCTGGTAGCTGTCCGCGGGCGAGGCGATGGCTTCGAAGCGCGCCGCGGCCTCCTGCGCCAGCTCCGGGCTGTCGATGATCAGCCCGATCTCGGTATTCAGGTGGCGGGAACGTTCGTCGAAGTTCATCGAGCCCACGTACAGCCGCTTGCGGTCGAACACGAACAGCTTGGCGTGCAGCGCGTAATTGCCGTAGCGTGCATCCGCTCGCGTCTCGCCGCTGCCTCGGGCGTTCCCAAGCTGCGCCCGGACCTCGGAAAGCTCGACCCCATCCTCGAGCAGCGGCCGACGATAGTGCATGTACCCGGACTGGGCAATCAGCTCCGGCGTGGATTCCAGAGAGTTGGTCAGGATGTGCACGCGCACGCCACGCTTGCGAAGATCCGCAAGAAGTTGCATTCCCGCCGGGCCCGGCACGAAGAAAGGCGTGACGATCAAAAGCTCCGACTGCACCGCCCTCGCGGCGTCGGCGACTTCGCGATGCATCAGGTTGCCCACCATCTCGCCGTGCTCGACGCTCCGCTTGTCGGGACTGTCGCAAACCACCTCCGCGTGCGCCCAGACGAGCGGCAGCCTCCCCGAGAGCATTCCGGCGAGCGGTTCGCCGCTCGCTATGCGGCGCGCATACGCGATTCCGTCGGCCTTCAGCGCCCGGCGATGCGCGTCCAGTGCGACGCGATAGGCGTCGAGCGCCCGACCGGTGGGCCGTTCCCCCGGAAGCGCCGCGATCGGGATGGCAAGTGCGCTGTTCCAGAATTCATCGAATGACCGCGACAGGTCCATGACGATGGGACCGGCAGCGAAGACATCGTCGTCGCCGAACTGGGACTCCGGGTCGACCTGAAAATACTTGTCGCCGATATTGCGGCCGCCAACGAGTGCCACGGCATTGTCGACGACCATCAGCTTGTTGTGCATCCGATAGTCGAGCCTCGCTGAATCGAATGCGAAATCGAGGTCGCGAAGCAGGGGGTCATGCCCGCGGTAGGTGAACGGATTGAAGATCCGGACATGGATATTCGGATGGGCGCTCAGCGCCGCAAGCTGATCATCCGCGTCGTGCGTTTCCGCGTCGTCGACCAGCAGCCTCACGCGAACCCCGCGATCGGCGGCACGCAGCAGCGCATCGGCCAGCAACTGTCCGGTCTCGTCCTGCCGGAAGATGAAATACTCGAGATCGAGGGTCCGCGCGGCGGCGTCGATCATCTGCGCCCGGACGAGAAAGCCGTCCACGCCGACGGAAAGCAGTCGAAACGCCGAATTGCCATCGTGCCCGCGTGCGGCGTTCTCGAACTGACGCCCGAGCCGCGTCTGCCCGGGTTCGGCCAGCGCCGCGGAGGCCGCCTTGGGATAGTCCGCGCCGGGCGGCAGCGAAGCGCATCCGGCAGCGATCAAGGCAGCCACGCCGAATGGAAGGACGCGCAAGAAGCGGGCAACGAGCTGCATGTCCGTATTCCCAGCGCCGTACCGCGTGACCTGCTCCGGCCGGCTGCTCCGGTCGGGTCGGCGGCGGCGATGCGCACCCGCCGCCGATCCCGGTGCCGCTAGTGGTCCTTCTGCACCCTGAGGTCGCTCATGACCGACTTCACCCCTTCGGTATTGCGAGCGAGGGTGATGGCCTTCTGTTCTTCATCGCGACTGTTGACGGTGCCGCTCAACGTGACGATGCCGCTGGCGTCCGTGTCGACCCGGATGTGCTTGAGGCTGTCGAGGCGCTCGGCCGCCAGCTTCGCCTTGACCTTCGTCGTGATGACCGAGTCCTTGACGAAGGCCGCAGGGTGCCCGCGGTCCATCTCGCTGTCCGCCGCATGTGCGGCTAAGGGTGCCAGGGTTGCTCCGATCACGAAGCACGTCGTCGCAAGCTTGTGCGTCATCATCATCACCTCCTGTGTCGAGAGTACGGTCCGGATCGTAGCGCTGCGCCGTCGTGGAGGTAGGTCGGTGATGGCCGCATTTGCGTGTAGGCCGGTCGGCCGGATGAATGTAGGGCCCGATACCCGGCTTGCAGGCGCAATGCGATTCGACGCCGGGGGCAGGTCCGCTCGATTCGCTTGTAGGACGCGACGGACGCCGGGATCGGACATGTTCCGATCGCGGGCGTGAAACGTCGGGCGTAGCCTTGGTCCCGGACGCCATGCCATCCCAACCTGGCAGGCGCACCGGCGTTCAACCCGAAGGGATGTCCAGCGGGAGGAGCATCATGCTTTACTACGCGCTCGTATTCTTCGTGATCGCGGTCATTGCCGCGATCTTCGGATTCGGCGGCATCGCCGCTGGCGCGGTGGAAATCGCCAAGATCCTGTTCTTCATATTCCTGGTGCTCTTCGCCGTGTCGTTCGTGATCGGCCTGCTGCGTCGGATACCCTGATCAGCTCAGGCCGAAGCGGCGGATGAGCCAGGTCTTCGCGAGCTGGGTCAGCAGCATGTAGCCGCCGAGGATGCCGATCAGCGCAAGGGCGAAGGCGCGCGGCAACGGCGTGAGTCCCAGCGCGTCGGCGAACGGGGACGTCGGGAGCCACAGGCCGAGCAGGCAAACGCCGAGCGTGGTCACGAGGAGCGGAAAGCTCGGCTTGCTCTGCAGGAATGGAATCTTGCCGGTGCGGATGACGTGGACGATCAGCGTCTGCGACAGCAGCGATTCCACGAACCAGCCGGTCTGGAACAGCGTCTGGTTCGTCCACCCGCCGAAAAACCAGATCAGCGTCCCGAAGGTCACGTAGTCGAACAGCGAGCTGATCGGCCCGACGAACAGCATGAAGCGGCCGATGTTGCCGATATCCCACTGCCGCGGCTTGCGCAGATAGTCTTCGTCGACATTGTCGGTCGCGACCGTCGTCTGCGAGAAATCGTAGAGCAGGTTGTTCACCAGGATCTGCACCGGCGCCATCGGCAGGAACGGCAGGAACGCGCTCGCGCCGAGCACGCTGAACATGTTGCCGAAGTTGGAGCTGGCGCCCATCTTGATGTACTTGCTGATGTTGCCGAAGACCTTGCGGCCCTCGACCACGCCTTCTTCGAGAACCAGCAGGTTCTTCTCCAGCAGGATGATGTCGGCCGACTCCTTCGCGATGTCGACCGCCGTGTCCACGGAGATGCCGACGTCCGCGGCGCGAAGTGCCGGACCGTCGTTGATTCCATCGCCCAGGAAGCCGACGACGTGGCCGCGCAGGTGCAGCGCCTTGATCACACGCGCCTTCTGCGCCGGGGAGAGCTTGGCGAGCACGCTGACCTTGTCGGTGCGTGCCGCGAGCGCCTCGTCCGAGAGTGCGTCGATTTCGCTTCCGAGCACGACGTCCTCGACCGGGAGGCCCACCTGCCGGCAGATGTTCCGCGTCACCGCTTCGTTGTCGCCGGTCAGGACCTTGACCGCGACGCCGTGCTCCTGGAGGGTGCGAATCGCCGCGGCCGCGCTTTCCTTCGGCGGATCGAGGAAGGCGATGTAGCCGGCGAGCACCAGGCCGTCCTCATCGGCGACCGAGTACGTCGTCTGCCCACGCGGGAGCTCCTTGTACGCGACCGCGATCACCCGAAAGCCATCCTCGTTGAACTCGCGCGTCACCGCCTGCAGCTCGTCGTAATGCCCTTCCTCGAGTGCGACGACCTCGTCGTGCTGCTCGGCGCGATTGCATACCGCGAAGACCTCCTCGACCGCGCCCTTGCAGATCAGGATGTGGGGGCCGTCCTGCTCGGCGACGACCACCGACATGCGCCGGCGCTGGAAGTCGAAGGGAACCTCGTCGACCTTGGCGAAGCGGCTGTCGGCCTTCAGGTGCTCGCGCACCTCGACGTGCTCGAGCACCGCGACATCGAGCAGGTTCTTGAGCCCCGTCTGGTAGAAGCTGTTGAGGTAGGCGTATTCGAGGACGCGCTCCGACTCCTCGCCGTACACGTCGACGTGCTTTTCGAGGATGACCTTGTCCTGGGTCAGCGTGCCGGTCTTGTCGGTGCACAGGACATCCATGGCGCCGAGGTTCTGGATCGAGTTCAGGCGCTTGACGATGACCTTCTTGCGCGACATCGCCAGCGCCCCTTTCGCGAGGTTGATGGTCACGATCATCGGCAGCATCTCGGGGGTCAGGCCGACGGCGACGGCGACCGCAAACAGGAACGCTTCCAGCCAGTTGCCCTTGGTGAACCCGTTGACCAGGAAGACGAGCGGGACCATCACCGCCATGAACCGGATGATGAGCCAGATGAACCGGTTGACACCACGGTCGAAGCTCGTCAGCACGCGCTGCCCGGCAACCTGGCTGGCGATGCCGCCGAAGTAGGTGCGCGGACCGGTCACGACCACGACGGCGCTGGCGGTGCCGCTCACCACGTTGGTTCCCATGAATCCAATGTTGGCGAGATCGAGAGCGGATCGGAGGCCGGCAGGCGCCTCGATGGCGTGCTTCTCCACCGGCAGCGATTCGCCGGTCAGCGATGCCTGATTGATGAAGAGATCGCGCGCCGAGAGGATGCGCACGTCGGCGGGGACGATGTCGCCGGCGGAAAGATAGACGATGTCGCCCGGGACGACGTTCGACAGCGGGATCTCCCTGCGGGCAGCAGGCTTCGGATGCACGGCGATCGGGAACTGCCGATCGACCCCCTCCGGGAGGTCGAGGCCGACATCCCTCCGCAGGACCGTGGCCGTGGTGCTCACCATGGCCCGCAGGCGCTCGGCGGCCTTGCCGGAGCGGAACTCCTGAACGAACGACAGCAGCACCGCGAGCATGACCATCAGCGCGATGACGATTGCGCCCTTGCTCTCGCCGGTGAGGTAATTGACGATCGCGAGGCCCAGCAGCAGCACCGACAGCGGCGTCAGGAACAGCTCGGCCAGGCGGCGGGCGGGGCTCTTGTGGCGCTCGTGGGCGACCTCGTTCCTGCCGTAGCGTTGCAGCCGCGCGTCGGCGTCGCGGTCGAGCAGACCATCGGCCGACGATTCCAGCCGGGCAAGCGCAGCCTCGGGCGTGAGGCGGCCGACTTCCAGCAACTCGGCGCCGGTCGCGGCGCCGGAGCCGATACGGCCGCCGGGAGCCGGCGTCTTGCGGCCGAGAATATCGACACCAAACAGCGTGAGCTTGAGCTCCATCGGAGTCTCCTCCGCGCAATGCGCGAATCCGGCCATGCCGCCATGCGGCAAGGCAACGGTTACTGCAGAGGCAGGCGATGAAGAAGGGGCTGCGGCCCGCAGCGAAGCGCTGCGGGGGAGGCTGCTCCGACTTCCCGGAATGCGTTGGTCAGCCCGGGGCGTCGAAAGCAGTCTGAAGGGACTGCGTTACAACGCGGTTACGGTCCGACCGTGGCGTCTTTACGGCGACTCGCTGCGTCCAACGAGGTCTCCCTCGAATAGTGACGGGGCGCACGATAACGCCGCGGCGTCGCCGGTGTCAACGACTCGACGCGACCATCAGGCCATTCGCATTCGACCGGCGAAGACGCTTGGGCGGGTCCGCCGTCCAGGCGCAAGCCGGCGCCGTCCATCGGTGGCCGCAACGTCTCGGAGCACGCCTGTCGCCGCCGCCCGACCGTCCATCCGCAGTGCCGTTCTGCTGAAAAATCCGTGGCTTACACTGCGTTCGCATCCAGGGAGAGGCATTGCATGTCCATTGAACGCACTCGCGGATTCACGCTGCTGGAGCTGGTGACGGTCGTGGCGATCGTCGGCATCCTGGCGGCGATCGCGCTGCCGTCGTACAACAGCTACATCATTCGCGCAAATCGCTCGCAGGCGAAACAGGCGCTGCAGGATATCGCCAACCGCGAGGAGCAGTACCGGCTGGATGTGCGCAGCTACACGGCAACGCTGGGCTCCGGGGGGCTCGGCTACACGCCGGGGAGCGACGTCGCCGCCAATTACGCGTTCTCCGCCGCAACGACGGGCAACGATTGCAACGGCAACGCAGTCGTGGCCCCGGCCTACGTGCTGACCGCGACTGCGCAGGGGAACCAGCTCTCCGACGGCAACCTGTGCCTGGACAACCAGGGCAACAAGACGCCGACCGACAAGTGGGCGCGCTGACCTCGATGCGACACGCCTTCCGCCAAACCGGTTTCACGCTGATCGAGCTGATGATTACCGTCGTCATCGTCGGCGTCCTGGCCAAGCTCGCGGTGCCCGCCATGCAGCAGATGATGCTTTCGCAGTACGTGCGCAGCGGCGCGTCGAACCTGCAGACCGCCCTCTACTACGCCCGCAGCGAGGCGATCAAGCGTGCGACCAACGTCGCCGTCGTGCCGTGCAGCGCGAAGTACCCGCCGACCTGCGGCACGGGCTCCCCCGACTGGACCAACGGGTGGGTGATCCAGATCCCGGGAGCCACGCCGACCGTGCTCAAGACCCAGGCGGCCCTCAGCGACCAGCTTTCGGCGATGGCGGCGAGCACGATCACGTACCGCAGCGACGGGCGCGTGACCTCCACGCCCGGCACGATCACGTTCCAGACCGCGAACACGTCGGTTGCGCCGCGCTGCATCAAGATCGACCTGAGCGGCAGGCCCAACGTGACCAACTACACCTACAGCGGCAACACCAGCACCTGCGGCTGAGCCATTCGACCATGGGCACGAACACCGATCGCACTGCACCCCAGTCCCGCCGCACGTCGCGGCAGGCGGGATTCACGATGATCGAGGTGCTGATCACGCTGATCGTGCTCGCACTCGGCCTGATCGGCGTCATCGGCCTGCAGGCGCGCGGCCAGCAGGCCGAGCTCGAGTCGTATCAACGCGGCCAGGCGCTGGCATTGCTGCAGGACATGGTGGACCGGATCAACACCGACCGCGCCGCGGCGCACAGCCTGAGCTATGTCACGTCGTCGCCCGTCGGCGGTGGAGGAGCGCTCGCGACGTGCACGACGGGGACCACCCCGGCTGCCATGGCGGCCTACGACCTCTGCGATTGGGGGAACGAGTTGAATGGCGCCGCCGAGTCGACGAGCGGCACCACGTGCACAACGTCAAGCGGCACCGGCTGCATCGGCGCGATGCTGGGCGCCCGCGGATGCGTTTCATACGACAACACGACCGAGCTCACCGATACCACCGGGGCGGCGGAGACCGGGACCGGGATCTACACGGTGACGGTCGCGTGGCAGGGCCTCGCACCGACGGCTGCGCCGCCGGCCAATCTGACCTGCGGGCAGAACCTCTATCCGGCCGGCAGCACGGCGAACGATGCCTACCGCCGCGTCGTGATGGCGACGCTGCGCATCGGCGACCTCAATTCACCATGACCGGCGCCATGCGCAACCATCACTCATCGCCGAAGCCGCGCACTGCGCCGGCAGCCGCGGCGCGCGGCTTCTCGCTGATCGAGCTGATGATCGCGCTGATCATCGCCGGCATCCTGCTGTTCGGTCTCGCCGTGTTCTTCGTGTCGAGCAGCCGGTCGTTCTCCGAAGCCGAGCGGGTGAGCCGGCAGATCGAGAACGGCCGCTATGCGTTGGGGCTGCTGAGCGAGGAAATCCGACTCGCCGGCTTCTACGGCGAGGTCAAGAACGTCATCAACCTGCCGAGCACGCCGGCGCCGCCGGCGGTCATTCCGATGCCCACGTCGTTGCCCGATCCCTGCGCGAAGGATTTCGCGTCGGTCAAGGCGGCCCTGCCGATTCCGCTGCAAGGCGTCGATGCGCCGGGGACGGCGCCGTCCTGCATCCCCGACGCCGTCAGCGGCACCGACATCATCGTCGTTCGCCGCGCCAATACCACGACCATCGCGGCGGGCAGCGCGGTCGCCAATGGCTTCTACACCCAGACGACCAACTGCGCGACCCTGGCGCCGGTGTTCCAGATCGCGCAGAGCGGGTTCACGCTGACCGACAAGGATTGCACGACGGCGATGCCCATCCGGCAGTACCACGTCTACATCTACTACATCGCCCCGTGCAGCGTCGCGACCGGAACCGGTGGGGCCTGTGCATCCGGCGACGCGCCGCTGCCGACGCTGAAACGCGTGGAATTGTGCAGCGATACCAGCACCACCAATTCGGCCTGCGCGTCGGGCGCAGACACCATGTCCAATCCCGAGCCGCTGGTCGAAGGCATCGAGAACATCCAGTACGAGTATGGGCTCGACACCAACGGCGACGGTTCGCCCGACAGCTACACCGCCGCGCCTTCGTCAGTCACCCAATGGTCGCAGGTCGTCGCCGTTCGCATTCACCTGCTCGCCCGCAATGCCGACGCGACCAATGGCTACACCGACACCAAGAGCTACGCGATGGGCATGCTGGCCGACGGCGTCACGCCAAACACGGTCACCCCCGGCGGATCGTTCCGCCGCCACGCCTACACCGCACTGGTCCGCGTCACCAATGTCAGCCAGCGCCTGGAACCCGTCTTCCCGTGATCGCCATGAAACTTAACTTCCGTTCCACGCAGCGCGGTGCCACCCTGGTCATCGGCATGATCATGCTGATCCTGGTGACGCTGTTCGTGCTCGCCGCCATCAACATGTCGACGACGAACCTGCAGGTGATGGGCAACGAGCAGGCGCGAAACGAGGCGATCGCGGCGGCACAGCAGGTGATCGAGCAGGTGTCGAGCCGCGATTTCACGACCAACCCCGTGGCCGTGACCGCAACGGTCGACGTGGCGGGCAACGGATCGACCGGCTACAGCGTCGCCGTTGCCGCGCCAAGGTGCCTCAATTCAGTGCCGATCAAGCTCACCGAGCTCGATCCGACGAATTCGAACGACGTTCCCTGCTTTGGCAGCGCCGCATCCAGCGCCGCAGGCGTGCCGGCGGGCACGGGAACCGGGGATTCGTTCTGTTCGGCCACCCAATGGGACCTCGACGCGACATCGACCGATCCCACCAACAACACCGGCACGTCCGTAACGCTTCATCAGGGAGTCAGCAAGCGAATCGCGACTGGCGCAAGCCCATGCTAGGCGCAACGCAGGTTGAAGCGCGGCCCCGGACGGGCGCGACAGGGAGCAGCACAATGAATACGAGAATCTCTAAGATATCGGTCCTTGGACTGCTGGCGATGCTCGCGCTCGCCATACCCGGTGCGCGTGCGTCGGACATCGACATCTACGGCGCCAGCGCAGCCAACGGGCCCTTACCGAACATCATCATTGCGGTCGATAACGCCGGCCGCGACAACAGCAATGTTGCGTCGTGCCCATACGCCAGTACGATCAGCACGTCGACCATAAGCGGCGTCATCCAATGCGCGTTGTATGGCGCGGTCCAGGGGATCACCAGCCAGCCGACTTTGGTTGGAAAGTTCAACCTCGGACTCATGGTGTACGGCGCCGGGTCGAACCAAGGCGGCCAATGGATCATCCCCAGTATCGTGCCGGGATCGCAGAACGTAACCACCCCGCTGCTCACGATGGACTCCAATGGAATCAGCACTTTCTTGTCCACCCTGGCAACGCCGATTGGAACACAGAACAGCGCGTCGGTCAGCGGAGTGATGCAGGAGTCCTGGGCATTCTTCACCGGCACTACGAAGGTAGCAACCGAGGTCTTCGGATCAAACACAACTTACGTGTCGCACGAAGCGCTCTCGTGCCAGAAGAGCTTCATCATATTTATTGGCGGCGCGACCAAGAATGGTAATCCTGAGACGGGAAACACAGGTGGCGTAGGGGGCGCTGCCGGCCTCGCAAATGCGGGCGCAACCAGTGCCCAGCAGGTGCCGATCAACTATTCCAATCTCGGCCCGAATCTGGCTTACAACGGTAGCAAGTCGTGGGGCGACGAGTGGTCGCGCTTTCTGTACCAGACCGACTTCAGCAGCACCCAGAACGGGGCGCAAAACATTACGACCTACACGATCGCGGCCGACGGCTTCGGCCAGTCTCCGAACCTCGACTACGTCGAATTCCTGCAGAGCATGGCCAATCAGGGAGGTGGAAAGGCATTTCAGGCAACCGATATGGCAAGCTTGACGAACGACATTCTTCAAATCTTCAACGAAGTGCAGGCGGTCAACAGTGTGTTCGCATCCTCCAGCCTGCCGATCAGCTCCAACACGCAGGGAACCTATCAGAATCAGGTGTTCATCGGCATGTTCCGCCCGGATGCCAACGCGAACCCACGGTGGATGGGGAACCTCAAGCAATACCAATTCGGCGTAGGCGGTACCCCCTCGAATCCGACCCTGTTCCTCGCCGACGCCAACGGCAACGCAGCGATCAGCGGCGCGGGCACCGGCTTCCTTTCTCCGACCGCGGTCAGTTTCTGGAATCCTGCAATCGATACAAGCAAGCTGCCTGACTCGATCGGGGGCTTCTGGGTCAATAATCCGCAAGGTGCTGGGGGCGGATACGACAACCCCGACGGCGAGATCGTCGAGAAAGGCGGCGTCGGTCAGCAGATTCGCCTTGCGAATCTGCTGGACAACTACACGTCCAACCCGACGGGACCACGCAACGTCTATACCTGCACGCCAACCGCCGTGGCGGATGCTGCATGCTCGACGGGCGCGCTGTCGTTGACGCCCTTCGCGACCAGCAACGGCGCCCTTACTGCAACGGCCCTTGGCATCACGAATGCAACGTACACGGCGAATATAAACAGCATCAGCCGCAACAGTTCCACCGGGAAGGTTACGGTTACGCTGTCTGCCACGCCATCGCCCGCAATCGCGGACCCGACGCTCGTTACGATCAGCGGATCGGCGAGCGGGCAATACGATTACGCACTTGCCGGCACCTCGCCCACGACGAGTGGAACTACGATCACGTACACGTTGCCCGCAGAATACCCCCCGATCCCACCATCCGCATCGTACAAGGTCACTGGACCTGCGGCCGGCAAGTCGAACATCACAAGCCTCACTCGGAATTCCGATGTCGGTTGGTTCCTGGGAACTGCCGTACTCTCGGATCCGACGTTTTCCGGCGGCAGTAATGTCGCCGTCGGGGATGTGATCACCATTGCGAATTCGATCGGCGGGTACTACGACGGCAGCAACGCGACCGTGGTCAGCGTATCCGGTGGCAACACCGTCACGTTCCGTAAGGCTGAGACCCCGAACCCGCTCGGTGGCGGTGGAACGATTTCGAATACCAATGGCAGTGCCTCGATCGGCGCATCGACGGGGACCCCGCCAGGCGTCGTCCGGGGCACGTCCTGCTCCGGATGCACCACAAACTCCGGGAAAGTCCTGATGGTGACGATCCCAGGCGGCACGAAGCAGCTCAACCCAAAAACGGCAGCTCTCGCCAATGGAACGACCGTGAGCTTGACGGGCGTCACCCCGGCGAACTACGTGCTGAGCGGATTGACCGTGATCGGTACCGGCGCCGCTTGTAGCGTCACCTACGTCAACTCGTCTGGTACCAGCACCACTGTGACCGGAACTGCGAATTCCGGTAGCAAACAGAACACCCTCATTACGTCAATTTGCGTGGATCTTGGGTCAACTTTTTCTGTTTTTCCATCGGTCTCGGGCGACAGCGCGCAGTCCAGTCCGCAAACGTACGCGACGCGGCAGAACCCAGGCACGACGCTGAACATCACTGGTTGGAGCATCACGTCGCCGAGCACGTGTCCGGCCACGGGCGGTGAAACTGAAACCGTGCAGGCGACTACGTCGAGTCCGCACGGCTTCTCCAGTGGAGGTGGCTACGTCATCTCGGGGACGAGCGTGCCCGCAAACGAGTCTGTGCTGACCGGAAGCAAGACGATTACGGTCACCGGCACCAACACGTTTACCTACTCGGTGGCGACAACGCCGACATGCACGGACAGCACGAGCGGAATGAAAATAACGTATCAGGCCGCGTCGGGCGCAATCGATCCGGCAACGCTCATCAACTGGGTACGCGGCGACGACAACCGGGGTGATGAGCTGAGCCCGGGCAACGGGATCACGATCCGGCCCTCGGTGCATGGCGACGTCCTCCATTCGCGCCCCGCGGTCGTTAACTACGGCGGTCTGAGCGGAGTGAACGGCGTTGTCGTGTTCTATGGCGCCAACGACGGCACGTTCCGCGCCATCAACGGCAATCAGCCCGGTGGTGCGGCGATCGGTGGCGCGTCGCCCGGCGGGGAGATCTGGAGTTTCGTCGCTCCGGAGTTCTATCCGCAACTGTCGCGTCTCTATCTGAACAGCCCGTCTATCCTACTGGCCACGACACCCAGCGGCATCACACCGGCACCGCAGCCGAAGAGTTACTTCTTCGATGGTTCGACCGGCGTGTACCAGGACAGCTCGCATGTCTACATTTTCCTATCCGCACGGCGCGGTGGACGGTTCATCGAGGCGCTCGACGTGACCGATCCGGCGAACCCCCTATTTCTCTGGAAACGATCCAACGTCGACCTTCCGGAACTTGGCTACACGTGGTCGCAGCCGAAGCCGGCGAAGGTGCGGGGCTACTCGAATCCGGTTCTGATTTTCGGTGGCGGCTATGATCCGAACGAGGACAACGAGCCACCGGCGACGGACACGATGGGTCGCGGCATCTTCATCCTCGACGCCACCAATGGGAATCTCGTCTGGAGCGCAACGTATGGCAGCGGGACCAAGGACAACTGCACAGGAACGCCATGCACGCTTTCCGACATGGCGTATGCGATCCCCGCCGACGTCACGCTGGTCAACCGCGACTTCGACCAGGCCGGCTACATTGATCGACTCTATGCGGCCGACTTGGGGGGCAACATCTGGCGCGTCGATCTGGAGCCTGCGGGCTACAACGCCGCCGCGAGCGCTGTTGGGCCGAGCACCTGGCAGATCACGAAATTTGCTGCCCTCGGCGGTTCCGGGTCTACACCCAGGAAGTTCTTCTATCCTCCCGACATTGTCGCGACCAAGCTCTTCGACATGATCCTGGCGGGAACGGGCGACCGCGAGCATCCGCTCTACAGCAGCAACACCACGCAGGCGTATTCG
>JAGXBK010000069.1 GCA_018971195.1 Betaproteobacteria bacterium
GCAACTCCGGCCGCGGCCAGCGTGGCCAATGCGATCAACACCAGGTCACGGGTTGCTGCATCGCGAACCGGCCCATAGATTTCCGCAGTCGGAAGCGAGACTTCGACGCGCCAGCCGGCGTCCGGAACACTGGCCCAGGCGTGGAGCCGGCCGGAGTCGCCGGCACCGGACTTGATGAATCCGGCCGGGGTCTCGAGCATCGCGTCGACCAAACCGCGGTCACCGCGCAGCGATCGCCCGATCCAGTTCGCGCCGCGATCGCCCGAGCGCGCGATCACGACACCCTCCCGACTGAGCACCTGGATGACCCGCGCGGTGTGGATGTTCACCTTCGCATAACGGGCCTGCAGCCGGTCGAGGTCGATGGCGGCTGCAACTGCGCCGACGACACGCCCGGAGCCCAGGCGAATCGGGCGGACCAGCACCACGACCCAACGGTGGCTGAGCGGGCCGACAAACGGCTCGCTTACAGCCGGCTTGCCCGACATTGCCGCCCTGAACCAGTCCTTGTCCGCGGCGAACGAGTGGCTCCCGGAAGGGATGGGCAGCACAGAGCAGATGTTGCGCCCCGATCCGTCGAGCTCGGCGACATTGACGAACTGGGGATCCAGTGTGACGTAATTGGCGACGATCGGATCGCAGCGTGCAGGATCCAGCGCCTGCACGTCGGGTCGGGCGGCAATCTGTGTCAGCCGGGCGGCGGAGCCGTCGAGAAACGTCTTCAGTTGCCCCGAAATGCGTTCGACGTCATCGCGCAGGTCGTCGCGGGCATCGATGTCGTCGGCCTCGTACCGCGAGTAATGGTCGTAGCCGAGGATCGCAAGCAGCGGCAAGACCGTGGCGACCAGCAGCACCCAAAGATACGTCCTTATCGTATACCTGCGCTCCACGCTATCCTCCGGTGGACTGCGGATCGTCGCGCCCTTTGACCCAATCGTACCCGCACCTGATGACTACCAGTGCCACAAGTCGCGCGCGGATGCATTGCAGGAAGTGGCGGGTGAACGTCAAGCGTGGCTCGCGATGCGCGGTGGGTGGTTGCGCTTACTCGCTTACGTCCCCCGCTTTCAGTCGCGGGGCCATTTGGAATCCCGGATTACTGTAGCGCGACCGGGTGTCGGGTTCAACGCGCCGCGGCGATCCATCAAAGCGACGAGGCAGCCGCGCCGCCTCACGCCGGTGCAAGCGCGGCAGGAGTTCCGCGGGAACAATGGCCGCGACCCGCGCCAGCGGAGCCTGGGTTTCGTGCTGCGGCCTCGGGCTGTAGTCGCTGAGTTGACATGGAGACATTTCGCATTCGCCTCGGCGTGACCGCGCTGGGCGAGTCGCTCCTCTGGGATGAGTCAGGTTTCCGTGCCGGCAGGTCGCTGGCAAGACGTGGAGAGTTACCGCTCTGACCCCAATTACGCCCAATTACCAGGACGCTTCGCGCTCGGGCGTGGCCGAGATTTTGTGGACGGTCAGGTCCGCGCCATTGAACTCATCTTCGGCGTCGAGCCGGATGCCGGGCAGCGCCTTGAGCGTCCCGTAGACCAGGAATCCCCCGGCCAGAGCGACCACGATGCCGAGCAGCGTGCCGAGAAGCTGCGACGCGAGCGCAACGCCGCCCAGGCCTCCGGCCCATGGTGCGCCGAAGATTCCCGCAGCGAGCCCGCCCCACGCGCCGCACACGCCGTGCAGCGGCCAGACGCCCAGCACGTCGTCGATCTTCCAGCGGTTCTGCGTGCGCGTGAACAGCAGCACGAACAGCGCGCCCGCGATCAGCCCGGTCACCAGCGCGCCAATCGGATGCATCACATCGGAGCCGGCGCAGATGGCGACCAGCCCCGCCAGCGGACCGTTGTAGGCGAAGCCCGGGTCGTTGCGCCCGACGACCAGCGCGGCGAGCGTGCCTCCGGCCATGGCCATCAGCGAATTGAGCGCCACCAGACCGGAGATCCTGTCGATGGTCTGCGCGCTCATCACGTTGAAGCCGAACCAGCCGACGGTCAGCACCCACGCCCCCAGCGCGAGAAACGGTATCGACGACGGCGGGTGCGCGGAGATGCCGCCTTCCTTGGTGTAGCGCCCGCGCCGGGCGCCGAGCAGCAGCACCGCGGCGAGCCCGATCCAGCCACCCACCGCGTGCACCACGACACTGCCCGCGAAATCGTGGAATGCGGCGCCGAACGTCGCCTTGAGCCAATCCTGGATGCCGAAATGCCCATTCCAGGCGATGCCCTCGAAGAAGGGGTAGACGAAGCCGACCAGCAGGAATGTCGCGGCGAGCTGCGGGTTGAATTTCGCGCGCTCGGCGATGCCGCCGGACACGATCGCCGGAATCGCCGCTGCGAAGGTGAGCAGGAAGAAGAAGCGCACGAGCTCGTAGCCACTTTTCTGCGACAGCGCCGCCGCATTGCCGAAGAAGCCGGTGCCGTAGGCGATCGCGTAGCCGATGAAGAAATATGCGATCGTCGACACGGCGAAATCGGAGAGGATCTTGACCAGCGCATTGACCTGGTTCTTCTTGCGGACGGTGCCGAGCTCGAGGAAGGCGAAACCGGCGTGCATCGCGAGGACCAGGATCGCGCCGAGCAGGATGAACAACGTATCGGTGCTGGTTTTCAGGGATTCCATGGGGTGCGTACGATGGCGGTGGGTTGGGTGGCGCGGCCGCGTTCTGGAGATCTGCCTCGTTCTGGCGAGACGGCCGACAAAATGCACTGCAGGGGAGCACGGCCCGTGCCATCCCGCCATATCATTGATTTACAGAAGAATTATTGACAGAACTCGCGTCCAGATCGGAGTAAACGCACCGGCGAGGTGCACCGCCCGCACTGTTTCGGCGCGTCTCGAGTCGCGCGGCGTCCGGAATGCACCGGAAATGCACGACGCCGATCACCCTGGACGGGCGACCGCAGGCGACGAGGAAGGCCGGGGCGAAGAGCGGGCCGGCGGGACCGGCCCGAAGGGTTTCAGGCGGGCGACTTCGCCAGCAGCTGCTGCAACTCGCCCGACTGGTACATCTCGCGCATGATGTCGCAGCCGCCGACGAACTCGCCGTTGACGTAGAGCTGCGGGACCGTCGGCCAGCTCGAGAACTCCTTGATGCCCTGGCGCAGATCCTCGTCCTGCAGCACGTTGAACGACGCGTAGTCCGCGACGCCGCAGCGCTTGAGGATCTCGGCGGCGGTCGCCGAAAAGCCGCATTGCGGGAATTGCGGCGTTCCCTTCATGTACAGGACCACGTGGTTCTTCTTGACCTGGTCCGCGATCGTGTCTCGAATCGTGCTCATGGCCGGCTCCGGCAGTAGGCTTGGGAAGGCATTCTACCGAAATGCCGGCGGAGGGGCGGCGTTTCAAGCGAACCGTCACTCCTTGACTGCACCCGTCAGCCCCGAGACGTAATACTCGACGAAGAACGAGTAAAGGATGGCGACCGGCAGCGACCCGAACAGCGCGCCCGCCATCAGCGGACCCCAATGGTAGATGTCGCCCTCGACCAGCTCGGTGACGACGCCGACCGGAACGGTCTTGACCTCCGACGACGAGATGAACGTCAGCGCGTAGATGAACTCGTTCCACGACAGCGTGAACGCAAAGATCCCCGCGGAGATGAGCCCCGGGACGGCCAGCGGAAGCACGATGCGGATCAGTATCTGCAGGCGGCTCGCGCCGTCGATCAGCGCGCATTCCTCGAGCTCGAGCGGGATCGACTTGAAATAGCCCATCAGGAGCCACGTGCAGAACGGGATCAGGAACGTCGGGTAGGTCAGGATCAGCGCCAGCCGCGTGTCGAACAGGTGCAGCTCGGTCACCATCGTCGCCAGCGGGATGAACAGGATCGACGGCGGCACCAGGTAGGCGAGGAAGATCGCCATGCCGACGTAGCGCGAGCCGCGAAAGCGCAGGCGCTCGATCGCGTAGGCGGCGAGCACGCTGCAGAAGATCGAAATGACCGTCGCAACGACCGAGACGACCACCGTGTTCCACAGCCAGCTCGGGTACGCGGTCTCGAACAGCAGATGCTTGACGTGAGCGAGCGTCGGACTGTGGATCCAGAACGGGTTGGCCGCGCGCGACAGCAGCTCGGCGTCGGGTTTGAACGCGGTCATCGCCATCCAGTAGAACGGGAACAGCAGCACGACCACGAAGACCGACAGCGGGACCCACACGGTGACGACGCGTCGCGGCAGCGACGTCAGGTAATTCATCCCCTGGGTGTCGACGACGGCCCGGCCCGCAGCGACGCCGGCTTGCGTTTCGTGCGCCGCCGTCATGCGTCCTTCCCCCCCTGCTGCCAGGCGCGGCGCTGGAGCCCGAAATACGCGACCAGAATCGCCGCGAGCAGGAAAGGCACCATCGCGGTGGCGATCGCCGCGCCCTCGCCGAGGCTGCCGCCGGGTATCGCGCGCTGGAACGAGAGCGTCGCCATCAAGTGGGTCGCGTTCAGCGGGCCGCCGCGCGTCAGCACGTAGATGAGCTGGAAATCGGTGAACGTGAACAGCACCGAGAACGTCATCACGATGGCGATGATCGGCGTCAGCAGCGGCAGCGTGACGTAGCGGAACTGCTGCCACGGCGAGGCGCCATCGAGGCTCGCCGCCTCGTAGTACGACGGCGATATCGTCTGCAGGCCGGCGAGCAGCGTGATCGCGACGAACGGCACGCCGCGCCAGACGTTCGCCGCGATCGTCGAGAACCGCGCGTTCCAAGGATCGCCGAGGAAGTCGATGTACTGGTGGATCAGCCCCATCCGGGTCAGGGCCCAACTGATCACCGAGAACTGCGCGTCGTAGATCCACCAGAACGCCAGCGCCGACAGGGCCGTGGGCACGATGAACGGCAGCAGCACGATGGCCCGCAGCGTCGCCTTGAAAGGCAGGTTCTTGTTGAGGAGCACCGCGAGCCAAAGGCCGAGCGCGAACTTGATCACGCTGGCGACGCTGGTGTAGAAGATGGTGTTGAACAGCGCCAGCCGGGTGACCGAATCGCCCCACAGGTACTCGAAGTTCTCGAGCCCGATCCACACACCCGGCCGGCCGATCTTGGCGTCGGTGAAGCCCAGCCAGGTGCCGAGTCCGAGCGGATAGGTGAGGAAGACCAGCAGCAGCAGCGCTGCGGGCACCAGGAAGACGAGCCCGAGGACGTTGCGATTGTCTTGCAGGCGGGAGATCAGCGCGGCCAATGGGACTCTGCGCTACGCGGCGGACGCCGCGTGCCCGCAACCACGGAGCGAGACATCCGCGATTCCGCGCGTTGACCGGCGCCGTGGCGCCGGGTCCAACGCGCGGCAGGTCGGGCGTCGCGCCGACGGGACGTTTGGATCAAGCACAAACGCAGTCCCGGCGCGACGTCATACCTTGTAGTAGCGCTCGGCCCGCTTCTGCGCCCGTTCCGCGGCTTCCTGCGGAGACTTCGAGCCGGACGCGGCCTCGGCGACCATGTTGACGACGATGAAGTCGGCGAGCGCGCCGGCCGATGCGTAGCCCATCTTGCCCGCGTAGCCCGACGGCAGCATGTTCTTCATCGAATCGCGGTAGGGCGTGTTCTTGGGATCCGCCGTCCAGATCGGGTTCTTCTCGTAATACCGCAGCGGCGGGGTCACGTAGCCGATCGACGCCTGGACCCAGGCATCCATCTGCTCGGGCTCCATCATGAAGCGGAGGAATTCCTTCGCCGCCTTCGGATACTTCGTGTACTTGAAGATCATCTGGTTGAAGAACAGCTGGAATTCGGTCGGATGGCCGATCGGGCCGACCGGCATGTTGGCGTGGTAGATGTCCGCTGCCATGGCCTTGAGCTTGGGATCGCTCGACGTCTCGGCGGCGTAGTAGATCGAGATGCCGTTGTTGGTCAGGTAGAGCTGGCCATCGAGGAAAGCCTTGTTGTTGCTCGGGTCGAGCCACGACAGCGTGCCCGGCACGAATGTCGGATAGAGCTCCTTCGCGAACTCCAGCGCCTTGATCGTTTCCGGGCTGTTGATGACGACCTTATTGTTGGTGTCCACCAGCTTGCCGCCGAAACCCCACACCAGCCACTGGCACCAGGTGTTCGCATCGCCGGTCGCATTGCCCAGCGCGAATCCCGCCGGCGTGCCTTTCTCCTTCAGTCCCTTGCACAGCTTCAGGAATCCGTCGAAGTCCTTCGGGAACGAATCGAAGCCCGCGGCCTTGATCGCGCTCTGGCGATAGACCATGCACACGCCGGCCACGCCGAGAGGCACGCCGATCCAATGCCTGCCGTCCGGACGCAGGTACGGATAGCAGACCGGGTAGAACCCGCCCAGCTTGGAGCCCAGGTAGTCGCAGACGTCGGTGACGTCGACGAGCTTCTCCGGATAGAGGTTCGCGTCGTCGTTGGTCGACAGGATGATGTCCGGGCCCGCGCCGGTGTTCGCCGCGACGGCCGCCTTCGGGCGCACGTCTTCCCAGCCTTCGTTGTCGATGCGCACCGGGATGCCGTACTTCTCGGTGAACCTGGCGACGTTCTTCATGTACTGGTCGATGTCGCCCTGGACGAACCGGCTCCAGCGCAGCACGCGCAGATGCGCCCCTTTCTCCGGTACATTCTTCCACTGGGCGTTCGCGTCCTTCACCCAGATCAGCGGGCCAACCGCGGCGCCTGCGGCGACGCCCGCGGAAGTCTTCAGGAATTTGCGGCGCTTGAATTCACTCATGGTCTTCCTCCTTTGGGTCGACATTCATCGATGCTTGGAGTTCCCGGGTGCAAGCATCCTGCACATCAGGCGGCGAGCCTCGCTCCGCTCGCCGCATCGAACAAGTGGGCCCGGTCGAGATCCGGCACCAGCGCAACGCGGTCACCCGGGCGGCAGGTGGCGCGATCACGGATGAGCAACGAAAGCTCCTGGCCGTTGAAGCGACAGAAGAGCTGCGTATCGGCCCCGGTCGGCTCTACGACGACGACCTCGGCCGGCAGGCTCGCACCGCTTCCCAGCATGCAGTGCTCGGGGCGCATGCCGTACAGAACCCTTCCGCCGTCGACCGCACGTGCCGTTCGCGGCAGCGGCAGGCGCGCGCCACCCTCGAACTCGACCCCGGGCGACGCGCCGCCCGTGCGGGCAATGCCCGGAACGAGGTTCATCGCCGGCGAGCCGATGAAGCCCGCGACGAAGGTGTTGACCGGCGTGTCGTAGAGCTCGAGCGGATCGCCGATCTGCTCGACGATGCCGTCGCGCATCACGACGATGCGGTCGGCCATGGTCATCGCCTCGATCTGGTCGTGCGTCACGTAGATCGACGTCGTCCTGAGGCGCTGGTGCAGCTCCTTGATCTCGGTGCGCATCTGCACGCGCAGCTTGGCGTCGAGGTTCGACAACGGCTCGTCGAACAGGAACACCTGCGGGTCGCGGACGATCGCGCGCCCCATCGCGACCCGCTGGCGCTGGCCGCCGGAAAGCTGCCGCGGGTAACGGTCGAGATACGACGACAGCGCCAGGATCTCGGCCGCGCGCGCCACCCGCTTCTCGATGTCGTCGCGGCCGAGCTTCGCGAGCTTCAGCGCGAACGACATGTTGTCGCGCACCGTCATGTGCGGATAGAGCGCGTAGTTCTGGAACACCATCGCGATGTCGCGCTCCTTGGGCAGCACGCGATTGACGACCTTGCCGCCGATCGCGATCTCGCCTTCGGTGATTTGCTCGAGCCCCGCGATCATGCGCAGCAGCGTCGACTTGCCGCAACCCGACGGACCGACCAGGACGCAGAATTCCCCGTCGGCGATCTCGATGTCGACACCGCGGATCACCTGGGTCGAGCCGAACCACTTGCGGACGGCGGTGATCGTCACCCCGGCCATCGTTCCTCCTTCGCGCCCTTCGTTATGATGATGCGATGCGATGCCCGGGCGCCCGGCGCCGCTCTTGCCATCCCTCCCGCTACGGCCTTCGCGTGCCCTTCACCACCGGGTAGTCGGGCCGACCGGTCCGAAACCAGGTGACGATGTTCCGCGCCGCCTTGCGCCGCAACTCGCGCTCCGCCTCGACCGAATAGAACGCCGCGTGCGGCGTCAAAATGGCGCGCGGATCGGCGAGCAGCGGCAAATCGCGCGGAACCGGTTCGGTGGGCAGCACATCGAGGGCGACGCCACGCAGTATTCCAGCATCGAGTGCCGCGAGCAAATCGGGAAGCTCGACCACGGCGCCGCGCGCGGTGTTGACGAGCGTGAGCCCGCGCCGCGCTGCGGCGAAGAAATCACGGTTGATCATGCCGCGCGTCGTCGCGTCGAGTGGCACATGCAGCGACACGACGTCGGCTAGACCCGCCAGTTCCGCGAGCGTAGCGGCGCGCTCGACATAGGCGGGAAAATCACCGTCGATCAGCAGCGGATCGTGGGCGACGACGCGCTTGAACACGTTGCGCGATACGTGCGCCATCCGCTTGCCGATGCGGCCCAGCCCCACGATGCCCAGCGTCAATTCGGCGGGCCGCTGCATCGTGCCTGCCGACAGGTAGTGCCATTTGCCGGCGCGCACGTCGTCGTGATGGCGGACGACGTTGCGCAGCGACGCGAGTGCCAGCGCCAGCGCATGGGTCGCGACCTCGCCGACGCCGTAGTCGGGACAGTTCGCCACCCAGACCCCATGTGCCTCGCACGCGGCCGTATCGACGGTGTCGAAGCCGGCGCCGATCCTGCTGACGATGCCGAGCGCGGGAAGCGCGGCGACCACGCCCTCGGTGATCGGCGCGTATTGCAGCAGGATGCCCCGGCAGTCCTGCGCCGCCGCGATCACGTCGGCCTCGGTCCGGCACTGGGCGGTGACGATCCCGACGCCGGCAGCGGCGAAGATCCCGCGCTCGAGATCGATATCGGGAAAATCGTGATCGGCGAACAGGATTCGGGACATGGTGTGCGTCGCTGCGCGCGCAGCGCGCGGTCGCGATCGATACAGCACGCCGATCGCGTGCCCAGAAGGTACGCGGCCGCCCGCCGGACGGTCAAGCCGTCGGGGCGGGTTCCGGTTCGGTAATAGAATGCCGCGATGACGACCAAGCCCCTGTTGCAAACCACGATCGCCGGCAGCCTCCCCAAACCGAGCTGGCTGGCCGAGCCCGAGGCCCTGTGGGCCCCCTGGAAGCTCGACGGCGCGGCCCTGGAGGAAGGCAAGCGCGATGCGGTTCGGCTCGCGCTGCGCGACCAGGAGCGAGCGGGAATCGACATCGTCACCGACGGCGAGCAGACCCGGCGCCATTTCGTCACGACCTTCATCGAAGGCCTCGACGGCGTCGATTTCGAGCACAAGCGCACGGTGCGCATCCGCAACCGCTACGACGCGCAGGTTCCCGTCGTCGTGGGCCCGGTGGCACGGCGCCACCCGATCTACGTCGGCGACGCGGCATTCCTGCGCTCGGAGACGACGCGGCGCGTCAAGTACACGCTGCCCGGTCCGATGACCATGGTCGACACGCTCCACGACGCCCATTACCGCAGCCGCGAGAAGCTCGCCTGGGCGTTCGCCGGGATCCTGAACGACGAGGCCCGCGCAATCGCCGCCGCCGGCGTCGACGTGATCCAGTTCGACGAGCCGGCATTCAATGTGTATTTCGACGAGGTCCGGGACTGGGGCATCCGGACGCTCGAGCGCGCGGCCCAGGGGCTGGCCTGCACCACGGCGGTGCACATCTGCTATGGCTATGGCATCAAGGCCAACATCGAATGGAAAAGGACGCTCGGCGGGGAATGGCGCCAATACGAGCAGATCTTTCCGTTGCTCGCCGCCTCGAAGATCGGCCAGGTGTCGCTGGAATGTGCCAACTCCCGCGTCCCGATCGACCTGATCGGGCTGCTCGAGGGCAAGGACGTCCTGGTCGGGGCGATCGACGTCGCGTCGGATCGGGCCGAGACACCGGACGAGGTCGCCGCGGTGATCCGTTCGGCGCTGCGGTTCGTTCCGGCGGAACGATTGCTGCCCTGCACCAATTGCGGCATGGTGCCGCTTGCCCGCGACCTGGCACGCGCCAAGCTCCAAGCCCTGGGGGCCGGCGCCGCGCGGGTCCGGCAGGAAATCGCGTCCTGACCGGCACCGGTGCCGGACGGGCCACCTTCCGAATCCCGCGCCGGGCGCGGGATTCGGGCGTAACCCCGGCGCACCCCCCTCCGAAAGCTATCGCTTTTTTGCAAATTCTGCCGTATAGTGCCCGCCGTGTTTTGTTCCAAGCAGTAAAGGCACGCTCTGTACGACCGCCACGCAGTCGTTCGACCGCCGTACTTTCCTTGAGATCGAAACATCGGCCGGGCAACGTCCCGTTTATCTCTCGTACTTGAGGAATTAACAGAAATGGCAACCGGAACTGTGAAGTGGTTCAACGACGCGAAGGGCTTCGGCTTCATTACCCCCGATGGCGGTGGTGAGGACCTGTTCGCTCACTTCTCGGCGATCAACATGCAGGGCTTCAAGACACTGAAGGAAGGCCAGAAAGTCAGCTTCGAAGTGACGCAAGGGCCCAAGGGGAAGCAAGCGTCGAACATTCAAGCGGTCTGACGCACTGAATCCGATCCATCGAAAAGGCCGGGCCTCGCCCGGCCTTTTTTTATCGGGCGCGCCGTTCATCGGCACGAAGCGACCGCGGCTTCGGCTGCCCGACACGAGGCGCGCGATGTTGGCGTACGATATCAATGAGTAACCTGTTGCCGGCATACGATATCGAGCAGCATCCTCGCGCCGGCGTACGATGACGAGGGAGCAATCCAGTCCAGAGGGGGAGCGCCAATGTCAGGTTCCCAGAACCCCGGCGATTCCGGCGCGTTCGAATTCGAAAAGGTCACGCTGAACGACGCGCGCAAGGCGCTCGAAGAGACCGGGCCCGCAGGCTATACCGCCAAGCGCAAGACCGAGAACTGGGAGGACAAGCGCCACGCGACGGGGCCCGAACCCCTGAGCGACGCGGCAACGGCGTGGCTCTCGGAGCTGCCGGAATCGGTGAAACCCAGGCAACTGGTGCTGCGTTACGCCCGCCTCGCCAATCGCCTTTGCGCGATCTGGAAGGATCCTGCGCGCTGCGAGCGCCTGCTCGACGAGCTGATGATGGACCGGCGCGGTGGCCGCCAGGGGTTTCCGCTCGCCGTCGCCAACGAGCTCGCGACACTGCGCGATCACTACTTCCGCCTGCATCACAAAGGCCAGTCGGCGTGGGAGCACGTCGAACGGGGGCGCTGACGCGGCGCGGGACCGGCGCGCCGCTGCGCGAACGGCGGCGCTGACTCGTCGCCGGGCCGCTGCGCCCCGACCTCCATCATCGCGCGGCAGCCGCGTGACGACTCCAGGCGGTCAGAAGGCGAACATTCCCATCAGGTCGCCGATCGCCGGTCGATTCTGCGGCACGTAGGGATCCAAGCGCCCCATCACCGGGTTCGGCAGGTTGTCACGGCTGCGCGCCGACAGTGGCGACAGCCGCCAATTGCGCTCGACAAACTTGAGTATCGACGCGTGGTCGTAGTACGTGTGGTCCACGTACCCCTTCCTCGCAAACGGCGATACCGCCAGCATCGGAATGCGCGTCCCGTCGCCGAAGAAATCGAGGATCTGGACGTAGCCGCTGTCGTAGTAGCCGCCGCTCTCGTCGGTGGTGACCAGGATCGCTGTCTTCGACCACAGCGCGGGATTCGCCTGGACCCGGGTCACGACGTCGCGGACGAATTGCTCGAACGCGGCGACGGTCGAATACGCGGGATGCCCCGATTCGTCGTTCGGCGGAACCACGAACGACACCGCCGGAAAGTGCGCGGCATCCCCGATGTCGCTGAACAACGCATCGAGTCCCTGCAGGTTCCGGCGCAGGTCGGAGGTCATCACTGCGGTCGAATGGACGAGCGGATCGCAGATCGTGCAGTAGCGGTGCGCATCGATCCCGGTCGAAGTGCGTCCGCCGCTGTACCATTTCCACGACACGCCCGCCGCCGCGAGCAGCGTGCCGACATTGGGCGCCGACTGCGGCGGCATCACGTGGCTGCGCGGCCCGCGCTGCCGCAGCGTCCCGTCGTAGAGATAGCCCGGGCTCTGGTTGTTGATCAGGTAGTAGGCCCCCGGATCGCAGTTGCCCCCTTTCCACAGCGTGTAGGGCAGCGTCGCGACGTAGTCGCGGATCGCCTGCACGCCCGGTTGCGCCGGGTCGGCGCATCCGGTGTAGGTGCCGCTGCGCCGGTACCAGTTGTCGCTGCCCGGGACGGGCTCGGGGTCCTCGATCTGGCTTGGCGGCGGCGCCACCGGGTGTCCCGCGTCGAGGTACACGCCGACGTCGCCCGTCGCGAGCGCCAGGTAGTTGGCCCCGGTACCGCCCATGATCGGCTGGTGATAGTTGTCGGCGATCGCGTAGGTTCGCGCGAGCTCGCGCAGATACGGCGCATCGCCGCTCGCCATGCTGTAGAAGCCCATCGCCACGCCGCCCTGGTCGGTGCCCGCCGCCGGATTCCCGTGTTCGCGCGCGCCGTAGCCCGAGGTCGTCGCGACCCAGGTGAACAGATCGCGCCGGCCGCCGTCGAACTGCTGCCACATCTGGAAGAAGCGGTGCACCGGGTCGCCGACCGGCGCCGCATAGGAAACGTAGCGGGTGATGCGGAACGGCCCGTTCGGAAGGTTGTCCGGGAAGCGGGTGTCGGGCTGGTAGCGCGGCAGCCCGGTCGCGTAGGTCGTCCCCGGCCGCGGCAGCGTCGCATACGCGCCTTTCGATGCCGGCGTGGCCGAGTAGTGCCCGCTCCCGATGCCGATGCGCTGTGCCGCCTGCGCGAACTCCGGTCCGGGGTTGCCGTCGCGGTCGACGATGCGCCGGGACAGCAGGTTGGCGACCGACACGCCTTGTGGCGGCTCGTAGGTCGCGAACAGGTTGTCGAAGCTCAGGTTCTCGCCGACGATGACGATCAGGTGCTCGATCGGCGTCGTCGGAACCTGCAGCGTCGCGGCCGCCCGTGCCGGACCCGCGACGAGCAGGCACGCTGCGGCGCACGCAAGCGCGATCGAGAATGTCGCCGACGCGCCGGCGGCGGTGTCGAGCACGTCGGTCGTGAGCCTGCCCATGGCGAAAGCGTACACCGTCGCACCTGCATTGCGCCGCCCATGCGGAAGGACTAGAGTTTTCGCAGGCGGTTGCGAAGGAGACGCCGATGCCCGGGCCCGGAACGACGCGCAGGAAAATAGTGCCGGCGCTGGCGGCCACGCTCGTGGGAGCCGCAGTCGCGCTCGGCGCGGCGAACGCGTCGGCGGGCGGCGGGCCGTTCGGAATCGATCACCGGATCGCCTACGACAATTCCGGCATCTGGGCGCGGCACAACCAGCAGGCGCTGGAAATCGGCGTCATCGGCTTCGAGCTCGGCGGCGCGCTGTGGCGGGGTGCGGACGACCGCCTGGGGCGCACGCTGTGGCAGTCGATCGACGCGTCGGCCGCGGGCGGCATCGCGTCGCAGGTCGCGAAGTACGCGTTCGGCCGCGAGCGTCCGGGCCAGACCAGCAATCCGAACGAATGGTTCAAGGGCCGCTGCTGCCAGAGCTTCCCGAGCGGGGAAGTCACGCTGCAGGCGAGCTTCGTCACGCCGATCATCGCCAACTACCACGCCGACCATCCGTGGGTCTGGGCGCTCGAGGCGCTCCCGCTCTACGACGGCATCGCGCGCATGAAGGCTCAGGGCCACTGGCAGTCCGACGTGCTTGCCGGATGGGTGCTGGGCACCGCGGTCGGGTACTACGCCACCACGCGCGACGAGCCGTTCTTCGTCTCGATCCTGCCCAAGGGCATCACCGCAGGCATTCACGCGAGGTTCTGAGCGCCGCCCGCCTCACTTCGCGGGGCAGGCGCCGCTGTCGCTGGTGACCTTGCCGACCAGCAGCAGGAAGCTCGAGAACGGTCCCATGTTGCCCGTCGCTTCGAAGTGCAGCGCGAACCTGTCGGCGGAAATGGTCGCGCGAAAGGATGGCGATGCAGCGACCCATGGCGATCAATCCGCGTGCCGGAGCGCCATCGCCGCGGCGAGCACGTCGGGGTCGTCCCAGAGGGCATCGATTCGATATTCGCGCAGATACCGGCTGCCCGGGTCGCGAAACCACTCCTCGGGGAAATGGGCGATCAGCTGCTCTTCGCCCGGCTCGACGTCCCCGCGCACCGAAGTCGGGCTGCCGTTGAGGGCGGCGTACAGCGCCTGGCAGAGGTCGACGCCGACCATCGCGCCCAGCGTGATGCCGCTGGTCGCACGCCGGTTGATTTCGATCAGGTAGGCATCGCCCGTCGACCCCTCGACGATGTACTCGATGGCGAAGAAGCCACTCATTCCCAATCCGGTCGCCAGGCGATCGGAGAACTTCCGAACTTCCGGCAGGTGCAGGACCTTGACCACGGTTGCCGGCCCGAGCGGCGGATGCTTGATCAGCTTCTCGCGGACGAACCCGGCCAGCGTCGCACCCTGCCACGCGACCATCGACTGGTCCACGATGTTCCCCGAGATATGCGCCTGGACGAGGACCTGCGTCTTTGCGGCGCCCTCGATCTCGAGCATCGTCGCGGCCATGAATCGGGCGAACTGCTGCTCGAGTTGCGTGCGGTCGGGAACGATGGCCACCCACTCGCCCGCCGCGCCGAAACCGCGCTTGATGACGACCGGGAAGCCCTGGCGTTCGGCGAACGAACACGCGTCCTGCAATTCGTCGGTGACGATGCACGGCGGAACCCGCACGCCGAGCGCCTTCGCGGCTGCCGGCAACAGCGTCTTGTCGACGCTCGCCCGATAATGGTCGGGGGTGCCCAGCGATTCCCGAATCAATCCCGCCAATTTGATGTATTGCGCCGACTGAAGATTATCGGGCGGTGTCAGAACGAGCATCTGCATCAATCGCACCGAAGTGTCGTCGCAGGGAACGACAAGCCTCGGCCCGGTCGCCTTGACCATCGCCGCGAATGCGAACACCCATTGCAGCGGGGTCGCGTCCTGCGGCAAATAGCCGATCCGGCGGACGAAGCGGCTCTTGGCGGCCAGGGAATCCGCCGGAGTGAGCAACGACACGTCGAATCCGGCGTGACCCAGCGCAGCCGGCATGCGCGCGGTGCCCAGCCAATTGCTGGCCGTGGACACCAGCAAGACGGACGTGCTCATTCTTGCTTTCCCCTCGTCATCACATCCTGGCACGACGATTCCCGGTCCGGACCTCCTGCGCGACACGCAGATGTCCACGCCCGCGCCAAGCCGCAGCCCCGCACCCGTCCTGGCATAGCGCTTGCGCGGGCCCCCAGCGGACCTAGGTGATTTTGCAATTTTTACATGAT
>JAGXBK010000238.1 GCA_018971195.1 Betaproteobacteria bacterium
GCCTGGAGATTGCCGCCGCGTCGACGCCGGCGGTTCGCGAGGGGCGCAGTTGAAGCCGCGCCGCCGCGTCGCCATCACCGGCGTCGGCCTGGTCACGCCGGTGGGCAACGATGTCGCGTCGACCTGGGCCGCCCTCGACGGCATGAAGAGCGGCGCCGCGGCGATCACGCTGTTCGACGCCTCCGGATTCACGACACGCATCGCCGCCGAGGTCAAGGGCTTCGATCCGCGGGTGATCACCGCGGAGCGCAAGCTCCTCAAGTACACCAATCGCTCGCACCGCTTCGCGCTGGCCGCCGCCGAGGAGGCAATGCGCGATGCGGGCGTCGCGCCTACCGATGCAGACGGCGAACGCTGGGGCTGCGCCGTGGGCACCGGGATGATGGGCGTCGAATTCGCCGATCTGGCGGATGTCCAGCGCAGCTCGGCCGTCGGCGGCGAGCTCGATGCCCGCCTCCTGCCGGACGACCCGGCCGCCGCGGATCCACTGGCTTTCTGCCGCAGCCAGAGCACGGCGGGCGTCGCGCTGTTGACGCGGCGCTTCGGCATCCGCGGCTATGCCACGTCGGTGCACACCGCCTGCGCATCGGGTGGGCAGGCGATCGGCACCGCGCTGAAGCTCATCCGCCGCGGAGCCGTGGATTGCGCGCTCGCCGGCGGCTTCGATTCGATGATCAGTCCGGTCGGGCTCGCCGGCTTCTGCCTGCTGTCGGCGGTCTCCACCGACAACGAGACGCCGGAGCTCGCGAGCCGGCCGTTCGATGCGACGCGCAACGGCTTCGTGCTGGGCGAGGGCGCAGGATTCATCGTCCTCGAGGACTGGGATGCCGCGAGGGCGCGCGGTGCGCACATCTACGCCGAGCTCGCGGGCGACGGCAATTCGCTGTCGTCGTACCGGATCACCGATTCACCGCCCGATGGCGACGGCCCGATCCAGTCGATGCGCGCAGCACTCGCCGACGCGAACGCGACGCCCGCGGACGTCGACTACATCAACGCCCATGGCACCTCGACCGGCATGAACGATCGCAGCGAAAGCGCGGCGATCCGGGCGGTGTTCGGTGCGGATGCGAGCCGCGTGTCGGTCAGCTCGACCAAGAGCTCGATGGGGCACCTGATCGCGGCGGCGGGCGCGGTCGAAGTCGCGATCTGCGCGCTTTCCATCGACCGCTCCGAGATGCCGGTCAACGCGAATTACCGGGTACCCGACCCCGACTGCGATCTCAACCTGGTGCTCGGTGCACCGCGCCGTCAGCGGCTACGCATGACGCTGTCCAATTCCTTCGGCTTCGGCGGATCGAACAGCTGCGTCGTGCTGCGCAACCCCGATCTGGTCGACGGCCCCCGATGACACCCCTGCGCATCCCGGCCCGCCCCACCGCCTTGGCCCCTCGCCACCCATGAGCATGCCCGCGCGCATCCTGATCGCCGGCAGCGGCGCCGTCTGCGGCCTCGGAATGGATCCGGCGGCGATGCTCGACGCGATCCTCGCCGGGCGCTCCGCGATCGCGCCGATCACGCGCTGGGACGCGACCGGCTGGCCGGTCACGCACGCCGCCGAGATCGCCGATTTCAATCCGCGCGTGCTGGTCGACGACCGCAAGCTGCACAAGTTCATCCGGCGCACCGATTTGGTTGGCATCTACGCCGGCGATCGTGCCGCCGAGGCGGCCGGCTACGCGCAGCATCGGGAGACGCTGGATGAAGCGTCCTCGGCGCGCTTCGCCGATCGCAGCGGCGTGTACGTGGGCTCGGGTGGCGGGGCTTTCGAGAACCAGTACGACTATTTCCCGCTGATGAGCGAGACCGGGGATGATCTCCGGGCCTTCGGAGCGAAGCTCGCGGAGACGGTGAATCCGATGTGGCTGCTGCGCACGCTGCCGAACAACGTCGTGTGCCATGTCGGCATCCGCAACCGGCTCAAGGGCGCCAACGCCTGCATCACCAACCACAGCGTCGGCGGCTCCCTCGCCGTCATCGAGGCTGCCGAGGCGCTGAAGGCGGGCGAGGCCGACCGCGCGATCGCGATCGGCCACGACACGCCGTTCGAGCCGCAGAACATCCTCTACTATCATCGCTGCGGCCTGCTCGCGCCCGATGCCCTGCGCCCTTTCGATGCCGCGCGCGAGGGCAGCGTGCTCGGCGAAGGCGCGGGCGCGCTGGCGCTCGAGACCGAAGCCGCGCTGGCCGCGCGCGGCGGCCGCGCGATCGGCGAAGTGCTGGGAGGCGGCCATGTCAGCGAAGCGACGGGGCTGCTCGCGATTCGAGACGACGGCGACGGTGTCTCGCGCGCGATCGCGCTGGCGCTGGCCGACGCCGGCATCGCGGCGGCCGACGTGGGGATGATCGTCGCGCACGGCAACGGCACCCTGCAATCCGACGCTTCCGAAGCGCTCGGGATCCGGCGCGTCTTCGGCGATGCCTGCCCGCCCGTCACGGCATTCAAATGGGCGCTGGGCCACCTGATCGCAGCCGCGGGCATCGTCGAGGCGACGATCGCGCTCTGCGCCCTGCGCGCCAAGGTCGTGCCCGGAATCGCGCCGCTGGCCACGCCCGATCCCGTCTGCGCCGGCCTGCCGATCTCCCGCAAGCCCCAGGCGCCGCGTAGCGACATCGCGCTGGTGCTCTGCCGCGGGTTCGCCGGCACCGACGCCGCCCTCCTGGTGCGCGCGCTGCCGACCTGATGGGCGCGCCGAGCGCCGATCCCGCCGCGGCAGGCGCGCCTGCGCCGCTGCGCTGCGGCATCGACAGCGTCGAGATCGCCCGCATCGACCGGCTGCTCGCCGAAACCCCGCCGGCCGATCTCGCGAAGATCTTCTCGCCCGGCGAGCTCGCCGATGCCGGTGACGGGCCCGGACGCAGCGCGAGCCTCGCCGCGCGCTACGCGGCCAAGGAAGCCTGCGTCAAGCTCTTTCCGGCCGAGCTCGCCGCCGGGCGCGTCGAGCCCGCCGATTTTTCGGTGACCCGCGACGGCTAC
>JAGXBK010000239.1 GCA_018971195.1 Betaproteobacteria bacterium
CGCCGGTCGTCATGACGTCGTCGACGATTGCCACCGACCTGCCCGCGAAATCGCCGTCGGCGACGAATGCGCCGCCGACATTGGCCGCGCGTTGCGCGAAGCGCAGCGCGGCCTGCGGCGGCGTTTCCCGGGTTCGGCGCAGACCGTCCGCGAGCGGCACGCCGATGCGGTCCGCCACGCGACTTGCGATCTCCCGTGCGTGATTGAAGCCGCGCGCACGCTGGCGTCGCGGCGCAAGCGGAATCGCGGTGAGGCAATCGGGTGCCGAAGTCCCGCGCGACGCGAGCGCCGCACACAGTGCCAGCGCGAGCGGTTCGGCCAGCGCCAGCTTGCTGCCATACTTGAATTCCTGAAGCAGTCGGTCGACCGGGAAGATGTAGGCCCAGGCGGCGAGCGCGGCGACATAGGGTGGCGGCTGGGCCAGGCACGCCCCGCAGACGGCCGCATTCGGCGAGGGCAGCGCGCATCGCGGGCACGCCGCGGCGATGCGCGGAAGCGCCGCCTCGCAGGCGATGCACAGCAGTGCGTTGCCGCTGGGCGCCGCGCAAAGCGCGCAGGCCTGCGGCAGCGCGTGGCGAAGCAGCGCGAGGCCGACCGATACGGCACGCGCGACCCCATCGCGCGCGGCCGTTGCGATGCCGCTCCCGGCATCGGTCGCGCGATTGTCAAATTTCGGCGGCGCGGCGTTTGACAGCATGCGATAGTGTCCTCGGAGTTCCATCAGCGCCCGAGCATCGTGCATGACCCAGAGCCGACTCTTCGATCGTCCGAACGCATGAGTTCAGCGGGATCCGCCGCAACCGCCGCAGCCCCGGCATCGCCGCGCACCGGACCCATGGGGCAGCGGCTCGACGTCGATGCGGTCGATGCCCTGTTCGCGCTGCCATTCAACGACCTGCTGCTTCGCGCGCAGCAGGTGCATCGCGAACACCACGCGCCCAACGCGGTCCAGTTGTCGACGCTGCTGTCGATCAAGACCGGCGGCTGTCCCGAGGACTGCGGCTACTGCCCGCAGGCTGCGCGTCATCACTCCGGCGTGGTCGGCGAGGCGCTGCTGGACCTCGGCGTCGTCGTCGACGCGGCGCGGGCGGCGAAGGATGCAGGGGCGACCCGCTTCTGCATGGGCGCCGCCTGGCGCGGACCGAAGGACCGCGACCTCGCGCGGGTGCTGGACATGGTGCGCGCGGTCAAGGCGCTGGGGCTCGAGACCTGCTGCACGCTCGGCATGCTGAAGGACGGCCAGGCCGAGGCGCTCCGGGACGCCGGCCTCGACTACTACAACCACAACCTCGACACCGCGCCTGAGTTCTACGGCGAGATCGTCTCGACCCGCGCGTACCAGGACCGTCTCGACACGCTCGATCGCGTTCGCGACGCCGGGCTTGCGGTCTGCTGCGGAGGGATCGTCGGCATGGGCGAATCGCGGCGCCAGCGCGCCGCATTGATCGCCCAGCTCGCGGGGCTCGATCCGCAGCCGGAGTCGGTGCCGATCAATCATCTGGTGCAGGTCGAGGGCACGCCGCTGCACGAGCGCTTCCACGGGGAGTGCGCGCTGGATCCGCTGGAATTCGTCCGCACGGTCGCGGTGGCGCGAATCACCATGCCCCGCGCGATGATCCGGCTGTCGGCGGGCCGGCGGGAGCTCGGCGAGCCGGTGCAGGCGCTGTGCTATTTCGCCGGCGCGAATTCGATCTTCTACGGGGACCGGCTGCTCACCACCGGCAATCCCGACGCCGAGTCCGACCGGGCGCTGTTCGCGAAGCTCGGGCTCGCTCCGGCATGAGCGATGGGCGATCCGGCGATCGCGGAGCTCGAGCAGGCGCTGGAGCGCAGGCGCGGCGAGGGTCTCGCGCGCACGCGGCGGATCGTCGACGGACCGCAGGGTCCGCGCCTGTCGATCGACGGGCGCAGGCTGCTGGCGTTCGCCAGTAACGACTACCTGGGGCTCGCCAACGCGCCGGCGGTCGTCGATGCCGCCTGCGCAGCAGCGCGACGCTACGGCGTCGGTGCCGGCGCGTCCCACCTGGTGGCCGGCCACGGCGTCCCGCACGAGACGCTCGAGCGCGAGCTCGCTTCGTACGTCGCTCCCTGCGAAGGGGCCCGCGCGCTGCTGTTCTCGAGCGGCTATCTCGCCAACCTCGCGATCCTGACGACGCTCGCCTCGCGCAGCGACGTGATCCATGCGGATCGCCTCAATCACGCATGCCTCACCGACGGCGCGCTGCTGTCGCGCGCCACGCTGGTCCGCTATGCCCACTGCGACGTGGGGTCGGTCGCCGCGCGGATCGGTGCGGGGAGCGCACGTCGCCGCTTCATCGTCACCGACGCGGTGTTCAGCATGGACGGCGACATCGCGCCGCTTCCCGAGCTGCTCGAGCTCGCCCGCGCGCACGACGCATGGCTGGTCGTCGACGACGCCCACGGCTTCGGCGTGCTGGGCGGCGGTCGCGGCAGCCTCGCGCATTTCGGCCTTCGCTCCGAGCGCATCGTCTACATGGGGACGCTGGGCAAGGCCGCGGGCGTGGCCGGTGCGTTCGTCGCCGCGCATCCGGCGGTGATCGAGACGCTGCTGCAGGGCGCCCGCTCGTACATCTACACGACGGCTTCGCCTCCGCTGACCGCCGAGGCGCTGCGCGCCTCGCTGGCGCTGATCGCGGCGGGCGAGGATCGGCGCCTGCATCTGGCCGCGCTGGTGGCGGCGTTCCGCGAACGCGCCGCGGCGCTCCCCTGGACGCTGCTGCCGTCGCAGACACCGATCCAGCCGCTGGTGATCGGCGACCCGGCGCGTGCGCTCGCGGTGTCGGAGGCGTTGCTGGAGCAGGGCGTGTACGTTCCGGCGATACGTCCGCCGACGGTCGCCGATAACACGGCGCGCTTGCGCGTATCGCTGACGGCCGCCCACCGGATGTCGGACGTCGACGAGCTCGCCGACGCGCTCGCCAGCGTGGCCTCGAGG
>JAGXBK010000240.1 GCA_018971195.1 Betaproteobacteria bacterium
TCCCAGCTCGGATCCCATTTTTTCCAACCCCATTTTCTTCAGGCCAGCGCAAGCGTCACGTTCACCTGCGTCGGATCGTCGGAACCATCCTCGAGCGCGAATCCGAGCGAGCGAACGAGCATCAGCATCGACTCGTTCTCGCGCAGCACGACCCCCGTCAGGCGCCCGAAGCCGCGCCGCTTGGCGCAGCCGATCAGCCTGCGCATCAGGACAGTCGCCACGCCCCGTCGCTGCCAGTCGTCGGCGACGACGACCGCAAATTCGGCGCTCGTCTGGTCGGGATTCGCGATGTAGCGCGCGACCCCGACGAACGCCGGCCGCCCGGCTGGCTCCGGCGGGCTCGCTATCGCGACCAGCGCCAGCTCGCGATCGTAGTCGACCTGCGTGAAGCGCGCGACCATCGACGGCGTCAACTCGGTGAAACGGTAGAAGAAGCGGTAGTAGCGCGATTGCTCGGACAGGCCGCCGACGAATGCGCGCTCGAGTTCCGCGTCCTCGGGGCGGATCGGCCTCAGGTGCAGCACCGTGCCGTCGCGCAGCGCCACGTCTCCGATCAGCTCGACCGGGTAAGGATGAATGGCCATGTGCGGGTAGCCGCGCTGCAATCGCCGGCGCGGGTCGACGCTGAAGCTGGCGTCGACGACGAAGGCGCGCCGGCCTTCGAAGCGCATCGAATCCAGATCGAGGCGACGCACCCAGGGCAGCGCGCATACCAGCGCCGAGACGCGCGTAAGTACGTCGACCAGCGCGTCCGTCGCGGCGGCTGAGAGCCACGCAGTTCCCGGGTTTCCGCCCGCATCCATGATCATGTCTGCCGCGAGCCGCTCGTTGATCGGCGGCAGCGCCAGCGACCGACTGCGCGCGAATCCACAGGCGATGGCAGCGGGGGCCAGCGCGATCACCGGTCCGAAATGCGCGTCGGTCACGACCTGCACAGTCGCGGGCGACGGTTCACGCTCGCGTGGCGCCTCCTGCATGACGATGCGACCCGTCCAGCCCGCGGGCTTCGCGTGCACGGCGACACGCTGGAGCTCGTGCCACGCTCGGTGCAGCGAGCGCCGCACGCGAATGAGCTGCGATGGCAGCATGCGGTCCTCGGCATCCAGGCGCAGCAGGAGCGGGAAGCGCAACGCACCCGCCGCGGCCTCCGCTTCCGGCAACGTGGCGACCCGCGCGAATCCGGCGCCGATGCCGAATGCGCGCAGCACGGTCAACGCCGCGCCCACCGTCAGGGCACGGCGCTGGTCGTCGGCCAGCGCTGCCCGCAGCGCCTCGATCGCCGCGAGATTCGGCGGCTCGGGCTCGGGCTGCGGCGGCGGGACCTCCAGCAACAGCGCCTGGTTGTTGCGATAGGCGAGCAGGAACGACAGCGCCTCGACCGCATTTTCCGGCGTGTAGAAATTGGGCACGCCACCCGCCTCCAGCGCGTCGTGGACCTCCTGCCGGTCGATCGCGCCCAGCCATGCGGCGAGCACGGGCTTGGAATGCCTTTGCGCGACCTCTGCCAGCGCTCGCGCCGCATCGATCGCGGGCGCGCTCGGACGCGGAACGTGCAACGCGACGACGACGTCGACGTTGGAATCGGAAAGTGCAGCGTCGACGGCAGCCGCAAGCTTCTCCGTCGGCGTGTCGCCGCGCACGTCGACCGGATTGCCATGCGGCCCGTCGTCGACGGTCAGGGCCTGCAGCGTGTCGACGGTCGCCCCGGTGAACGTCGCGAGCCGCACCCGGCGATCCGACGCGCTGTCGGCGGCGAGCAGCGCCGGTCCGCGCCCGTTGGACACGATGGCGAGGCGGTCGCCCTGCGGAATGCGTCCGCGTGCGAGGATGCGCGCCGCCGACACCAGCTGCGTGTAGGTCTGCACGCGCACGGTGCCCGCACGCATCATCGCCGCCCCGAACACCGCATCAGCGGGAACATCCGTTTCCGGGTCGCCCTCGATCGCGCGCCCGGCCTTGAGCACGACCACCGGCTTGACGCGCGCCGCGGCGCGCAGCGCCGACACGAACGCCCGCGCGTCCCCCGGTTCCTCGACATAGAGCAGGATGCCGTCGGTGGCGAGATCGAGCAGCAGGCAATCGAGCAACTCGCCGAAGCCGACATCGATGCCGCCTCCCAGCGAGATCACCGTCGAGAACCCGATGCCCAGCGGCGTCGCGAAATCGAGCAGCGCCGTCGCCACCGCACCCGATTGCGCGACCAGCGCGAGGCGTCCGGGAAGCGCCGCAGGCGCGCAGTACGTCGCGTTGAGGCCGATGCCCGGCCGGACGACGCCGAGCGCCCCGGGGCCGATGACCCGGACGCGGCTGCGCTTCGCGGCCGCAGCGACCTCGCGCGACCACGCGCGACCGGTTCTTCGGTCGGGCGCGCTCGGCGCGGTCATGACGATGGCGACGCCCACCTTGCCGGCCGACATCGATTCGAGGACCTCGATGACCGCATGCGGCGGTGTCGCGACGATCGCGAGATCGACCGGCTTGCCGATGGCGGCGAGCGTCGGATAGGCGACCTGTCCCCGGATCGCACGGTGCCGCGGATTCACCGGATACACCGCGCCTCGGAAGCCACCCGACAGCAGGTTCTCCAGCACCACGCAACCGAGGGATCCGGCACGCTCCGACGCCCCCACCAGCGCGACGGACTCGGGTGCGATCAGCGGCCGCAGGTAATGGTGCATGCCGAATGGTCGCCCGCGACGCGCCCTGCTGACAAGCGCGGTTCGCGCATCGGTCTCGTCGCGCAGCCGCGAGCGTCGATCGATACGGTCGAGTCGGCGGAGGCTATAATCCGCGCGCTGCCAGCTCGCAGCGCCGGGTTCCTGCCACGACCCGCCGTCCCGCGCAGTGCCACGGGCCCGTAGCTCAGTCGGTTAGAGCAGGCGACTCATAATCGCTTGGTCGCTGGTTCGATCCCAGCCGGGCCCAC
>JAGXBK010000241.1 GCA_018971195.1 Betaproteobacteria bacterium
GTGCGCGCGTGGCATCGCCGCCGCCCTGCTCGACCACCGCAATCTTCGCGCGCAGGTCTGCGCATAGCGCCAGCATCGCGTCGCGGTTGGCCGCGAACGTCGGATCGCGCGGCGAGAGCTTCGATTCGATCGTCGGCATGGGGTCGTGTCGGTTGCCCGGGGGTTGCGTTCGCTGGATGAGCGGCAGGGATGCGGCAGGGGCGCCCTCAGGCGGCCTGCGGGCGCGGGTGGCCGGGCATCAGCGCGTAGGGATGCATCCAGCGCGGCTGCTCGCGCAGCCTGGCGAGCCAGTCGCGGATGCGCGGATGATCGTTCCAGTCGACGCCGATCTCCTCGGGCCAGAACAGGTAGCCCGCAAGCGACAGGTCGGCGATGGTCAGGCGATCGCCGACGACGAAGGCGCGTCCGTCGAGATGCGCGTTCAGGATCGCCCAGGCGGCTTCGGCGCGGCGGCGGAACTCGGCGATGACCGCCGGATCGGGATCCTTCGCGAACGTGCGCATGAAGCGGAGCGTCGCCGTGTAGCTCGTCAGCTTGTGGTTGTCGAACAGCAGCCAGCGCAGGATCTCGCGGCGCTCCCCGGGGTCGCGCGCACCGAAGCGACCGAGCGTTTCCGCGAGGTATTCGAGGATCACGCCCGACTGGGAGAGGCTGCGGCCGCCGTGCAGCAGCACCGGGACCTCGCCCATGACATTGAGCGCGCGGTAGGCCGGGGTCCTCGTCTCGCCGGCGAAATAGTCGACGTAGCGCGGCTCCCAGTCCGCATTGGCGAGCTCGAGCGTCAGCGCCGCCTTGTAGGCGTTGCCCGACTGTGCGAAGCAGTGCAGCGTGTATTCGGCCATCCGCGTCCCCGACCCCCCTGACATTGTCGCGCCGGCCGCAGGCCCCGCAAGCGACGCCCCGCTCGATCGCGTGCCTCAGAATCCTCCGCGCTCGAGCCAGCGGTCGATCTGCTCGAGGCGGTCCACCCCCCAGAACGGCTCGCCGTCGACGACGACGTACGGCGAACCGAACACGCCGGCGCCGATTGCGGCGTCGACGTCGCGCTTCAACGCATCCTTGACCGACGGATCGTCGATTGCCGCGCGCGCGGCCGCGCCGTCGATGCCTGCGTCGCGCGCGACCTCCGCCGCGGTCGCGGGATCCGAGATGTCCCGGTCGTCGACAAAGTACGCGCGATAGAGCGCGTTGACCAGCCGCGGAACCGCGCTCGCATCCTGCCCGCGCTGCCAGACCACGATCCGGGCCGGGCCCTGCGTCGCGATGGGAAACTTCGACGGCAGCCGCAAAGGCACGTCGTGGAAGCGCGCGCTGCGCAGGATATCGCGCTTGCTGTAGTCCCCCTTGAGCGGCACCGACGTCAGTGGCGCGGTGCCGACCACCTTGAAGACGGCGCCGAGGAGCATCGGCCGCCAGTCGACGCCGCGGCCGTGGCGCGCCGCGAGGGCCTCGATCTTCTGCGACCCGATGTAACCGTAAGGCGACGAAAAATCGAAGTAGAACACGATCGGGGCATTCATCTTGGCGTCGACCTCCGGACGGTCATGGTCATTGGCGGGCTCGGCGGGCTCGGCGCACGCGCACCAGGTTGCGACCGATCGCCGATACGTAGACGGTGCCTGCGTCGTCGACTGCTCGCCCTTCGGCCGTGACGACGTACCCGGAAAGCGATGCCTTCCATGTCGCGTCGGCGACGGCCCACTCCAGCGTCAGCTCGGTGCCTGCCGGCACCGCTTTCTCGAACCTGAACTCGAAGCCGAGCCCCACCGTCTCGTGGTGCTCGGAGAAGAACGTCGCATCGAGCCCCATCATCAACGCGACGACGTGGGGCCCGCTCGCGATCAGCGTGCCGAAGCGGCTCGCTGCCGCGATGCGGTCGTCGTGATGCAGCGGATTCATGTCGCCCGACAGCGTCGCGAAGCGCCGGATCGATTCCGCGTCGAAGCCTACGCGACGCGTGACGTGCTCGCCGATGCAAAACGGCGCTCCGGGCCGCGGGGTCCTGGAAGCGGGGGCCACGTTGCCTCAGCCGGTCAGCGCGCGGCCGATGACCAGCCGCTGGATGTCGCTGGTGCCTTCGTAGATCTGGCACACGCGCACGTCGCGATAGATGCGCTCGACCGGAAAATCGGCGACGTAGCCGTAGCCGCCGTGGATCTGGATCGCATCCGAGGCGACCCGCTCGGCCATTTCCGACGCGAACAGCTTGGCCATCGACGCCTCCTTGAGGCAGGGCAGGTCGGCGTCGCGCAGCGTGGCGGCATGCCACACCATCTGGCGCGCGACCTCGACCTGCGTCGCCATGTCGGCCAGCCGGAAGCTCACTGCCTGGTGCTCGGCGATCGGCCTGCCGAACGCTTGGCGCTCGCGCGCATAAGCGAGCGCCGCATCCAGCGCCGCCCGCGCCATGCCCACCGCCTGCGCCGCGATGCCGATGCGGCCGCTCTCGAGGTTCGCGAGCGCGATCCGGTAGCCGTCGCCCTCGCGTCCCAGCAGGTTGGCGGCATCGACCTCGCAGTCGTCGAAGCCAATCTGCGCGGTATCGGACGCGCGCTGACCGAGCTTGTCCTCGATGCGCGCGACGACGAAGCCCGGCGAATTCGCGTCGACGATGAACGCCGAAATGCCTCGCTTGCCCGCGGACCGGTCGGTCACCGCGAACACGATCGCGACATCCGCATTCGCCCCGGTGGTGATGAACTGCTTGACGCCGTTCAGGACGTAGCGCGCGCCGCGACGCTCGGCGCGCGTGGTGATCGCCGCTGCGTCCGATCCGGCCTGCGGCTCGGTCAGGCAAAAGCAGCCCAGCAGCTCCCCGCGCGCGAGCGGCCGCAGGTAGCGCGCTTTCTGCGCGTCGCTGCCGAAGGCGTTGATCGGCCCGCAGACGACCGAGTTCTGCACGCTGACGATCGTC
>JAGXBK010000070.1 GCA_018971195.1 Betaproteobacteria bacterium
GAGCGGCTGCACGAGATATCGGCGCTGGCGACCTCGGCCGGCGCCACCGTCGTCGCGAGCATCGGCGGGCGCCGGGCGCGCCCCGATCCGGCGCTGTTCGCGGGAAGCGGCAAGGTCGAGGAGATCGCGCAACTGCGGCGGGAGTCCGCCGGCGACCTGGTGATCTTCGATCATGCGCTGTCAGGCGTCCAGCAGCGCAACCTCGAGCGCGCGCTCGAATGCCGGATCGTCGACCGCGTGAGCCTGATTCTCGACATCTTCGCCCAGCGTGCGCGAAGCGCCGAAGGCAAGCTGCAGGTCGAGCTCGCCCAGCTGAAGCACATGGCCACCCGCCTGGTCGGCGGCTGGACCCACCTCGAGCGGCAGAAAGGCGGCATCGGCCTGCGCGGCCCGGGCGAAACCCAGCTCGAGACCGACCGCCGGCTGATCGGTCAGCGCGTCAAGCTGCTGCAGGAACGACTGAAACGCGTCGCGAAGCGACGGGCGACGCAGAATCGGGCGCGACACCGGGCGGCGATACGCACCGTCGCGCTGGTCGGCTACACGAACGCGGGCAAATCGACGCTGTTCAACCGCCTGACGCGGGCGAACGTCTACGCCGCCGACCAGCTTTTCGCGACCCTCGACACGACGCTGCGCCGCGTCCACGTGCCCGACGCGCAGTCGATCGTGATCTCCGACACCGTCGGATTCATCCGCGACCTGCCGCACGACCTGGTCGCGGCGTTCTCCGCGACACTGGTCGAGGCCGCCGACGCGGACCTGCTGCTGCACGTCATCGACGCCAGCGCCGACAATCGCGACGAACAGATCGAGGCAGTCCACGGCCTGCTCGCGGAAATCGGGGCGGCCGAGGTGCCCCGGATTCGGGTCCTGAACAAGTGCGACCTCGCCGGAATCGGCACCGGAGTCGAGCGCGACGGCTGTGGTAACATTTCAACCGTTCGCGTGAGCGCGGTGACCGGCGCGGGGCTTGCCGATCTGCGCGCCGCGCTGGCCGAACGCTTCCCGATCGAACCCGTCTTCGATGCCACGGCAACGCCGGCACAGCCCGGCTGATCGTCGCTTCCACGCCCGACACTCAGGCAGGCCATGCTGAAAACCCCGATTGCATCGTCATGTCGCTGAACGATCCGCAATGGGGCAAGCGCGGCGGCGGCAGTGGCGGCGGCCCGCCCGACCTCGACGAGATCTGGCGCAACGTGAACCGGCGACTGGGCGAGCTCTTCGGCCGCAAGCCACCGCGCGAGCCGCAAGGCGGCGACCATGCGCCTCGTCCGCCCGGCGGCCTGCCGCTGAGCGCACTGGGCTGGCTGGTCGTTCTGGTCGTCGTCGTCTGGCTCGCGAGCGGTTTCTACATCGTCGACGCCGGCCGCCGCGGCGTCGTCACCCGCTTCGGCCGCTACATCGAGACGACCCAGCCGGGGCCGCGCTGGCACCTACCCTACCCGATCGAGGCGGTGCAGCTCGTCGATTTCTCGCAGGTGAAGACGATCGAGGTCGGCTATCGCAACACGCCCAAGAACAAGATCGACAAGGAAGCGGTGATGCTGACCGATGACGAGAACATCATCGACATCGAGTTCGCCGTCCAGTACAACCTCAAGAGCGCCGAGGATTACGTCTTCAAGAACCGGCACCCCGACCGGATCGTCTCCTATGTCGCCGAATCGGCGATCCGCGAGGTCGTCGGCAACAGCAAGATGGACTTCGCGCTCTACGAGGGACGCGAGCAGATCGCCAAGCAGACCGAGCAGCTGATGCAGCAGATGCTCGACCGCTACCAGACGGGCGTCTTCGTGCAGAAGGTGACCCTGCAGAACGTGCAGCCGCCGGACAAGGTGCAGGCGGCGTTCGACGATGCCGTCAAGGCCGGCCAGGACCGCGAGCGGCTCAAGAACGAGGGCCAGGCCTACGCGAACGACGTCGTCCCGCGCGCACGCGGCGCGGCGGCACGCCTGCTCGAGGAGGCCAACGGCTATTCCTCGGAAGTCGTCCAGCGGGCGCAGGGCGATGCCGAGCGCTTCGGCAAGGTCCTCGGCGAGTACGAGAAGGCGCCGGGCGTCACGCGCGAACGCCTCTACCTCGACATGATGCAGTCCGTGCTCGGCAACACCAGCAAGGTCCTCGTCGACCAGAAGGGCTCGAGCCTGCTCTACCTGCCGCTGGACAAGCTGATCCAGCAATCCGCGGCGACTGTGGTCCCGGCCCCTGCCGTGGCGACCGATGCCGCATCGCCTGCCACCGCGCGCGCACCGGCGCCGGCGGCCGACGGATCGACGTCGGCTGGCTTCGACCCGTCGCGCTCGCGCGACGCGCTGCGCAACCGCGAAGGCCGCTGAGATGAAGGTCACGGTGCCGATCCTCGCGGCCGTGGTGGCGATCCTGCTGGTCGCATCGCAGTCGATCTACACCGTCGACCAGCGCAAGTCGGCGATCAAGTTCCAGCTGGGTGAAATCGTCGAGACCCATTCCACGGCGGGCCTCTATTTCAAGTGGCCGCTGATCCAGAACGTGAAGTTCTTCGACAGGGTCAACCTGACGCTCGACAATCCCGAGCCCGACCGGATGACGACGTCCGAGAAGAAGCCACTGCTCGTCGATTTCTTCGTCCTGTGGCGGATCGTCGACGTCAAGCAGTACTACGTGTCGGTCCAGGGCGACGAGGAGGCCGCGCGCCGGCGCCTGACGCAGACCGTGCGCGCCAATCTCGCCCAGGAATTCAACAAGTACAACGTCCACGACGCGATCTCGTCGGCCCGCGACAAGATCACTGCCGTCACGCAGCAGAAAGCCAACGCCGACGCGAAGGCGATCGGCGTCGAGGTCGTAGACGTCCGGCTGCGGCGCGTCGAGCTTCCGCCCGACGTCACCGGCCCGGTCTACCAGCGGATGGAGTCCGAGCGCCGCCGCGTCGCCAACGAGCTGCGTTCGACCGGCGCGGCCGAGTCCGAGCAGATCCGCGCCGACGCCGACCGGCAGCGGCAGGTGATCCTGGCCGACGCCTACCACCAGGCGCAGAAGATCAAGGGCGACGGCGATGCCAAGGCGTCGGCGATCTACGCGCAGGCCTACGGCAAGAACCCGGAGTTCTACTCGTTCTACCGCAGCCTCGACGCGTACAAGGCGACCTTCCGCAACAAGAGCGACATGCTGGTGCTCGATCCGAGCTCGGAGTTCTTCCAGTACTTCAAGCAGTACGGCATTCGCCAGACGCCGCCATTCAAGTCGGCGAAGTAGCTTGGCGCGCGAATCGCACCGAGGGGGATCGGCGTGGCCGACACGCTCTGGACCGCACTGGCGCTGCTGCTCGTCCTCGAGGGACTCCTGCCCTTCATGGCGCCGCGACTGTGGCGTGATTCGTTCCGCCGGCTCACCGAGCTGACGGACGGCCAGCTGCGTTTCATCGGCATGGTCTCGATCGGCATCGGCCTCGCCGCACTCTACCTGGCGCAACATGCATAGGTGGCTGCTGCCCGAGGCGATCGACGACGTCCTGCCGCCGGAGGCCGCGCAGATCGAGTCGCTGCGGCGCGCGCTGCTCGACCACTTCGCGGAGCAGCGCTATCGCCTCGTCAGCCCGCCGCTGATCGAGCACCTCGATTCGCTGCTGACCGGCAGCGGTCGCGATCTCGAGCTGCAGACGTTCAAGGTCGTCGACCCGGTCTCGGGAAGGCTCGTCGGCGTGCGCGCCGACATCACGCCCCAGGTCGCACGGATCGATGCGCACCTGCTGAACGAACCGGGCGCGACTCGCCTGTGCTATGCCGGCAGCGTGCTTCGAGCCGTCGCGAGCGGCCCCGGCGCGACGCGCGAGGTCATGCAGATCGGCGCCGAGCTCTTCGGGGTCCCCGGCATCGACGGCGACCGCGAAGTCGTTGCCCTGGCGATATCCTCGCTTCGCGCTGCCGGATTGCGCGGGCTGCATCTCGATCTCGGGCACGTCGGGATCTACCGCGCCCTCGAGAGCGGCGCGGGGCTCTCCGGCAGCGGCGAGGTCGCCGACCTGTTCGACGCGCTGCGCTTCAAGGATCGCCCCGCGGTGGTCGCACTGACCGAGCGCCTGCCGCGCGCGTGGCGCGACGCGCTCGTCGCGCTGCCCACCCTCTACGGTCCCGCCGAGGAAGTGCTGCGCGCGGCGCGTGACGTGCTGCCCGACACGCCCGCGATCGCCAACGCGCTGGCCGCGCTCGACGCGCTCGCCGCTGGCGCGCGCTCGCTCGTCGACGCGCTGCACGTCGATCTCGCCGACCTGCGCGGCTATCATTATCACAACGGAGCGATCTTCTCCGTCTTCACCGAAGGCGAGGCGAACGCCGTCGGCAATGGGGGGCGCTACGACGGCATCGGCAAGGCTTTCGGCCGCTCGCGGCCCGCTACCGGTTTCACGCTGGACCTGCGCCAGCTCGCCGACGTGCTTGCACGCGGCAGGTAGCACCAACTTTTCGAGAAGCGGACCGAATGGGCAAGAATGTCGTCGTCATCGGCGCCCAATGGGGCGACGAAGGCAAGGGGAAGGTCGTCGACTGGCTGACCGACAGCGCGCAGGGCGTCGTGCGCTTCCAGGGCGGGCACAACGCCGGCCACACGCTGGTCATCGGCGGCCACAGGACCGTGCTGCGGCTGATCCCCTCGGGGGTATTGCGCCAGGACGTCGCGATCCTGATCGGCAACGGCGTCGTGCTGTCGCCGTCGGCATTGCTGCAGGAGATCGGCGAGCTCGAGAATGCCGGCATCGAGGTGCGTTCGCGCCTGAAGATCTCTCCGGCCTGCCCGCTGGTGCTGCCGATCCACGTCGCGCTCGATCAGGCGCGCGAGGCGGCGCTCGGCGACGTCAAGATCGGCACGACGGGACGCGGCATCGGCCCGGCCTACGAGGACAAGGTCGCGCGGCGCGCGCTGCGCGTGCAGGACCTGCTCGATCCCGCCCGCTTCTGCGAAAAGCTCGAGAAGCTCCTCGAGCTGCACAACTTCATGCTGGTCAACTACTACCGGCGCGACCCGGTTCCGTTCGGGCCGACGCGCGATGCGATGCTGGCGCTGGCCGGCGCGATCGCACCGATGGTCGCCGACGTCGCCGCGGCGATCCAGCAGGCGCGAAGCCGCGGGGATTCGCTGCTGTTCGAGGGCGCGCAGGGCGCGCTGCTCGACATCGACCACGGCACCTATCCTTACGTTACCAGCTCGAACTGCGTTGCCGGCGCAGCGGCCCCCGGCAGCGGCGTCGGCCCGGGAATGCTCGACTACGTGCTCGGCATCGTGAAGGCCTACACGACGCGCGTGGGCACCGGACCCTTTCCCACCGAGCTCACGGACGACGTGGGCGCACTGCTCGCCAAGCGCGGCAACGAGTTCGGGTCGGTCACCGGCCGGCCGCGTCGCTGCGGCTGGATCGACGTCCCCGCGCTCAAGCGTTCGTTCCAGTTGAACGGCGTCGACGGACAGTGCATCACCAAGCTCGACGTGCTCGACGGATTCCCCGAGATCCGCATCTGCACGCATTACGACATCGGCGGCGCCGCGATCGACCTGATCCCGACCGGCGCCGAGGCCGTTGCGCGCTGCAGGCCTGTCTACGAGACGATGCCTGGATGGAGCGCTAGCACCGTCGGCGCGAAAACCTTCGCGGACCTTCCCGCCTCGGCGCGCGCTTACCTGCAGCGCCTCGAGGCGCTGACCGGCGTGCCGATCGCCATCGTCTCGACCGGCGCCGACCGGGACGAGACGATACTCATCCGGCACCCGTTCCACTGACAGCTCGCGGCTCCAAGGGAGGTGGCGTTGAGTCTGCAGATCGATTGGGATCACTACAACCGGCTGGTCGAGCGCCTGGCGCTGAAGGTCCACGACTCGGGCTACCGGTTCAACCAGATCATCTGCATCGCGCGCGGGGGCCTGCGGGTCGGCGACGTGCTGTCGCGGATCTTCGAGCAACCCCTCGCGATCCTGTCGACGCACTCGTACACCTCCGAGGGCGGAACGGCGCGCGGCGAGCTCGTGATCGCCGAGCACATGACGATGACCATGCCCCGGTTGGGCGAGCGCGTACTGCTCGTCGACGACATGGTCGACTCCGGGCACACGTTGGCCGCCGTGCACGCGGAGCTGCCGCGTCGCTTCCCGCACGTGACGGAGCTGCGCACGGCCGTGCTGTGGTGGAAGGCCTGCTCGGTGTTCAAGCCCGATTACTGGGTCGACTACCTGGCCGACAGCCCATGGATCCAGCAGCCTTTCGAGGTCTACGACGATCTCGATCCGGAGCGGCTCAGGGAACGCCTGCGCACCGGGTGACCAGGAGGCGGGACGGGAACGACGACGCCCGCGCTTGCGCGGGCTCCAAAACGACAACGCCCGCTTCCGCGGGCATCGAAACCAACGCCCGCTTCCGCGGGCGTGAAGTATTCTATCCGGAGTGGTGCCCAGAAGAGGACTCGAACCTCCACAGTGTTGCCACCGCCAGGACCTGAACCTGGTGCGTCTACCAATTCCGCCATCTGGGCAGGCACGACTTGAACTCAACATTTTAAGAGCTGGGCCGACCCTTGTCAAAAACCATCCCGACCCAAAGGCGGGCGGCCGGCTCCCGCGCCAAGCCCGCGCCCGATCCCGCCGCGAACGGCGGCTCGCCGGTCTCGGCGCAGGCGATCCTGCGCGAGCTTTCCGATGCCGGTGTGCCTCTGGGCGCCGCCGAGATCGCAGCGCGCCTTCGCGTCGGAAAGAAGGAGCGCCGCGCCTTTGACGAATGCGTCGCCATCCTCGAGCGCGACGGCAAGATCCTGGTCAACCGCAAGGGCGAGCTCTGCATCGCCGCCAAGCTCGACCTCGTGACCGGGACGATCCAGGGCCACCCCGACGGCTTCGGCTTTCTGGTTCCCGACGCGGGCGGTGATGACCTGTTCCTGTCGCCGCGCGAGATGCACAAGGCGCTGCACGGAGACCGCGCCAGCGCGAAGATCGTCGGCGTCGACCGCCGCGGGCGCCCGGAAGGCGAGATCGTCGACGTGCTGCTGCACGCCAACCGCGAAGTCGTCGGGCGCATCCACGAGGAACGTGGCGTGTGGTTCGTCGAGGCTGAGAACCGCCGGATCAACCAGGACCTGATCGTGCCACCCGACGAGCGCAACGGCGCCCAGACGGGGCAGGTGGTCGTCGTCGAGATCATCGAGCACCCCAGCGCACATCGCGAGGCGATCGTCCGGGTCAAGGAGGTCCTCGGCAGCGCGACCGATCCGGGCATCGAGATCGAGATCGCGCTGCGCAAGCACGCGCTGCCCTTCGAATGGAGCGCCGCGGCCAAGCGACAGACCGCGCGCCTGCCGGACGCAGTGCGCCCGGCCGACCGCAAAGGTCGCAGCGACCTGACCGCCCTTCCGCTGGTCACCATCGACGGCGAGAACGCCAGGGACTTCGACGATGCCGTCTACTGCGAGCCCGACGGCGATGGCTGGCGACTCATCGTCGCGATCGCCGACGTCTCGCACTACGTTCGCGACGGCGATGCGCTCGACGGCGATGCGCGCGAGCGCGGGACCTCCGTGTACTTTCCGCGGCGCGTGATCCCGATGCTGCCCGAGGCGCTGTCGAACGAGCTGTGCTCGCTCAAGCCCGAAGTCGACCGCCTGTGCATGGCCTGCGACATGCGCATCGACGCCCGGGGGGAGATCGCGTCGTACCTGTTCTATCCAGCGGTGATGCACTCCCGCGCGCGACTCACCTACACGCAGGTGCATGCGTGGTTGATGGCGGGGGCCGGGGACGGCAGGACCGGCACGGCGCCGCCTGCGCTGCGCAAGCACCTCGCCCACCTGCACGCCCTCTACAAGGTCCTGTTCGCCGCGCGCGAGCGACGCGGGGCGATCGATTTCGACACCCCCGAGCTCGCGATCGAATTCGATGCGCAGGGCCGGATCGCGCGCATCGTTCCGGCACCGCGCAACGATGCCCACCGCCTGATCGAGGAGTGCATGCTGGCAGCCAATGTCTGCGCGTCGCGGTTGCTGGAGGAGAACGAGCAGCCGGCGCTGCACCGCGTCCACGAGCCCCCGCCTCCCGACAAGCTCGCGGCGCTGCGCGAATTCATCGCGGGTTCGGGACTGTCGCTCTCCGGCGGCGACTCGCCGACGGCGCGCGACTATGCGGCGCTGATCGGGCGCATCCGCGACCGCAGCGACTTCGCGCTGCTGCAGACGGTGCTGCTGCGCTCGCTCGCGCAAGCGCAGTACAGTCCCGACAACGTCGGCCACTTCGGCCTGGCCTACGAGACCTACGCGCACTTCACCTCGCCGATCCGCCGCTATCCCGACCTGCTGGTCCACCGTGCGATCAAGGGCGTGCTGGCCCGCAAGCGGTACACGCCGACGGGCATGACCTGGGCCGAGCTGGGCGTCCACTGCTCGATGACCGAGCGGCGTGCCGACGATGCCTCGCGCGACGTCCTGCAGTGGCTCAAGTGCAACTACATGAGCGACAAGGTCGGCGAGACCTTCCCCGGCACCATCAGCGGTGTCGCGAGCTTCGGCATCTTCGTGACCCTCGACGGCCTCGACATCGACGGCCTCGTCCACGTCACCGAGCTGCCGCGCGACTACTTCCACTTCGACGCCGTCCGGCATGCGCTGATCGGCGAGCGCACCGGCCGCGTGTTTCAGCTCGCGGGTCGCGTGAACGTCAAGGTGGTGCGCGTCGACCTCGAGCAGGCGAAGATCGACTTCACCCTCGACGAGAGCGCGGCGCCCGTCACCGTTGCGCCCGGGCCCGCGCACCCGACCTACGTGCAGCCGCTGGGTCGCAGCGACCGTTCCTCGCGTGACCGTCCCCCGCGTGCCCGCAAGCCGCGCCGCGGTGCGGCGTCGTGAGCGCACGGGCGGGGGTCGAAGCGCCACCGCACCTCGACCTGGTCGTGCAGGCCGAGCACCTGATGCGCGAGGACCTCGATGTCCTGCTCGCGCTGACGCAGGCGGAGGGCGTCGAGCCGATGACCCGCGGCCGATGCGAGGCGTTCCGCCTGTACGCGCCACGTCAGCTGGGCGGCGTCGCCGATGCCCTCGCCGCGGCGAATTACGACTGGGCGAGCGTCCCGCGCGAGCGGACGCTCGATCGCCTGCGGCTGGTGGCGATGGACATGGATTCGACGCTGATCACGATCGAATGCGTCGACGAGATCGCGGACATGATGGGCGTCAAGCCCGAGGTCGCGGCGATCACGGCATCGGCGATGCGCGGCGAGATCGACTTCCGCGAAAGCCTCGCGCGCCGCGTCGCGCTGCTGGCCGGATTGCCGGTCGCAGCGCTCGAGCGGGTCTACGACGAGCGGCTGCGCCTGTCGCCGGGCGCCGAGCGGCTGCTGGAAGCCCTGCGCGCAATCGGCGCACGGACCCTGCTCGTGTCGGGGGGCTTCACGTACTTCACCGACCGGCTGCAGGCGAGGCTGCGCATCGACTGCACGCTGTCGAACGTGCTGGAAATCCGCGACGGCAAGCTGACCGGCCGGCTCGTCGGCGACATCGTCGATGCGCAGGGCAAGGCCGCGATGTTCTCGAGGCTCGCCGATCGCTGCCGGGGCGAAGACGGGATCGCAGTGGCGATCGGTGACGGTGCGAACGACCTGCCGATGCTCGCCGCCGCCGACGTGTCCGTCGCCTACCGCGCCAAGCCGATCGTGCGTGCGCAAGCGACGCACGCCATCGACCACTGCGGCCTCGACGCGGTGCTCAACCTGTTCGCCTGACAGGCTCCGCAAGCGCGCGGCAACCGCAACATGCGGGTGCGACCGTCAGGGTCGCCGGTGCCGGGCGAGGGTCAGCACTCGTCGATCCATGCCTGCTGGATCGCCTCGAGGATCTTCTCGCCGCTGTGCTTCGGATCGTCGTCGAAGCCGGGCAGCGCGCGCACCCAGTTGTGGAGATCGGTGAAACGTACGGTCGCCGGGTCGACGTCCGGATGTGCATCGGCGAGCGCGATCGCGATCTCGAGCGAATCGGTCCACTTCATCGTCGATGCCTCCCGGGACTCGTCGTGACGTTCATTTGTCCTCCTTGGCGTAGTTGATCGTGTACCTGGGGATCTCGACGACCAGCCGCGTGTCGCCGACCACGGCCTGGCACGACAGCCGCGACACCGGCGTCAGGCCCCACGCACGATCGAGCAGGTCGTCCTCGTCCTCCGAAGCCTCCGGCAGCGCGGCGAAGCCTTCGCGTACGATGACGTGGCAGGTCGTGCAGGCGCAGGATTTCTCGCAGGCGTGCTCGACCTCGATACCCTGCTCGAGCAGGTTGTCCAGCAGCGACATGCCGGGCTTGCCTTCGAAGGTCCTGCCCTCGGGACACAGCTCGGCATGCGGAAGTACGACGATCTCGGTCATCGGTTCAGCGCCCGGTCATCGGCTCGGCTCTAGCCCAGCGCGTCGACGCGCCGGCCCGACAGCGCGCGCGCGACGCTGCGATTCATCCGCCGTGCGGCGAAATCGGCGGTAGCCGCATTGAGCGCGTCGATCGCCGCGGACAGTGCCCGCCGGTCGTCGCCCGTCGCCGCGCCACGCACCGCCGCCAGTGCGTGCTCGATCACCGCCCGCTCCTCGGCGTCGAGCAGGTCGCCGTCGGCGCCGAGCGCGCTCTCGGTGGCGCCGACGATGCGCTCGGCCTCGACGCGGGTCTCGACCAGCGCCCGTGCACCGGCATCGTCCGCCGCATGGGCGAAGGATTCCTCGAGCATGCGCGCGATGTCGGTGTCGGTCAGGCCGTAGGAAGGCTTGACGACGATCGAGGCCTCGACGCCGGTCGTCTGCTCCCGCGCCGAGACCGACAGCAGACCGTCGGCGTCGACGTCGAAGGACACGCGGATGCGCGCGGCACCCGCGACCATCGGCGGTATGCCGCGCAGCTCGAAGCGCGCAAGCGAGCGGCAGTCAGCGACCTTCTCGCGCTCGCCCTGGACGACGTGCAGCGCCATCGCCGTCTGGCCGTCCTTGAACGTCGTGAAATCCTGCGCGCGCACGACGGGGATCGTCGAATTGCGCGGTACGATCTTCTCGGCGAGCCCGCCCATGGTCTCGATGCCCAGCGACAGCGGGATCACGTCGAGCAGCAGCCAGTCGTCGTCGCGCTCGCGGTTGCCGGCCAGCTTGTTGGCCTGGATCGCAGCACCGACCGCCACGACCTCGTCGGGATTCAGGTTGGTGAGCGGCGGCTGTCCGAAGAACTCGGCGACCGCGCGGCGGATCTGCGGCATCCGCGTCGCACCCCCCACCAGCACGACGCCCTTGATGTCCGCCGGCTCGAGCCGCGCGTCCCGCAGCGCGCGCTTCACCGGCGCCAGCGTCTTGGCGACGAGCGTCCCGGTGATCGTCGTGAACGTCGTCGACGTCAGCGTCAGATCGACGCGGGTACCGTCCGAAAGCGCCGCCGCGATCGGGGCCGAGTCGTGCCCGGTCAGCATTTCCTTCGCCTCGCGGGACCGGGTGAGCAGCCGTCTCGCGTCCGCGGCCGCGAGCGGTGGAAGCCCGGCCTCCTCGATCGCCCAGCAGAACACGCGATGGTCGAAATCATCACCGCCCAGCGCCGAATCGCCGCTGGTGGCCAGAACCTCGAATACGCCGCGCGCGAGGCGCAGGATCGAAATGTCGAAGGTCCCGCCTCCCAGGTCGAACACCGCGTAGGTGCCCTCGGAGGCATTGTCGAGGCCGTAGGCGATCGCCGCCGCCGTCGGCTCGTTGAGCAGCCGCAGCACCGGCAATCCGGCGAGCTTCGCGGCGTCCTTGGTCGCCTGCCGCTGCGCGTCGTCGAAATACGCCGGCACCGTGACCACGGCGCCGTCGATCGTCCCGCCCAGCGAGCTCTCCGCACGCCGGCGCAGGACCTTCAGGATCTCGGCCGACACCTCGACCGGTGACTTGACGCCCGAGCGGGTCGCGAGCCGGACCATGCCCTCGCCCTCGACCAGCCGGTACGGATAGCGTCGATCGTCGGCGAGGTCGGCGATGCCGCGCCCCATCAGCCGCTTCACCGACGCGATCGTGTTGCCCGGGTCGCTGGCCGCCTGCGCGAGCGCCGTGTGACCGACGTCGACGCCACGTTCGCCGTAGTGCACGACCGACGGCAGCAATGTCCGGCCCTCGACGTCGGGAAGCACCACCGGCGAGCCGTTGCGCACGGTCGCCACCAGCGAATTCGTCGTGCCGAGATCGATGCCCACGGCACGCCGCGTCGCGTGCGGCAGCGGGGATTCTCCGGGCTCGGAAATCTGGAACAGGGTCATCGGTCGAGCTCGGCAAGCTGCATTTCCCGAAGGTCGTCATCGAGCTTGGCGAGAAAGCGCAATTCGCGCACGCGCATGCGCGCCGGCTCGCGGTCGTTCCCGGCGAGCACGTCCTCCATGTCGGCGAGCAGCGCGCCCGATTCCCGTCGCACGTCGTCGAGGATCGCGGCCAGCGCGCGCTCGTCGTGCGCGCTGCGCGCCTCGTCGGCGGCTTCGCGCCGCTCGAGCTGCCGGGTCAGGAAATCGATGGGCAAGCGCGTGTCGGTCTCGGCCGTCGCATCGATGCCTGCGAGCTGCAGCAGGTACTCGGCCCGAGCCACCGGGTCCTCGAGCGTCCGGTAGGCCTCGTTGACGCGCGCCGAGGCCTGCAGGGCGAGGCGTTTCTCGTGCTCGGAACCGCCGGCATAGCGGTCCGGATGCACTTCGCGCTGCAGATCGCGGTAGGCGCGTCGGAGCGCCGGCACGTCGATGCGAAAGCGCAGGGGCAGGCCGAACAGCTCGAAATGATTGCGGGTGAAATCGATCATGATGCGACGACGCGCGCTACGCTGCGACACCGCCCGCGGCGAATGGCGTCTTGCGCGAAATGCGGAGAAGACGGCGCGTGGATATCGCGAGCAACCCCGGTTGGTGGCGACGCGATCGCCGCATGCCGCGGTTGGGGGGGCCGGCTATACGTTAAAGGACTCGCCGCAGCCGCACTGGTCCTTCACGTTCGGATTGTTGAACTTGAAGCCCTCGTTCAATCCTTCCTTGGCGAAGTCGAGCTCCATCCCCTCGAGATACGGAAGGCTCTTCGGATCGACGATGACGCGCACGCCATGGCTTTCGAACTCCCTGTCCTCGGGCCGCACCTCATCCGCGTATTCGAGCTTGTAGGCGAGGCCCGAGCAGCCCGACGTGCGTACGCCCAGGCGCAGGCCGACACCCTTGCCCCGCTTGCTCAGGAATGCCGCGACGTGGCTCGCCGCGCTCTCGGTCAGCGTAATCGCCATGATGTCAGTCGGCTGCCCGCAACGCAGATGCACCCGCGTCGGCGCGCCCGTGCTTCGCCTTGTAGTCGGCCACCGCGGCCTTGATCGCGTCCTCGGCCAGGATCGAGCAGTGGATCTTGACCGGCGGCAGCGCGAGCTCCTCGGCGATGTGGGTATTGCGGATTTCCATCGCCTGATCGAGCGTCTTGCCCTTGACCCATTCGGTGACGAGCGACGACGACGCGATCGCCGACCCGCAGCCGTAGGTCTTGAACCTGGCGTCCTCGATCACGCCGTCGGCGCCGACCTTGATCTGGAGCTTCATGACGTCGCCGCAGGCCGGCGCGCCGACCATGCCGGTGCCGATGCCGTCCTCGCTCTTCGCGAACGACCCGACGTTGCGGGGATTCTCGTAATGATCCAGTACCTTCTCGCTGTATGCCATGTCCGTCTCCTGCCTAGTGCGCCGCCCACTGGACGGAGTCCAGGTCGACGCCTTCCTGATGCATTTCCCAGAGCGGCGACAACTCGCGCAGTTTCGCGATCTTGCGCTGCACCAGCGCCACCGTGTAATCGATCTCCTCCTCGGTCGTGAAACGACCGACGGTAAAGCGGATCGAGCTGTGCGCGAGCTCGTCGCTGCGGCCGAGCGCACGCAGCACGTACGAGGGTTCCAGCGACGCCGACGTGCACGCCGATCCCGACGACACGGCGACGTCCTTGATCGCCATGATCAGGCTCTCGCCCTCGACGAAATTGAAGCTGACGTTGAGGTTGTGCGGAACGCGCCGGTCCATGTCCCCGTTGACGTAGACCTCCTCGATCGTCGACAGGCCGCTCCACAGGCGATCGCGCAGCATCCGGACGCGATCGTTGCCTGCGGCCATCTCGAGCTTCGCAAGCCGGAAGGCCTCGCCCATGCCCACGATCTGGTGCGTGGGCAGCGTTCCAGAGCGCATGCCGCGCTCGTGGCCGCCGCCGTGCATCTGCGCCTCGATGCGCACCCGGGGCTTGCGCCGGACGAACAGCGCACCCACGCCCTTGGGGCCGTAGGTCTTGTGCGCGGAGAACGACATCAGGTCGACCTTGAGCGTGGCGAGGTCGATCGGCAGCTTGCCGGTGGCCTGGGCCGAATCGACGTGGAAGACGATTCCGCGCGAGCGGCAGATTTCACCGATCGCGGGAATGTCCTGGACGACGCCGATCTCGTTGTTGACCGCCATCACCGACACGACACTCGTGTCGGGACGCAGCGCCGCCTCGAAGCGCGCGAGGTCGAGCAGCCCGTCGGGCGCGACGTCGAGGTAGCTGACCTCGAATCCCTCGCGCTCGAGCTCGCGCATCGTGTCCAGCGTCGCCTTGTGCTCGGTCTTGACGGTGACGAGGTGCCTGCCCTTGTCCTTGTAGAAGTGGGCGGCGCCTTTCAGCGCGAGGTTGATGGACTCGGTCGCGCCGGACGTGAAGACGATTTCCTTGGAATCGCAGTTGACGAGGTCCGCAATGTGGCCGCGGGCCTCCTCGACGGCCGCCTCGGCCTCCCACCCGAATGCGTGCGAGCGCGAGGCAGGATTGCCGAAATGCT
>JAGXBK010000071.1 GCA_018971195.1 Betaproteobacteria bacterium
GCTCCATCGGCCGGCGGCGCGGCCCGGCGAAAAGCGCGAGAAAGCAGCGAAGAAGGTGCCCGGCCAGGTGTTCCAGGAAGAAGCTGCGCGCCGCCGCGCGCTGCGCCTGCGCGGCGACACGACCGGCGGCGCCACGGCCGCCGGCTGGCGCGGGCCGAAGGGCGGCCGCCATGGCCGGGACGACGAGGCCGGCGAGGCCTATGCCGGGGCCGGAACGGCGGCGGGCCCGCAGGTGCGCGAGATCTCGGTTCCCGAGACGATCACCGTTGCGGACCTCGCACACCGGATGTCGGTGAAGGCCGCCGAAGTGATCAAGGCGCTGATGAAGATGGGCTCGATGGTCACGATCAACCAGGTGATCGACCAGGAGACCGCGATGATCGTCGTCGAGGAAATGGGCCACAAGGCGAAGGCGGCCAAGCTCGACGAGCCCGATGCGCTCCTGGCCGAGACCGAGGCGACGCATGCGGCCGATGCGCTGCCGCGCCCACCGGTCGTCACCGTGATGGGACACGTCGACCACGGCAAGACATCGCTGCTCGACATGATCCGGCGCACGCGCGTGGCAAGCGGCGAAGCGGGCGGCATCACGCAGCACATCGGCGCCTACCACGTCGAGACGCCGAAGGGCGTGATCACGTTTCTCGACACGCCCGGTCACGAAGCATTCACGGCGATGCGCGCGCGCGGCGCCAAGGTCACCGACATCGTCGTCCTGGTCGTCGCCGCCGACGACGGCGTCATGCCGCAGACCAAGGAGGCCATCGCGCACGCAAAGGCGGGCAATGTTCCGCTGGTCGTCGCGATCAACAAGATCGACAAGCCCGATGCCAATCTCGATCGCGTCAAGCAGGAGCTGGTCGCCGAGAGCGTGCTCCCCGAGGAATACGGCGGGGATGTCCAGTTCATCCCGGTGTCGGCCAAGACCGGCGCCGGCATCGACGTCCTCCTCGATGCGATCCTGTTGCAGGCGGAAGTGCTCGAGCTGAAGGCACCGAGGGACGCACCGGCCAAGGGCATCGTCATCGAATCGCGCCTCGACAAGGGCCGCGGCCCGGTGGCGACGGTTCTGGTGCATTCGGGAACGCTGAAGCGTGGCGACATCGTGCTTGCCGGCGCGGTGTTCGGCCGCGTGCGCGCGATGACCGACGAGGCCGGCAAGCCGGTCACCGAGGCCGGTCCCGCCATTCCCGTCGAGATCCAGGGTCTATCCGACGTTCCGCTCGCCGGCGAAGAAGTAATGGCGCTGGGCGACGAGCGCAAGGCGCGTGAAATCGCGTTGTTCCGGCAGGGCAAGTTCCGCGACGTCAAGCTCGCCAAACAGCAGGCCACGAAACTCGAGAACATGTTCGACCAGATGGGCGAGAGCGGAGTGAAGACGCTCACGCTGATCGTCAAGGCCGACGTGCAGGGCAGCTACGAGGCGCTCTCGCAGGCGCTGACCAAGCTGTCCACCGACGAGGTCAAGGTCAATATCGTGCATGCCGCAGTGGGTGGCATCACCGAGTCCGACGTCAATCTCGCGCTCGCGTCGAAGGCCATCATCATCGGTTTCAACACGCGCGCCGATGCACAGGCGCGCAAGCTCGCCGAATCCGGCGGCGTCCAGTTGCGCTACTACGACATCATCTACGAGGCGGTCGACGACGTGAAGGCCGCGCTGTCGGGCATGCTCACGCCCGAGCACAAGGAGAATCGCCTGGGCCTGGTCGATGTGCGCGAGGTCTACCGGATCTCCAAGGTGGGCACGGTCGCGGGCTGCTACGTGCTCGAGGGCCTCGTCCGCCGCGGCTCCAAGGTCCGTGTGCTGCGCGACAACGTCGTGATCCACGACGGCGAGCTCGACTCGCTCAAGCGCTTCAAGGACGACGTGCGCGAGGTGAAGGCCGGCTTCGAATGCGGACTGTCGATCAGGAATTTCAACGACATCCAGCAAAAGGACCAGCTCGAGGTCTACGAGATCGTCGAGGTCTCGCGCACCCTGTGAGCCGGCATGAAGAAGACGTCGCAGCGCGCGCAACGGGTGGGTGACCAGATCCAGCGGGAACTCGCCGATCTCCTGAAGAACGAGGTCAAGGACCCGCGCGTCGGGCCGGTGACGGTCACCGAGGTCGAGGTCAGCGCCGACCTTTCGCATGCGACGGTCCGCTTTACGCACCTCGCGGGCAAGGAGAAATCACAGACTGCCGTGGACGCGCTCGCGCGCACTGCCGGATTCCTGCGCAGCGAGCTCGGGCGCCGTCTGAATCTCTATTCGGTGCCCCAGCTGCATTTCGTCTACGACGACTCGATCGAGGCGGGAATGCGCCTGTCGCAGCTCATCGACGCCGCCGTCGCCGAAGACCGGCAACTGGGGTCCGAGAAATTGGGGTCAGCGCTGTAATATGGGCAATTGGGGTCAGAGCCGTAATACTCGGCCCTGCTGTGGATTCGCTCACGATGAGGCGGCCATGCCAAGTATTACGGCTCTGATCCCAATTCCCCATATTACAGCTCTGACCCCAATTTCTCGGCTCTGACCCCAATTCCCCATATTACGGCTCTCACCCCAATTTCTCGGACCCCAGTTGCCGATCTTCGGCGACCGCCGCGACGGCGTGTCGACGGTGTGTTGCTGCTCGACAAGCCGGTCGGCATCACGTCCAACGCGGCGCTCGGGCAGGTCAAGCGCCTCTACAACGCCGACAAGGCAGGGCATACGGGAACGCTCGATCCCCTGGCGTCGGGGTTGCTGCCGATCTGCTTCGGGGAAGCGACCAAATTCGCGCAATTCCTGCTCGATGCTTCCAAGCGCTACATCGCGACGATTCGCTTCGGCGTGACGACGTCGACCCAGGATGCGGAGGGCGACGTCGTGGCGACGCGGCCGGTGGCCTTCCGCACTGTGGATCTCGCTGCTGCACTCGCGCGCTTCGTCGGCGCGCAAAGCCAAGTCCCACCCGCACACGCAGCGCTCAAATATAAGGGACGCCCTTATTACGAGTACGCACGCGCCGGGGTCGAGATCCCCCGCGCCGCGCGCGAAATCGTCGTCCACTCGCTAAACCTCATCGAGTGGGTTGCGTCCGACGCCATCGTTGACGTTCTATGCAGCAAGGGAACCTATGTGCGTACGCTTGCCGCCGATCTGGGTGAAGCATTGGGTTGTGGCGCCCACCTCGCTGGTCTGCGCCGCGTGTCGGTCGGGGAATTCACGATCGCGAATGCCTTTGCACCGGCACAGGTGCAGGACGAGCCACCGGACCGGCGAGCCCGCCTGCTCCTTCCGGTCGACACGCTATTGGCTGCGCTGCCACGTATCGACATCGATGGCCTCCATGCCACGCATTTGCTGCAAGGTCGTGCCGTGCCGGCTTCGGGTGAGCACGATGAGCTGCTGCGGGCGTACGACCCGGCGGGCACCCTGCTAGGTGTCGTGCGCCGCGAGTCCTCTGCGCTGGTGCCCGTGCGCATGGCTTCGAGCGGGCAATAGGATAAACGGAGACTCGCTGAGTCGAGCGCACGGCGCCGGGTCCGTGACCGGTTCTGGTGCGGACGAGGGTGGCGCGCTCGCGAGGTGCGAATTGGCAACAATCCGGACGATGTATGTGGTGAAGCGGGGTTCTTGATGTTGCCCTTTCGCCGCCAATCGGCTAGTGTCCGACAGGCTGTTGGTTCATATAATTCGATAAGGGGAGACACAAAGTGCGCATCGTCAAGGGATTCGTTCTCTTCGTTCTGGCGGCAGTTTGTGGCACGGCCGCTGCACACACGATCAGCATTGGATACGAGAACTCCGGTCCGGGATCGGTGACATTCTGGTACGGCACGTACCACAGCTTCGCGCAAACCCCCACGACAGAGGGAAGCTTCAATCTCGTTGGCATCAATGGCAATCCGTTCCCGAGCACGACGGTCGCCTTCACCAGTTCTACTGGGGTCAAACCGGTTGGGCTGATCGATGGCACGACGAATTTCTACGCGACGAATGCGGGTCCCCTCGCCGCGTCCGACGTGGACAGCCTGGGTCCGGTGCTGAGCTGGCAGGGAGTCACATTCACCGGCTTGGCCGCGGGGCAGTATCAGTTCACCTATATTCCGATCGCTAGCCCGAGCGCCAAATGGGCCCCGTGGAACACCCAAGTCACGACGAACTCCGTGACCCTCACGTCAACCATCGTCGGTGGTCCTGCCTCCATACCGACCCTGGATCCTGCCATGCTCGTTCTGCTTGCAGTCGTCGTTGCAGGAACGGCAGTGGCCAGCCGCCGCCGACTGAGGAAAGTTCGGCCGTAACCGAGACCGACAGCAGGGCGCGAGGTCCGCGCGCTCGCCGCCCCGGCGCATGTCTGCCGGGTTGGTTGCCTATCGACGCGGGCAGCAGGATACGCGTTTCAGATCGCAACGTTGGATTCGAGAGCGGCCGCGGCAGTGGGCCGCTTTTACATTCCTAACGATAAATCGGGGCTGCGCTTGGCGCGTCCAGCGCGTCGCTGCACCGGATCAACCCTGCGCGGCCGCGCGCAGCAGGCGCCCGGATCGTCCATGGTCGTTCCCTGCGGGAACTGCGCTCCCGCTTCCAGGATCACATGTCGTACGTAGAGGCTTCTACTACTACTTGAAAACTAAGCGTTTTCCACGCTATAATCGATCTCTTGCCCGAAGGTGAACGAACGAGAGAGAACAAGGAATACACATGGCCGTCACGGTTGCCGAAAAGGCGAAGGTCATCGCCGAAAACCAGCGCGCAAAGGGCGACACGGGATCCCCCGAGGTCCAGATCGCGCTATTGACCGCCCGAATCAACGGGCTTACCGATCATTTCAAGGAAAACGTCAAGGATCACCACTCGCGGCGCGGTCTGCTGCGGATGGTGTCGCGCCGACGCAAGCTCCTCGACTACCTCAAGTCGTGCAACGCCGACACCTATCGCTCGCTGATCGAGAAGTTGGGCCTGCGCAAGTGATGCGCCTGCCGCAACGACTCGCGGCGGCTCCATCGAGCGTCGTCAGGGCGCTCCGACGGAGTTGATCGGGGTTCTTATTGCCGCGGCCGCGATGCAGCGCCTGCCGGCTCCCGCCTGATAACCATTCGCAATGGCCGCGTCGTCGCACGCGGCCATTGTCATTTTTGAATTGCGAGGACAACGTGTCGAACCCCATCAAGAAGTCGGTCGCCTACGGCGCCCACACGCTGACGCTGGAAACCGGCGAGATTGCGCGCCAGGCGGCCGGTGCCGTCATGGTCAGCCTCGGTGACACCGTCGTGCTGGTTACCGCAGTCGCGGCCAAGCAGGCGAAACCGGGCCAGGATTTCTTTCCGCTGACCGTCGACTACCAGGAAAAGACGTATGCCGCGGGCAAGATCCCCGGCGGATTCTTCAAGCGCGAAGGGCGCCCGTCCGAAAAGGAGACGCTGACCTCGCGCCTGATCGATCGTCCGATCCGGCCGCTGTTTCCCGACGGCCTCTACAACGACGTTCAGATCGTCGCGACCGTGATGTCGGTCGATCCCGAGATCGATCCCGACATTCCAGCGATCATCGGCGCGTCGGCGGCGCTGTCGCTGTCGGGCGTGCCGTTCGACGGACCGATCGGCGCCGCCCGCGTGGGCTACGCCAACGGCCAGTACATCCTCAATCCGTCGAAGACCGAGCTCGCGACATCGCAGCTGAACCTCGTCGTCGCCGGCACCGAGGCCGCCGTGCTGATGGTGGAATCCGAGGCGCAGGAACTTCCCGAAGACGTCATGCTGGGCGCCGTGGTGTTCGGACACCAGCAGCAGCAGGCCATCATCGAGCTCATCCACGAGCTGGTCGAGGAAGGCGGCAAGCCGATGTGGGACTGGCAGCCTCCGCCCAAGGACCAGGCACTGATCGACCGGGTCGCTGCGCTCGCCGAGGCCGATGTGCGCGCGGCGTACTCGACGCGCTCGAAGCAGGAGCGCCAGCAGCGTCTGAAGGAGATCGCCGCCAGGGTCGAAGCCGAGGCGCTGCCGGCCGATGCGTCTCCCGACGCCAGGCGGCACGTCGGCAACATCCTGTTCGACGTCGAGGCGAAGGTCGTGCGCAGCCAGGTCCTCGAAGGCGAGCCGCGCATCGACGGGCGCGACACACGGACGGTGCGCCCGATCAGCATCCGCTCGGGCGTGCTGCCACGCACCCACGGCTCGGCATTGTTCACGCGCGGCGAGACCCAGGCGCTGGTCGTAGCGACGCTGGGCACCGCGCGCGACGAGCAGATCATCGATGCGCTGATGGGTGAATATCGCGACCGCTTCATGTTCCACTACAACATGCCGCCATACGCGACCGGGGAGACCGGCCGCGTCGGATCGCCAAAGCGCCGCGAGATCGGCCATGGACGCCTCGCCAAGCGCGCGCTCATCGCCGTGCTGCCGACTGGGGAGGAATTCGCCTATTCGATGCGTGTGGTCTCGGAGATCACCGAATCCAACGGCAGCTCGTCGATGGCGTCGGTGTGCGGCGCGAGCCTCGCGCTGATGGACGCCGGCGTGCCGACGAAGGCGCACGTCGCCGGGATCGCGATGGGCCTGATCAAGGAAGGCAACCGCTTTGCCGTGCTGACCGACATCCTCGGCGACGAGGATCACCTGGGCGACATGGACTTCAAGGTCGCCGGGACCGATCGCGGCATCACCGCGCTGCAGATGGACATCAAGATCCAGGGCATCACCAAGGAGATCATGGCCGTCGCCCTGTCGCAGGCGCGCGAGGGTCGCATGCACATCCTGGGGCTCATGCAGCAGGCGCTGCCGCACGCGCGCACCGAGGTCTCGCAGCACGCGCCGCGGATGATGACGTTCAAGATCAACCCCGAGAAGATTCGCGACGTGATCGGCAAGGGCGGTGCGGTGATCCGCGCGCTGACCGAGGAAACGGGCACGACGATCGACATTCAGGACGACGGCTCGATCACCATCGCATCGGTCAACGCCGACGCCTGCAACGTCGCGCGCAAGCGCATCGAGCAGATCACCGCCGAGGTCGAAGTCGGCAGGATCTACGAAGGCCCGATCCTGCGCCTGCTCGATTTCGGCGCGATCGTGCAACTGCTGCCCGGCAAGGACGGCCTGCTGCACATCTCGCAGATCGCCAAGGAGCGTGTCAACCAGGTGTCCGACTACCTGAAGGAAGGCCAGGTCGTTCGCGTCAAGGTGCTCGAGGCCGACGAGAAGGGCCGCGTGCGCCTGTCGATGAAGGCCGCCGCCGAGGACGATGCGAAGCAGGGCCAGCCCTCGGAGTCGACGCCGGCCGCGTAAGCGGCTTCCGGTCGCGGTAACGCGAAAAAGGGCGCCCCAGGCGCCCTTTTTTATCGATGCAGCGGGTTGGATCCGCGGTTCACTTGACGCAGATCGCGTCGCTCCCCTGGAACTTCACGCCATCGGACTGCTGGCCAGAAACGACCACCGACGACTGCCCCGAGGTCCAGTTCGCGGCCACGTTGTCGAACTGGCAGACGAGATCGTCATAGCCATCAGCATTCACACGCGTGACTGAGCACAGCGGCTTGCCGCCGCGCACTCGCAGCGCGAGGGAACCGAGTTGCAGCGTGTCGATCCTGATGTCGCTGACGCGGAAAGTCGCCGAGCCGAAGATCGCAACCGGGATCACGCCGTTGCTGGTGGGATTCAGGCACCCGGTAGAACCGGGCCGGACGGCGACGGCGGCCGTGACCAGTGACGCGGGGGTGATACTGTTCGTCAGCTGCTGCACCAGCGCCGGCGGTGCATTCGGATCGAAGGTCACCCGCATCGTGTGACTCGCATCGACGTAGCCATTGGCCACGGCCGGTGTTCCCGTCGACCACTTTCCCCGCGCCGGGGTCTGGACCGCCGTCGCGACGATGAAGCTCTGGTTGGCCGCGAGCTGCACGGGCTGCGAAGGATCCGCGCAGCTCCGCACGTCGAGGGTCGTCGCCGCACCCGGATCGATCTGCCCGGCGGGCGAGTTGAATGTAGCGCTGCCCAGGATCGAGCCCGCGGGCCACGGCGTCACGCCATCGGGCAGCAATAGTGTCGACTCGGCGCCGCAGGTCAGCGTGTTGATGTTTCCGGCGAGCGACGGCATCGGGATTCCGCCATCGACGATCGCGAGGGTCGCCGCGATCTGGGCACCGCCAGGGCGCAGGCCGACTTCACTGCTTGCGGTCGTGTCAGTCGAATGGTCGGCGATCCCGTACCCCAGGTCGACGACCAGCGGCATCGGCGTCGCCGGGCCCGCGTAGGCGTAGCGCTGATATCCGAGCAGATTGGAGTTGGTCCTGGAGATATCGGTCGGCGCCGAGCTTGCCTTCAGCACCGGCAATCCGGCCGGGCCGTTGAAGGTGATCGCGCCGTAGACGCTTCCGAGCGGAGCGAGGATCGCAGGATTGAAGCTGCCGTCGAATACCACGGTCTTGCCGAATTCGCCGCTGCCCAGGCCGCCTCCGGCGTCGAAGAATCGACCGCGACCCAGCCGGGTCTGCCCGAGGCTGTTGACGTAGATGCAGTCCCTGGGGGCCGTATCGGCCGAGGTCGTCGTCGTGTCGATGGTGTAGCAATCGCGTGCCGACAGGAAGTAGGTCGTTCCCACGGCCGGTGACGCGACCGACTCGATGGCGCCGCTCACGCAAAAGCCGCCCGGATCGCAGACCTGCATGACCGAAGTTGCGAGTCCGGCGAGCCGCGGATCGGGGACTGCAGCCAGTCCCGGCCCGTTGACGATATCGAGCACCGGCCCGCGCATGAACAGGTTGACAAGGGTGCCGTCCCGGGTAACGAGGAAGAACGAATATCCGTCGACCATCTGTCCGGTTGCAGGATCGGGTGAGTTGTCGCGGACGATGATGCCGCTTTGCGTCGGATCGCCGACCGGATTGCAGGGCGCGCAGCTGGTGCCGATGAAGACCTGGTATGCCAGCGTGTCGGCGGTATACAAATACTTGTACCCGCCACCCGTGGTCGGCGTTGTGGAGTAGGTCTCGCCTGTCGTGTCGAAACTCGCGAGGACTCTGAACGGCGCGCCGACGGTGAAATCGGGAGGAAACGACGACCCCGGATCCAGACTCGTCAGGTGCCCCTTGATCTCCCATGCGGTCTGCAGCGCCCCCGCGCCGCCCGACACTGCGAGCCACGCCCAAGCGAACGCCAACGCCAGCCATTTGCCTCTCATCGCATCTCCCCCGTTGTCGGATGTCTTGCAGCCTGCCACGTGGCGCTCGTCGTGGTGGACGCATCGCGTCTCACTCCGCGCACTTCAGGGCGCTGCGCCGTCACGGTCGTCGCGGAATCGGACGGCGGGCGAGGTCTGGGTGCCGGCGGATCATCCAAGCACCGGGTCGGGCAGGTCAATAAGGGACTAACGTATCCCGGCCGTCCAGCAGACCGACGGCAGCAGATCAGCCGCCGACGCGTCGCCGAGGCAGGCTGTGGGCTGGACCTCGACTGGACGGGGGCGGAATCGCCTATCGCGGCGCGCGCACGGTGTCGAGGATCGCCTCGCCGCTCACCGTCACCGTAACGTCGGTGGTGCCACCCTCGACCGCGACGGGCGCCGTGGCGGCAGTGGCCATACCAGTGACGCGCATCACCGGGGGCCTGCCGGAATCCCCGGTCTGGATGGAGACCCGTCCGGTGCGCCAGGCCCCGGCACCGAAACTTTGCGCGGCGGCTTGTGCGCGGTGCTGCCACGCCTTGATCGCTTTCTCGGTCAATGCGTCTTCCTCGGCGCGGCGCGCAGTGGCGCTCACCGAGAAGTCGAGACCGGACAGCAACATGCCCTCCTGGCTCTGAAGTCGCGTGACCAGCGCCGCGAGCGCGGTGAAGTCGGCACTTTCGAGGGCGAGGGACTGCGTCACGCGCCAGCGCAGCGGGCGGTTCGGCTCGTTCACCTGGTAGGTGGTGTAGCCGGTCGTCGACGCATCGACGCCGGCGATGGACTTGGCCTTCGCCAGCGCCCTGCCCATGCGCGTATTGACCTCGTTCGCCGCGACGGTCGCGTCCACGTTGTCCACTTCCGCGCGAAGGTATGCGTGCATCCGGTCGTCGGCGATGGTGCCGGTGGCCGATGCCCGCAGCGTCACGACGGGTTGCGGCGTCGGCGCGCCATCGACCACGGTTTGGGCCTGCGAAACCTCGGCAGTGGCAAGGATTCCGATGCAGAGAGCACGTAGCGCGCGCGATGATGCGATGGAGGTCATGTTTTCCCCGATCCAGGTCATGCGATTCCGGGCCGCTCGCGTCCCGATCGGCTCCCGCGTGCCTTTTGCCATGGTGCGCTCACCCGGCGCCCACCGTGCGCGCGATCCGCCGCGGCAACGCGAGGATCGCATCGCGATTCGACCACGAGAAGCAGCGCACTGCGGCTTCCTGCCACGGCAGCCACAGGTGGCGCAGATGTTCGCGCGGCGCGAGCGTGACACTCACGGGTGCGCCGACGTCGAGCGAGAAGACGTGCTCGGTGTTGTGCGTCGTTCCGGGGGGATAGCGATGGCGCCATTGCGGGAAGATCTCGTACTCGTTCGACTGGTGCCAGTCGACGACTCCGCCGTAGCGGTGGGCGTCGATGCCGGTCTCCTCAGCGAGCTCGCGCGTCGCCGTCGCCGCCAGGGCCTCGTCGTCGTCGCGGCTTCCCGTCACGGATTGCCAGTGGCCGCGGAAGTCGGCGCGCTCGAGCAGCAGCACGCGCAGGTCCGTCGTATGGACGACGACCAGCACCGAGATCGGTTGCTTCCAGGGCATGCGCAGGCGCTAGCCTACGAGCACCCAGAACGGAACGTGTCTCTCGCTCCAGAAGGCCGAAGCCTCCGCCAGGACTTCCTCGAGTGTCTCCCAGTCGTGGGGATGGTCCTTGCGGAAGTGCGCCACATGGCGCAGGTTCACGACGCAACCGGTCTTGCCGAGCCAGTCGCGGTCCTCGAGCGAGTCGGCCAGTGCATCGAAGTTGTTGCCGAAATGGGCGGGCAGCTTGAGACCGCGGGCGAGCGCTGTGAACAGCGAGGCCTTGTCGGCCGCGTGCGTGAGGTCGACCTCGAGGTAGCGAAGCCGGGCCTGGGTTGCAGCGCCCGCGACGGCGTCCGAATGGCCGTGATATTCGATGACGCCCGCATTCTCGCACTGCGTGAGGTCCGGCAGCTTCATTCTCGGATCCTCCGGAATGTCCGGTAATGATCGTCGGTGTACCAGCACGCATCGGGTGCACGCTGCGGGCCGCCGCAGATGATGCGCCGCGCGCCGCGGGTGCGCAGCCCCGGCGTCACGACCGTGTATTCGTGATAGTAGCCGCGACTGCGCGCCGGCAGACTGCGTTCGCGATTGCCGAAGGTGATCCCGTCGCGCCCGAAGCGAAACGGACCTCCCGAGCGGATGCGTGCGAGGGTGTCGCGTGCCTGGGGCGGCAGCTGGTCGACCGCGATCTCGCCCGACGCGGGATGCCCGCGGGCCTGCGCCGGGACCGCGGCAGCGAGGACGCAGACCGCGAGTGCGGCCAGCGCGATCGCGCGGCAGCGACGACGGGCCATGGACAATCGGGTTGGCATGGCCGCAAGTGTAGCGCGGGGCCCGCTGCGCCGACACCATCGCAACGCAACTGCCCGCCGACGGCGCAGCCGGCCTGCCCCGGGCAGTCCGCGGATCGCCGTCGTCGCCGTTCGCCGGCGGCTGCCGGATCAGGCCGCGGGCGGCTTGATGGCGTCGGACGGACGCACGCGGATGTGCAGGTCGCGCAGCTGCTGCTCGGTGACCGGCGCCGGCGCGCCGACCAGCAGATCCTGGCCGCGCTGGGTCTTCGGGAACGCGATGACGTCGCGTATCGATTCGGCGCCGCACATCAGCGTCACGATGCGGTCGAGCCCGAACGCGATGCCGCCGTGCGGAGGCGCGCCGTAGCGCAGCGCATCGAGCAGGAATCCGAACTTGCGCCGCTGGTCATCGACGCTGATTCCCAGCGCCTCGAACACGCGCGCCTGCACTTCGGGGCGATGGATGCGAACCGAGCCGCCGCCGATCTCCCAGCCATTCAGCACGACGTCGTAGGCCTTGGCCAGTGCGTTCGCAGGGTCGGTCGCGAACCGGTCTTCGTGACCATCCTTCGGCGCCGTGAACGGATGGTGGCGCGCTCCCCACGCGCCCGTCGCGTCGTCCTGCTCGAACATCGGGAAGTCCACGACCCACAGCGGCCGCCACCCGACTTCGACGAGGCTGCGCTGATGGCCGATGCGCGCGCGCAGCGCCCCCAGTGCGTCGTTGACGACCTTGGCGCGGTCGGCGACGAAGAACAGCAGGTCGCCCGAGGCCGCGCCGGTGCGCTCGAGTATCGCCCGCAGCGTGTCGGGCGCCAGGAACTTGACGATCGGCGACTGCAGGCCTTCCTCGTTCGGCTTCGACGCGTCGTTGACCTTGATCCACGCCAGCCCCTTCGCACCATGCACCGCGGCGAAAGGCGCGCAGTCGTCGATATCCTTGCGCGTCATCGCGCCGCCTGCGGGCACGCGCAAGGCCGCGACGCGTCCGTTGGGCAGGTCGGCCGCGCTGCGGAAGACCTTGAAGTCGACACCCTTCATCAGGTCGGTCAGCTCGGTCAGCTTGAGCGGAATGCGCAGGTCGGGCTTGTCCGAGCCGTAGTCGCGCATCGCATCGGCGTAGCTCACGACCGGGAACGGATCCGGCAGGTCGATGGACAGCGCGTCGCGGAACATCGAGCGCACCAGGCCCTCCATCATCGGCCGTATCTCGAGCTCGTCGAGGAACGAAGTCTCGATGTCGATCTGCGTGAACTCGGGCTGCCGATCGGCGCGCAGGTCCTCGTCGCGGAAGCACTTGACGATCTGATAGTAGCGGTCGAACCCCGCCATCATCAGCATCTGTTTGAACAGCTGGGGCGACTGCGGCAGCGCGTAGAACTCGCCGTGATGGATGCGCGATGGGACGAGGAACTCGCGCGCGCCCTCGGGCGTCGACTTGTAGAGCACCGGGGTCTCGATGTCGATGAAGCCTTGCGCGTCGAGGTAGCGGCGCGCTGCCGTTGCGGTGCGGTAGCGCAGCATCAGGTTCCCCTGCATTGCCGGGCGACGCAGGTCCATGATGCGATGCTCGAGGCGCACCGTCTCCGACAGGTTCTCGTCGTCGAGCTGGAACGGCGGCGTGGGCGAGGCGTTGAAGATCTCGATCGAGTGGGCGACGACCTCGATCTCGCCCGAGACGAGATTGGGGTTGACCGTGCCCTCGGGGCGCGGACGCACACGGCCTTCCACCGCGATGCAGTATTCGTGGCGCAGCCTCTCGGCGACCCCGAAGCTTTGCGCACGGTCCGGGTCGAAGACGATTTGCACCAGGCCCTCGCGATCGCGCAGGTCGACGAAGATGACACCGCCGTGGTCGCGCCGTCGGTGGACCCAGCCCATCACGGTGATCGTCTGGTCGAGGTATCGGCGGTCGATGCGGCCGCAATAGTCAGTTCGCTTCAAATCGATCTCCGGCGGGTGCAGCGGTCAATGGGCTGGAATGGATCAACGGGAACGTACGCGGCACCGCCGGCAGACGCCGCCGGCACGCGCCCGGCGCACGGTCAATTTCGAGCGTCCGAGGTCGACGTTCCGGCGGCATTCTGCGCCGCGGACGTCGGAACGCCGATGTGCTGCACCTCGGATCCGGGCGCGGCAGCGCGTGCGCTTGCGCGCGGCGCGACGACGCCCATCGAGATGATGTACTTGAGCGCCTCGTCGACGGTCATGTCGAGCTCGCGCACCTGCGAGCGGGGCAGCATCAGGAAGTAGCCCCCGGTCGGATTCGGCGTCGTCGGCACGTAGACACTCACGTGCTCGCCGGGCAGATGGGGCGCCACCGATGCGGCGGGCGTCCCCGTCTGGAACGCGATCGTCCAGCTTCCCGGGCGCGGAAACTCGACCAGCAGCGCCTTGCGGAAGGCATTGCCTTTTTTCGACAGCAGGGTGTCGCTGACCTGCTTGACCGACGAGTAGATCGACTTGACGAACGGGATGCGCCCGAGCAGCGATTCCCATGCGCGAATCACGCGCTGGCCGAAGAAATTCGCGGCGACGACGCCGGTCGCGAGCAGGATCGCCAGCGCGACGACGACGCCGAGCCCCGGTATTTCGAATCCGAACAGCGCGCGCGGCTGCAGGTTCTGCGGTAGCACCAGCAGGATCTGGTCGATCGAGGTCAGCAGCCAATGGACGACCCAGATCGTGATGCCGAGGGGCACCCAGACGAGCAGGCCGGCAATCAGATAGCGCTTCATCGCCGCGGCGGGCGTGGAGCTGCGCCAGCGGGCGCCGATTCCGAAGCGGCGGGCGAGCGTGCGTCGCGGCTCACGTCGATTCCAGTCAGGATCCGCCGTTGCCGCCCGGCGTCGTGCCCGGCGCTTTGGTCGTGGTCGCCGTGGCCCCGACGGACGGCTTGGGCTCGGTCGATTTACCGTCGCCCGATGTGCTTTCGGTCTTGCCTGAGGATCCCGCGTCGGCGCTGCTCGCGGCCGCCGATGCGGCGGCGTCGGCAGGCTTGGCGCCCGCGGTCTTGGCGGCCGGTTTGCCACCGCTGTTGCGGAAGTCGGTGACGTACCACCCCGAACCCTTCAACTGGAATCCGGCGGCGGAGACGAGTTTGCGGAGATCCGGCTTGTGGCAGGCAGGACACTCGGTGAGCG
>JAGXBK010000242.1 GCA_018971195.1 Betaproteobacteria bacterium
CGCGCCGCCTCGCGTCCGGCGTCCCAGGCGACGAGCACGCGCGTCCCGGCGTCGGCGCCCGCGCGCGCATACGGCACGAACAGCGCGGGGCACGCCCCCTCCAGCAGCACGTGCTCGGCGAGCCGCCGCGCGAAGCCGCTCTCCCCGTCGTCCGGGTCCGGCTGTCCGATGATGGCGAGGTCGACGCAGCGCGCATGCGCCGCCGCGGCGTCCATCGCGAAACCGGCAGGCGCCCGCCACTCGACGCTCCCGACGCGTCCGGCAGCGGCCGATTGCCGGAACAGCGCCTCGGCCCTGCGCTGGGATTCGCCGCTCTCCGCCAGTCTGAGCTTGACCGCATCCTCGGGGAGCAGCGCCGCGACGGTCGGCGTCAGCTCCGCCGTCGGCACGAGATAGACGCCGATGAGGCCCGCGCCGAAGCGCGACGCCAGGCGCACCGCGAGCTCCATTCGCTGTGCGCTGCCCGCGCCGTCGTCCAGATGAACCATCAACGATTTGAAAGCCATCGCTACCTCCGCGTCGCGGCGCCCGCGCGCCACCCTTGATCTTCCCGCGATGCTAGGCCGCGGGGCATGGCGAGGTGTTGCGCGAGATCAAGCCCGCGTGGCGCGAGCGTGGGGAAGGACCGGTGCCGGGCGCCCGAGCGCGCTGCGCCCCGAGGAGACGCCCATGGCAGCGCCACAAGACGCAGACGGTTCGCACGTCGATTGATCCCGATCAAGATGCGGTGCAGGGCCCGCTCTAGGATGCAAGGGACTGGAAACTCGGGAAGCGCCCGCGTGGAGCCCATGCGGCCTCCACGACACCGTTCCCCCGAAAGGACCGCAATGACCATCGGTGATTTCTGCATACGCAACATCGTCAGTACCGGCCGCGGCGCGACCGTGATCGAAGCAGCGGCGCTGATGCGCCAGCACCATGTCGGGAACGTGCTCGTCGTCGACGAAGGCCCCGATGGCAGGATCCCGATCGGGATCGTGACCGACCGCGACATCGTCATCGAGGTCGTCGCCGCCGGGCTCGACACGCGCTCGATCACCGTCGGCGAGCTCACGCAGCGGCCGGTCGCGACCGTTCGCGAAGACACCGGCTACGCGGAAACCGTACGCCTGATGTCCGCCAACGGCGTGCGGCGCATGCCTGTTGTCGACGCGAAGGGCATGCTCGTCGGGATCATCGCTGCGGACGACATCCTTCACCAGTTGGTTGCGCCGCTAGTCGCGTTGTCCGACCTCGCGGTCCGCGGCCGGCACTTCGAGATGCAGACGCGGCGCTGAAGGCCCGGCGCGGCGGCGCGGCGGCGTGAACCCCACGGACGGGCTAGGGACCCGATGAACCGCCGCAGGGGAATGCAACGCCGGGTCAGCCGGTCATGACCAACTGGTGCAGCGCGTCGCGATCGACGAGCTTGATGATGCGCCCGTGCACCTCGATCAGGCCATCCTGGTGGAAGCGCGAGAACAGCCGGCTCACGGTCTCGAGCTTCAGCCCGAGGTGACTGCCGATTTCTTCCCGCGTCATCCGGAGCAGGAACTCGCTCGGCGAATAGCCGCGAGCCTGGTAGCGCTGCGACAGGTCGAGGAGGAACGATGCCAGTCGTTGCTCGGCACGCATTGTCCCGAGCATCAGCATCACGTTGCGCTCGCGGACGATCTCTCCGGCGAGCATCCGGTGCAGGCTGCGCTGGAACGCCACGTCCTCGCGCGCGAGCGCCTCGACGCGGTCGAAAGGCAGCGCGCAAACCTCGGCGTCCTCGAGTGCGATCGCCTGCGAATCGTGGACATCCATGCCGATGCCGTCGGTGCCGAGGATCTCGCCCGGCATGTGGTAGCCCGAGACCTGCTCGTGCCCGTCATCGGTCACCATCACCGTCTTGCAGGATCCGAGCCGGATCGCGTACAGCGCCGTGAAGCGGTCGCCGGCGCGAAACAGCGTATCGCCTTTGCGCAGGCGTATCCGCATGGCGGCGATCTGGCCGAGCCTCTGCGAGGCCTCGGCGTCGAGTCCGGCGCGGGCGCACAGCGCGTGCTGGTGGCAGGTCGAGCAGGCCGGTGCCGGCTCGCTCACGTCGCGCAGCAGCGGCCGCACGGTCTTCAGTTGTTCACGTCGAAGCGGCGTCAGGTCGCGGGCAACGATTGCGGCTTCCATCTGGGGATCCTCGGGTGGTTGCGTTCTCGGGCTTCGTCTAGTGCAGCGTCGCGTCGATCTCGGCGATCGCTGACCTGACGCGGCCGAACTCGGTGCTTTTGTCGAAGAAGAAGCGTGCGCCGGCGTCGAGGCAAGCGCTGCGATGCTGCGCCGTTGCGTGATTGGTCAGCACGATGAAGGCGATCTGCGGCGAGTGCGCACGCACGGCACGCAGAACCTCGACGGCGGTGCCGCCGATCAGCTGGTAATCGAGAAGGACGCAATCGGGATGCGTCCGCAGGATGCCGGCGATGGCGTCCGCCGGCGTTCCGGCGTCGCCGACGAACGCGACCCCCTCGATGTCCGCGACCAGCTCGCGCAGACGGTCGCGCATCGACGGAAGGTCGTCGACGATGAAAATGTCCATGCATGCCCCCGTATTCACGAAGGGCAATATCGGCGAACGCTGGGGCCCGGACTATCGTCCCCGTCTGACAACCGGGGTCGGGATCCGCCGATTCAGGGGGTCAGGCGCCCCCGACGCGCTGTAGGAATCACCCGACAGTATGTACTTAGCGAAATGCTTGATCTGATAATAGCGGCGGTTTCGGGCCGCCGCGCTTCCGGCTGGCGCTACGTCTTAGGCCATCCGTCCTTTGGCTTCTTTTTCAATAGAGCCACCGTTACGCTCCCCTTCCAGTCGCCGGTTAGCTTGACTCGGGCCGCCTCCGG
>JAGXBK010000072.1 GCA_018971195.1 Betaproteobacteria bacterium
GCCAACAGCGAAGGCAGGGCCGCGCGCCAGGCGCTGGAGACGGCCTACGGGTTCATGTGCAAGGGAATCGCCGGCCTGAGCGACGAGGGGCTGCGCCGCAACTACCTGAACAAGATCCGGTCGCACCGCGAGATCATCGCCGCCTGGCTCGACGATGCCAGGAAGCGCAGGCTCGCCCCCGCTCGCCGCAGCGCGCATCTGCATGGCGAGGTGAGCTTGCGCGAACCCTTCGAGCGCCTGGTCGACACCGGCCTGCGCTTGAACGAGCTGCGCAGCAGCGCCGAGTTGCACGAATTCCTGATCGACGAGGCCACCGAGCTCTGCGGCGCCGAGCGCGTGCTGCTGGTCCTGGAGATGCCCGACGGACTGCAGCTCGCGGGATCGCTGGTGCCGCAGGGTGAAGACGCACTGACAGTGGTGCGAGAAGCCGCGGACTTGCTTGCGGAAGTACGCCGGACGCGCGCGGTGACGCTCACCCATGGCCCCGGCGGCGCCGACGAGCTGGCGCAGCGCTCGCGCATCATCGCCCCGCTGATCGCCCAGCGCGAGCTGCTGGGCTACCTGTATGCCGACCTCGACGGGCCCTATGGTCGCCTGCGCGAATCCGACCGCGACCTGCTGGGAATGCTCGCCAGCCAGGCCGCCGTGGCCCTGGACAATGCGCAGTGGGCGCAGGGACTGGAGCGCAAGGTCGCCGAGCGCACGGCTCAGCTCGACGATCGGGTGCGCGAACTCGAGGTGATCAACGCCATCCAGCGCGGCGTCGCCGCCGAGCTCGACTTCCAGGCGATCGTCGACCTGGTCGGCGACACGCTGCGCGAAGTCCTGAACACGCAGGACCTCGCCATCGCCTGGTACGACGTCGCCGCGAAGCGCGTCCACAACCTCTACTGCTACGAGCACGGTGAGCGCTTGACCATCGACCCGACACCGATGCGGCCGGGAGGGCCGGCCGAGCGCATGATGGCGACGCGCCGGCCGATCGTTTACGGAAGCACCGCCGCGGCGGCGGCCGACGGGATTCACGCGGTTCCCGGCACCGACACGAGCAAGTCCGCGGCCTTCGTTCCGATCATCGGCAGCGACCGGGTGCTGGGCGACGTCACGCTCGAGAACTACGAGCGCGAGAATGCCTTCGGCGAGCCCGAGCTGCGTCTGCTGCAGACGGTGACATCGTCGCTGGGGGTGGCGCTCGAGAACGCCCGCCTGTTCGACGAGACCCAGCGCCTGCTGCAGGAGACCGAGCGGCGCGCGGCCGAGCTGGCGGTGATCAACAGCATCCAGGACGGCCTCGCGAGCCAGCTCGACCTGCAGGCGGTCATCGACCTGGTCGGCGAGAAGCTGCGCGAGGTGTTCGCCGCCGACGTGACGGGCATCGCGCTGCTCGACCGCTCGCGCGACGTGCTGTCGTATCCGTACCTCGTCGATCACGGCGAGCGCTTCCGTCCCCCGCCGCGGCCGGATGGCAGCCACACCGGCGTCGGCGGGTACGTGATGCGCACGCGGCAGACGATCGTCACGCATACGGCGGCCGAGCTCGATGCCGTGTATGCCCGGATCGGCGCGCAGAGTCAGAACCTCGGCGGGACGACTCTCGACCATTCGTTCGTGTACGCGCCGCTTTTGATCGGCGACCAGGCGATCGGCCTGATCTGCATCGGCAAGCAGGCCGAGCACGCGTTTCGCGACGGCGACGTCAAGCTGATAACGACGGTGGCGGCGAGCCTCAGCCTCGCGCTGCAGAACGCACAGAGCTTCGAGGCCGAGCGCCAGCGCAGCGCGGAGCTCGCGATCATCAACGCCGTGCAGCAGGCCCTGGCGCGCGAGCTGAGCCTGCAGGGCGTGTACGACGCGGTCGGCGACAAGCTGTGCGAGGTGTTCGACGACACCATCGTTGGCATCCGCATCTACGATCCGGAATCTGACCTGCTGCACTACGTGTACCAGTCGCTCGGCCCGGGCCGGCGGATTCACCCCCCCTCCGGCCCACCATCGGGCTTCGGGGCCCATGTGCTGGCAACGGGGCAGACGCTGCTCATCAACGAGAACATGGAGCAGGCGGCCCGGAAGTTCGCCAGTGCTTCCCTCGCACCCCCGGGCGATGCGCGCACGGCCAAGGCGCAGCTGATGGTGCCGCTGCGCACCGGCGATGAGGTGCGCGGCATGCTGACCTTGAGCAATCTCGAGCGCGAGCACGCCTTTCGCGATTCCGACGTGCGGCTGCTCGAGACCCTGGCCGCGAGCATGAGCGCGGCGCTGGAGAACGCCCGCCTGTTCGACGAGACCCAGCGCCTGCTGAAGGAGACCGAGCAGCGCGCCGCCGAGCTTGCGGTGATCAACAGCATCCAGGAAGGCATGGCTGCGGAGCTCGACTTCCAGGCGATAGTCGACCTGGTCGGCGACAAGCTGCGCGAGGTGTTCGATACTGGCGACATCGGCATTCGCTGGTACGACGAGAAGGCGGGGCTCGTTCATTACCTGTACCAGTACGAGCACGGATCCCGGGTGAGCCAGGCGCCCCTTCCGCCGACGCCCGGGGGATTCTTCATCAGGATGCTGCAGTCGCGCGAGAGCCTGGTCGCGAATAACCGCGCGGAGATCGAAGCGCAGGGCATCCGCGCGATTCCCGGAACGGACCTCTCCAAATCCATCATCTCCGTTCCCATCATCGGCAGCGACCGGGTCCTCGGCACCATCGCACTCGAGAACTACGAGCGCGAGAATGCCTTCGGCGAATCAGAGGTTCGCCTGCTGACGACGGTCGCGGCGAGCATGGGAGTCGCGCTGGAAAGCGCGCGGCTGTTCGACGAGACGCAGCGGCTGCTGAAGGAGACCGAGCAGCGCAACGCCGAACTGGCGGTGATCAACAGCATCCAGCAAGGCATGGCCGGGTCACTCGACTTCCAGGGCATCGTCGACCTGGTGGGCGACACGCTGCGCGAGGTTCTGCATACGCAGGACATCGGCATCCGCTGGTACGACCCGCAAACCAAGTTGAACCACTACCTCTACGAATTCGAGCACGGCCGGCGGTTGACTGCGGCGCCGGCACCGATGACCCCGGGAAGTGCGACCGAGCGGATGATGGCCGCCCGGCGACCGCTGGTACTCAACAGCGCCGCCGACATGCTGGCTTCCGGAATCAAGCTGATGCCGGGCACCGACCAGGCCAAGAGCGTGGTGTTCGTCCCCATCATCGGCAGCGACCGGGTGCTGGGCAGCATCTTGCTCGAGAATCACGAGCGCGAGTATGCGTACGGCGAGTCGGAGGTGCGCCTGCTGCAGACAGTGGCCTCCAGCATGGGGGTTGCACTCGAGAATGCGCGGCTGTTCGACGAGACGCAGCGGCTGTTCAAGGAAAGCGAGCAGCGGGCCGCCGAGCTGGCGATCATCAACAGCGTCCAGCACGCGCTCGCCGCCGAGCTCAATATGCAGGGTATCTACGACGCCGTCGGCGACAAGATCCGCGAGATCTTCGGCCACGCCGACGTGGGCATCCGCATCTACGACCCGCAGACGGACATGCTGCATTTCCCCTACGTCTACGAAAGCGGGACGCGGATCGTCATCGAGTCCGAGGCTCTCGGCGATACCGGTTTCACGGCCCACGTCCTGCGCACCCGCGAGCCGCTGGTCATCAACGAGAACATGGCGCGCGAAGCGGAGCGATACGGCAGCTCCACGATGCCCGGCACGCGGATGGAGCAATCGGTGATCTACGTGCCGCTGGTGGCCGGCGAGCAGGCGCGCGGGTTGATCACGCTTGCCAACTACGAGCGTGAGCGGGCATTCAGCGACTCCGACGTGCGCCTGCTGCAGACGCTGGCCAACAGCATGAGCGTGGCGCTGGAGAACGCGCGCCTGTTCGACGAAACGCAGCGGCGCACGCGCGAGGCGGCGGCGCTGGCGGAGGTCGGCCGCGACATCTCGTCGACGCTCGAGCTTGCGACGGTGATGGATCGCATCGCGCAGCACGCGAAGGATCTGCTCGCCGGCGACACCAGCGCGATCTTCCTGCCGGAGACCGATCCCGGGGTGTTCCGGGCGATCGTCGCCATCGGCGCCATTGCAAGCGAGATCAAGGCGACGGAAATCCACGTCGGCCAGGGCATCATCGGCAGCCTGGTGCAAAGCGGTCGCGCCGAATTCGTCAACGATACGCAGTCCGACCCACGTGCCGTGCAGATCGCCGGAACCGACAAGCAGGACAACGAGCGACTGATCGTCGCCCCGTTGAAGGCGGGCGACGAAGTGAAGGGCGCGATGGCGGTCTGGCGCACGGGCGGGCAGCCTTTCAGCGCTACCGAGCTCGAGTTCCTGGTCGGGCTTTCGCTGCAGGCGACGGTGGCGATCCAGAACGCACGCCTGTTCGCCGAGGCCGAACGACGCGCGGCGGAGCTCGCAACCATCAACACCGTGTCGCAACGCCTGGGCGACCAGCTCGAGGTCGACGCACTGATCGAGCTGGTCGGCGACGAGATCCGGGGCGTCTTCAAGGCCGACATCGCGTACGTCGCCCTGCTCGATCGCGCCACCGATACGATCGGCTTCCCGTACCAGTACGGCGACACGATGCAGCCGCTGAAGCTCGGCGAGGGACTGACCAGCAGGATCATAACGACCGGCAAGGCACTTATCTTCAACTCGGATATCGCCAGGCACCGCGAGGAGCTGGGGTCGCGCCTCGTCGGCAAGGCATCCAGGTCCTATCTCGGCGTTCCCATCCTGGTCGCAGGCGAGTGCCTGGGCGTCATCAGCGTGCAAAGCACCGAGCGCGAGGGCGTCTACAGCGACGACGACAGGCGCCTGCTCGAAACCATCGCCGCCAACGTCGGCGCGGCGCTGCAGAACGCGCGGTTGTTCAAGGAGACCCGCGACGCACTCGAGCAACAGCGCGCCTCCGGCGATGTCCTCACCGCCATATCGAGCTCGATATCGGACCCCAAGCCGGTGTTCGACCGGATCCTCGAAAGCTGCGTGCGACTGTTCGCGGGCAGCGCGATCACGATCAACCTGGTCGGGGACGACGGCCTGGTCGACATCGTCGCGTATCACGGTCCGGGGAGGGATCAACTGCAGCAGTTCCTCGAGCGCAAGCCGCTCGCAGGTGACACGGCATCGGGGCAAGCCATCGTCGAAGGCAAGATCGTTCATCTTCCTGACGTGATCGGCGGCAAGGACGTTCCACCCGGCACCCAGCGCGCCTGCGCGCTGATCGGCGTGAAAGCGATGATGCTCGCGCCCATGCTCTGGGAGGGCCGCGGCATCGGCTCGATCGGCGTCGGCCGCGACGTCGCCGGCCCGTTCTCGGACAAGGAGATGGCGCTGCTGAGGACCTTTGCCGACCAGGCGGTGATCGCGATCCAGAACGCGCGGCTGTTCAATGAGACGCGAGAGGCATTGCAGCGGCAGACGGCGACCAGCGAGATCCTGCGCGTGATCAGCAGTTCGGTGGCCGATGCGCGGCCGGTGTTCGACAAGATCCTGGAGAGTTGCAAGCACCTCTTCGGCAGCGACGAAATGGACGTCCTGGTAGTCGACGACGCGGGACAGCTCCAGATCGCCGCGTACATCGGCAAGGTGCACGACATCGTGGCGGCGAGTTTCCCGGCGCCGGTGGAATTGACGCCGGCCGGGCGCGCAATCCGCGAGCGCCGGGTCGTCCACTACCCGGACGCCGTGAACGGTGACGACGTGCCCGGCGTGGTGCGCAAGATCTCCAAGATCGCGGGCTATCAATCGATGGCGTTCGCGCCGATGCTGTGGGAGGACCGCGGCATCGGTGCCGTCGGCGTGGCGCGCTCGCGCGGCGCATTTTCGGCGAAAGAGCTGTCGACGCTGCAGACCTTTGCCGACCAGGCGGTGATCGCAATCCAGAACGCGCGCCTGTTCAACGAGACGCAGGAGGCGCTGGCGCGGCAGACGGCCACCTCCGACGTGCTGCAGGTGATCAGCGAGTCACCCACCGACGTGCAGCCGGTGTTCGACATCATCGCCGAGCGCGCGGCGTCGCTGACCGGGGCGCGCTACTGCCTCGTGACCCGGTTCGACGGCGAGCGGCTGCACCTGGCCAGCCTGCATGGCGTCGACGCGACGGGCGCCGAGGCGCTGCGCGCGGTGTGGCCCCAGCGGCTGGACGGCAGCACCTCGATTGCGGCGCGGGCGATCCGCCGGCGCGGCGTGGTCAACGTGGCCGACCTGCTGGCGGAATCCGATGCCGATTACGCGCCGGAGATGAAGCGCGTGGTCGAGGTCGCCGGATTCCGCAGCGGCTTGAGCGTGCCGATGCTGCGCGACCAGCAGATCGTCGGCGCAATCACCGTCAACCGCGCCGAGACCGGTCTCTACGCCGCCAAGGAGGTTGCGCTGCTGCAGACCTTCGCGCGCCAGGCCGTGGTGGCCATCGAGAACGTGCGCCTGTTCAACGAGACGAGGGAAGCGCTGGAGCAGCAGCGCGCGTCCTCCGAGGTGCTGGCTGCGATCAGCAGCTCGATCGCCGACACCGCTCCGGTGTTCGACAAGATCCTGTCGAGCTGTGAGCAGCTGTTCGCAGGCAGGGTGATTGCGATCGAGCGCGTCGACGGCGCCGGGACGATCCGCATCGAGGGCTACCGGGGTCCCAAGCCGGCCCACGACATTACCGTGATCGGTCCGGTCGCCACCGGCGCGTCCATCAGCGCGAACGCGATCGCGTCGAGGCGCGTGCAGCACGTGCCCGACATCGCCGGTGGCAGCGATGTTCCGGCGTTCAGTCGCGATGCGTACCGGGCGGTCGGTGTCGGGTCCGTGATCGTCGCCCCGATGCTCTGGGAAGGGCGCGGTATCGGTGTCATCAGTGTCGGGCGCGCCAGTACGGGCCCGTTCTCGGACAAGGAGATCGCGCTGCTGAAGACCTTCGCCGACCAGGCTGCGATCGCCATCCAGAACGCGCGCCTGTTCAAGGAGGCGCAGGAGGCGCGCGCCGCCGCCGAGACCGCAAACGAGGCGAAGAGCGCGTTCCTCGCCACGATGAGTCACGAGATCCGCACGCCGATGAACGCAGTGATCGGCATGAGCGGCCTGCTGCTCGACACCGAGCTCGATGCGGAGCAGCATGATTACGCCGCCACGATCCGCGACTCAGGCGACGCGCTGCTCACGATCATCAACGACATCCTCGATTTCTCGAAGATCGAGGCGGGACGGATGGACATCGAGGCGCATCCGCTCGACCTGCGCGAATGCGTCGAATCGGCGCTCGACCTCGTCACCGCGCGGGCCGTCGAAAAGCACCTCGACACCGCCTACGTGTTCGAAGGCGAGGTCCCCGCGGCGGTGGTCGGCGACTTGACGCGGCTGCGCCAGATCCTGCTCAACCTGCTGTCCAATGCGGTGAAGTTCACCGAGCAGGGCGAAGTCGTCCTGACGGTTGCATCGCGCCCGCTCGCCGGCGGCAAGGTCGAGCTCACCTTCGCCGTGCGCGACACCGGCATCGGCTTGACGGCGGATGGAATGAGCCGGCTGTTCCAGTCGTTCTCGCAGGCCGATTCGTCGACGACGCGCAAGTACGGCGGCACGGGTCTGGGGCTTGCCATCAGCCGCCGCCTCGCCGAGCTGATGGGCGGGCGCATGTGGGCCGAGAGCGATGGCGAAGGCAAGGGCTCGACGTTCTTCTTCACCATCGTCGCGCCGGTCGGTGAGCTGCCGCCGGCGAGACAGCGCGATTTCGTCGGTGTCCAGCCGGCGCTGCAGGGCAAGCGCGTGCTGATCGTCGACGACAACGCGACCAACCGCCGCGTGCTCGACCTGCAGACGTCGAAGTGGGGCATGGCGTCGCAGGCGACCGAATCGCCGCGTGAATCCCTGCGCTGGCTCGAACGCGGCGACGCGTTCGATCTCGCGATCATCGACATGCACATGCCCGAGATGGACGGCGTCGCGCTGGCGTCGGAGATCCGCGCGCGGCGTCCGAAGCTCCCGCTGGTCCTGTTCAGCTCGCTCGGACGACGCGAAGCCGGCGACAACGACAAGCTCTTCGACGCGTTTCTCGCCAAGCCGGTCCGCCAGTCGCAGCTCTTCGACACGCTGGTCGGACTGGTCGCGCACGAAGACGCACCCAGGGCCGCCGCGGCGGCACCCGCCGCCCCGCGCATCGATCCGGACCTGGCGGCGCGCCACCCGCTGCGCATCCTGCTGGCCGAGGACAACGTCGTGAACCAGAAGCTCGCCATGCGCATTCTCCAGCAGATGGGCTACCGCGCCGACCTCGCATCCAACGGCCTGGAGGCGGTCGAGTCGGTTGGCCGCCAGACCTACGATGTCGTGCTGATGGACGTGCAGATGCCCGAGATGGACGGCCTCGACGCAGCGCGCGAGATCTGCGCACGCTGGGGTCCGCAGGAGCGCCCGCGCATCGTCGCGATGACGGCCAACGCGATGCAGGGAGACCGCGACATGTGCCTTGCCGCCGGCATGGACGACTACCTGACCAAGCCGATCCGCGTCGAGCAGCTGGTCGAAGCGCTTTCCCAGGTGCCGGGCCGAGGGAGCCGCTGACGTGACGAACGAAACCATCGATGTCGCGACCTTCGAGGACCTGAAGACCACCGCAGGCGACGACTTCGTTCGCGAGCTCGTCGACACGTTCCTGGTCGAAGCGCCGGCGATGCTCGCGGAGCTTCGCGACGCGCTCGCGGCGGGCGATGCCGAGCGCTTCCGGCGCGCCGCGCACTCGCTGAAGTCGAACGGCAACACCTTCGGCGCGCTGGCGTTCGGTGCGATGGCGCGCGAGCTGGAGCTCGGCGGCCTCGCCCCGGTGCAGCAGACGCAGGGCGCGGCGCTGGCCGAGCTCGCCGGGGAGTACCAGCGCGTCGCGCAGGCGCTCGCGGAGCTTGCGCGTGCGTGAGGGCGCCCGTCGCGGCGCGCGCCTGCTGCTCGTCGACGACAACAAGGTCAACCGGCTGCTGCTGGCCCGCAACCTCGAGCTGCAGGGTCACCAGGTCGCGGCCGCCGAGAACGGCCGGGTCGCGCTGGACATGCTGCGGCGCGAGTCTTTCGACCTGCTGCTGCTCGACATCGAGATGCCGGAGATGAACGGCTTCCAGGTGCTCGAGCAGCTCAAGGGGGACCTGCAGCTGCGCGACATCCCGGTCATCGTCACCTCGTCGCTGGAGGGCCTCGACAACGTCGTGCGCTGCATCGAGCTCGGTGCCGAGGACTACCTGCAGAAGCCGGTCAACCCGGTGCTGCTCAAGGCGCGCCTCGGCGCGAGCCTCGAGAAGAAGCGCCTGCGCGACCAGCAGAAGGAGCTGGTGCGCCGCTTTGCAACCCCGGAAGTGGCGCAGGACATGCAGGAGTCCGGATTCGCGCTGGGCGGCAAGCGCGTGGAAGGCTCGGTGATGTTCACCGACATCCGCGGCTTCACGTCGCTCGCCGAGTCGCAGCCGCCCGAGGAGACGATCGAGCTCCTCAACACCTGGTACACGCTGATGTTCGACGCCATCAGCGGCCACGGCGGGATCGTGAGCCAGATCGCCGGCGACGGTCTGATGGCCTTATTCGGCGCGCCGCTGCCGCTGCCCGACCATTGCGGCGCCGCGGTGCGCGCGGCGCTGGAAATGCTCGAGATGATCGAGCTGTTCGATGTCGAGCGGGCTGGCGCGGGCAAGCCGCAGATTCACATCGGCATCGGCATTGCCTCGGGCGACATGGTGGCGGGCTACACCGGCACCAACGAGCGCGCGACCTACACCTGCATCGGCGACACCGTGAACCTCGCCTCGCGTCTCGAAGCACACACCAAGGTGGCCGGCCGCCCGATCCTGATCGACGCCGCCACGCGCACCGGACTCGGCGGCTCGATCGAGGTCGAGGCACTGGGTCCGGTGACCATCCGCGGCAAGGCGCAACCCGTCGACGTCTTTGCCCCGAACATCGGGGCCGGGGAATTGGGGTCAGAGCTTTATTAACCCGGAAATTGCGGAAATTGGGGTCAGAGCTGTATTGATGTGATGCTCCCTCTGGGGGGGCTCCGGCGCCGCGTATCGGCGCCAAACGTCAGCCGCAGACGCTCGGCGCGCGCCGCGGGCGGCCGCGCGGCCGGCTCGTGGTTGCCCGCATTGTCATGGCCTCGATCTGCGCCTTGAATTCGTCCGAGCCGAACGCGAGCTCGTGCTCGGTTGCGTCCCGGATCTGTCCCAGTTCCTCGTCGCGATTCGCCTGTGCGCACCATCGCACGTATGCCTGCCCCTCAGGCGATCCAAGTTCGACGAGCGCAGGATGCCGTGTTACCAACGGGTCGTCACGCAACCCGCTGAGTGCGCCATAGCTGCTCCAGCGATAGTCAGCCGGATGCCGCGCCAGTCCAGCCCGAACCGGATTGAGATCGATGTATCGGCAAGCGGTCAGGACGTGTTCATCGCGGGCGACCAGGCACGCCCGGTAGCGTCCCTCCCACAACGTCCCGGTACGTTGGCGGGTCGAGTTCACGTGCCACACGTACCGGGCACCCAGCGATTGCATCAGCCTGGGTAGGGCTCCGAGCGCGGCCGGCGTCAGCAGCAAGTGGACGTGGTTCGTCATGAGGACGTAGGCGTGCACCAGCACGCCGTAGCGCGACGCCGCTTCTCGAAGCGCGGCGAGAAAGATGCGGTAATCCCGGTCCTCGAAGAAGCATTGCTGCCGGTCATTTCCGCGCTGCACGACGTGCAGCGGCAGATCCGTCAGCGGAAAGCGTGGACGTCGGGACATGGGCAGGTGCGAACGTCCGGATCGTACCCAACGTTTCGCAGCTGCCGGATAGGCCAATCGGCCGACCGCCCGGTATTACAGCTCTGACCCCATTTTTTCATTCCCTTGGGGCGCACCGAGCAGGTCAACGCCGTGGTAATGCAGCTCTGACCCCATTTTTCGGGGCCTTTCGGTCGAGCACCGGCTTCAGGTAGCGGCCGGTGTAGCTCGCCGCGACGCCGATGACCTGCGCCGGCGTCCCCTGGGCGATGATCATCCCGCCGCCGGCGCCCCCCTCGGGACCGAGGTCGATGATCCAGTCCGCGGTCTTGATGACGTCGAGGTTGTGCTCGATGACGACCACCGTGTTGCCGTGGTCGCGCAACCGGTGCAATACGGTCAGCAGCATCTCGATGTCGTGGAAATGCAGGCCTGTCGTCGGCTCGTCGAGGATGTAGAGCGTGCGACCGGTATCGCGCTTCGACAGTTCAAGCGCCAGCTTCACGCGCTGCGCCTCGCCGCCCGACAGCGTGGTCGCCGACTGGCCCAGCGTGATGTAGCCCAGCCCCACGTCGAGCAGGGTCTGCAGCTTGCGCGCGACGGACGGCACCGGCTCGAAGAATGCATACGCCTGCTCGACCGTCATCGCCAGCACCTCGTGGATGTTGCGGTCCTTGTACCGTATCTCGAGGGTCTCGCGGTTGTAGCGCTGACCGTGGCAGATGTCGCAGGGCACGTAGATGTCCGGCAGGAAATGCATCTCGACCTTGATCAGGCCGTCGCCCTGGCAGGCTTCGCAGCGCCCGCCCTTGACGTTGAATGAAAAACGCCCCGGGCCATAGCCGCGCTCGCGCGCTTCCTTCACCTGCGAGAAGAGCTCGCGGATCGGCGTGAACAGTCCGGTGTAGGTCGCCGGGTTGCTGCGCGGCGTGCGCCCGATCGGACTCTGGTCGACGCTGATCACCTTGTCGAAATGCTCGAGGCCGTCGATCTCGCGGTACGGCGCGGGCTCTTCCGAACTGTCGTAGAGATGGCGAGCGACCGCGTGGTAGAGCGTGTCGTTGATAAGCGTCGACTTGCCGGATCCGGAAACGCCGGTGACGCAGACGAACAGCCCGACCGGCAACTCCAGCGTCACGTCGCGAAGGTTGTTGCCCGAGGCGCCAGCGATCGTCAGCATCCGCTCGCGGTCCGCAACCTGCCTGCGCGCAGGCACGGGAATCTCGCGTCGGCCCGCCAGGTACTGGCCGGTCAGCGAATGCGCCGCGCGTTTGATGTCCTCAGGGGTGCCCTGCGCGACGACCTGTCCCCCGTGCTCGCCCGCACCCGGGCCCATGTCGACGACATAGTCGGCGGACAGGATCGCATCCTGGTCGTGCTCGACGACGATGACGGTGTTGCCGAGGTCGCGCAGGTGCTTGAGCGTCGCAAGCAGGCGGTCGTTGTCGCGCTGATGCAGTCCGATCGACGGCTCGTCGAGGACGTACATGACCCCGGTCAGCCCCGAGCCGATCTGCGACGCGAGGCGGATGCGCTGCGCTTCGCCGCCCGACAGCGTCTCGGCAGAGCGGTCGAGCGACAGGTAATCGAGGCCGACATTGTTCAGGAAATTGAGCCGGGAGACGATCTCCTTGATGATCCTGTCGGCGATCGCGGCCTTGTGGCCAGGCAGCGTCAGATGCCCGAAGTAGCGCATCGACTCCTTGAGCGGCCAGGCGGACATCTCGAAGATCGCTCGCGCGTCGTCGCCCTCCCCGACCTTGACGTTACGCGCTTCCCGCTTCAGTCGCGTGCCTTCGCATTCCGGGCAGGGCTTGTTGTTCAGGTACTTCGCGAGCTCCTCGCGCACCATGACGCTGTCGGTCTCGCGATAGCGGCGCTCGAGGTTGGGGACGATGCCCTCGAAGGCATGCTCGCGCGTCGTCGGCTTGCCGCGATCGGAGATGTAGGTGAACGGGATCTTCTCGTCGCCCGAGCCATAGAGAACGATGTTCTGCACGCGCTCGGGCAGCTTCGCGAACGGCTTGTCCGCGTCAAAGCCGATGTGCTTCGCGAGCCCCTGCAGCATCTGGAAATAGAACTGATTGCGCCGGTCCCAGCCGCGGATCGCCCCCGAGGCAAGCGACAGCTGGGGAAACGCGACGACACGCTTGGGATCGAAGAAATTGATCGAGCCCAGGCCGTCGCAGCGCGGGCAGGCGCCGACCGGGTTGTTGAACGAGAACAGCCGCGGCTCGAGCTCGGACAGCGAGTAGTTGCAGATCGGGCACGCGAACTTGGCCGAGTACAGGTGCTCGGCGCCGCTGTCCATTTCCACTGCGATCGCGCGTCCGTCGCCGTGGCGCAGCGCCGTCTCGTAGGACTCGGCGAGCCGCTGCTTGAATTCGGGGTGGACCTTCAGGCGATCGACGACGACCTCGATCGTATGCTTGGAGTTCTTGGCGAGCTTCGGCACCGCATCGATCTCGCAGACGTTGCCGTCGACTCGCACGCGCACGAAACCCTTGGCGCGCAATTCGGCGATGAGCTCGAGCTGCTCGCCCTTGCGGTTGACGACGGCCGGCGACAGGATCATCAGCCGCGTGCCCTGGGGCATCGCGAGGGTCGCGTCGACCATCTGCGAGATCGTCATCGACGCGAGCCTCTGCTCGGGATGGTTGACGCAATACGGGTCGCCGACGCGCGCGAAGAGCAGCCGCAGGTAGTCGTGGATCTCGGTGACCGTTCCCACCGTCGAGCGGGGATTGTGCGACGTCGCCTTCTGCTCGATCGAGATCGCCGGGGACAGGCCCTCGATCAGGTCGACGTCGGGCTTTTCCATCAGCTGCAGGAACTGGCGCGCGTAGGCCGACAGCGACTCGACGTAGCGGCGCTGCCCTTCGGCGTACAGCGTGTCGAAAGCCAGCGAGCTCTTGCCCGATCCGGAAAGCCCGGTGATCACGATCAACCGATGGCGCGGGAGATCGAGATTCAGGTTCTTGAGATTGTGCGTACGCGCGCCGCGGATGCGGATCAGTTCCATGCGAGCTCTGTGCGATTCGCCGTCGACGCGGGGAGGACGAGTGTCGTCCGCCGCTGCGCGCCGGACCTCGTCCGAACGACCTAGGGCGAGGAAGGCAACCTGCTAGTATATTGTGTTTTGCGAGTTCGTTTCCGGCACCCGCATGGGTGCCAGATGGGGGCGCCCGCGCGCACGATCAATCACCCGCATCGCTCAAGGACAACGCCAATGGCCTCGGTCAACAAAGTGATTCTTCTGGGCAATCTCGGTCGCGACCCCGAGACCCGCTACACGACGGACGGCAGTGCGGTCACCAACCTGAGCATCGCAACGTCCGAGCAGTGGAAGGACAAGAGCGGCGAGAAGCAGGAGCGCACCGAATGGCACCGCGTCGTCCTGTTCGGTCGCACCGCCGAGATCGCCGGCGAATATCTGAAGAAAGGCCGCTCGGTCTACATCGAGGGCAGGCTCCAGACGCGCAAATACACCGACAAGGATGGCGTCGAGAAGTATTCGACCGAGATCGTCGCCGATCGCATGCAGCTGATCGGGGGTGCCCGCGAAAGCGGCGGCGGAGGCGCCGACGTCGAGTTCAATGCCGGGGCCTCATCGGGCAGTGGCGGCGGCGGGCGGCGCGAATCTTCGGGGAGCTCGAGCAGCGGTGGCGCGAAGGGTGGCGGCAAGAAGACCACCGAGGATTTCGACGACGACATCCCGTTCTGACAGTGCGATAAATGGGGTCAGAGCTGTAATGCGATAAATGGGGTCAGAGCTGTAATGCGATACATGGGGTCAGAGCTCCAG
>JAGXBK010000243.1 GCA_018971195.1 Betaproteobacteria bacterium
GACATTTCGCACGCGCCGGTCGCCGCCCCGGCCGTGGAAGCCGCCGCCGACGCGAACGCAGCGGGCGGAGTTGCGGGCGACGCCGCGGCGGCGCCAGCCCCGACGTCAGGGACAGCGACGCGCGAGCTCTATCGACGCCATGCCCTGCCGGTACGCGTGATGCACTGGGTGAACGTCGTCGCGCTGACGCTGATGTTGTTGAGCGGCCTGTGCATCTTCAATTCGCATCCCGCGCTCTATTGGGGCCAGTCGTCGTACAGCGGTCGGCCCGCATGGCTCGAGATCGGCGCGACGCAGGCTGCGGACGGTCGCATCAGCGGGTACACGCGGGTCTTCGGCCACACCTTCGATACGACGGGCGTCCTCGGCGTTTCCGCTGACGCAGGCCAGATGTACGTGCAGGCATTTCCCTCGTGGCTGACGCTGCCCAGCCACCAGTGGCTCGCGATGGCGCGCGCCTGGCATTTCTTCTTCGCATGGGTGTTCCTGATCAACGGGCTCGGCTATGTCGGCTACACCATCGCGAGTCGCCACCTCGCGCGGGACCTGTGGCCCACGCGCGCCGACCTGCGCGGCATCGGCCGGTCGGTGCTCGACCACCTGCGGTTTCGCCATCCCGCCGGCGAGGCGGCCAAGCGCTACAACGTGCTGCAGAAATTCGCCTACCTGGTCGTCGTCTTCGTGCTGCTGCCGCTGATCATCCTGATGGGACTCGGCCTGTCGCCGCGGCTGGACACGCTGTTCGGCGGCTGGGTGAGCCTGTTCGGCGGCCGCCAGTCGGTGCGCTCGATCCACTTCATCGTCGCATGGACGCTGGTCGCATTCGTCATGATCCACGTGTTCGAGGTGATTGTGACCGGGCTCTGGAACAACCTGCGCTCGATGATCACCGGGCGCTACCGCGTGCCGCAGGAGGCCGTGCATGACTGACATCGAACGCGGCGCACGGCGCCGCTTCCTGGGCCGCTTCGCCGCATCGCTGGGCGCCGTGGGCCTGGCGGGCTGCGACCGGCTGTCGCAGACCGACTGGTTCCCGCGTGTGCTGGGCAGCGCCGAGAAGCTCAACCAGCGCGTCGCCAGGCTCGTCACCGGGCGCAAGGCGATGGCGCAGGAGTTCACGCCGGCGGATCTTTCGCCGAGCTTCCGCAGCAACGGCACGTCCAACCCGGACAATCCCGAATACCAGGCGCTCGCCGCCAACGGTTTCGCCGACTATCGGCTGGAGGTCGCCGGGCTGGTCGCCAAGCCGCGCAGCTTCTCGCTCGCCGACCTGCATGCGCTGCCTTCGCGCACGCAGATCACGCGCCACGACTGCGTCGAGGGCTGGAGCGCGATCGGCAAGTGGGAGGGCGCGAGGCTCTCCGCGCTGCTCGATGCGGTCGAGCCGGCGGCGAAGGCGCGCTATGTCGTGTTCCGCTGCGCCGACCCGATGAACGACGACGGCACGTCGCCGTACTACGAGAGCATCGACATGGACGACGCGTATCACGTCCAGACGATCCTTGCGTACAGGCTCGACGACAAGCCGCTGCCGGTGGCCAATGGCGCGCCGATCCGCCTGCGCGTCGAGCGGCAGCTCGGCTACAAGCATGCGAAGTACGTGATGCGCCTCGAGCTCGTCGAGAGCTTCGCGCACATCGGCGACGGCAATGGCGGCTACTGGGAGGACCAGGGCTACCAGTGGTACGCGGGGATCTGACCGCCGCAGTGCGCAGGGAGAGTGAGCAGGCGCGCGTGCGCCGGTGCATCTAGGCGAAGAGGCCGTGCAAGAACCACTCGCCGTCGTCGGTGCCGTAGCGGTGGTCGCGGTAGATCCACACGATTTCGCCCTGCGGAGTCTCGGCGACGAAATAATCGCGGCGCAGATCGCGCCCGTCCCACCAGCCCGATTCGATGCGCTCGGGCCCGTCGCGCAGGATCCATGGCTGCGCTTCGAGCACCGTTCCCAGCGGCTGCGCATGGTCGAGCAGCCATAGCGGGCGCGCCGCAGCCGGGGCATTTTCGGCCGCGCGCCCGGGCATCGCCGCAGCATGCTTCGATGCCGCTGCGCCCTGCAGTGTTGCGACCGTGCGCATCGCATGCTCGGGGCGATGCTCGGCCCGCGACTCGAGCATGACGACCGCAGCGTCGGCGAGTCGCGCACGCAGGCGCTCGATCAGGGGGACGATCGCCGCGCCTGCCTGGTCCTCGGGCAGCAGGCCAAGATTGCGGCCCGCCAGCGGCTCGGTCGCGTCCCCGGTGAGACCGATCGCTTCGACGGGCGCCGGCAGCGCGACGCGGGCCAGGCGCTCGCGCAGCACGGTGGCAAGATGCGCCGGAGCGCGCGCTGCGGCGGCGAGCGCGAACGCGACGACCGTCGGCGGCATGCCGCGCTCGCGCAGATGACGCTCGTGGACGAGCGCGAGCGACATCCGCGTGACGCCGAGGCCGCGGGCGGTGAGCCAGTCGGCGAGATCGTTCACCAGGCGATTGACGCCGAAAGCCAGCGCGTCGACGGTGTCGACCGGTGCCACCAGCGGGAGCTTGCGCTCGAACCGCGGTGGCGGCCGGTAGGGTGGGCGCGGATCGGGTCGCTCGCCGAGCGCGTGGTCGAGCGCGTCGACCAGTGTCTCGCCGAAGCGGCGGGCGAGTGCGGCGCGCGGCAGGCGTCGCACCTCCCCGAACGTCGAGATGCCGGCGGCGTCCAGTGTCGCAGCCGCGCCGGGGTCGAGGTCGAGCAGGGTGAGGGGCAGCGGGGCGAGAGCATCGGGCAGATGCGCGATGTCGGGCGCCGGCATCGTCGATCCGGCGCGCGCGAGCAGCGACGCGGCGAGCGGCGTGGGGGCGAGTGCGAT
>JAGXBK010000073.1 GCA_018971195.1 Betaproteobacteria bacterium
GCATCGCGTCCGAGATCCGGAAATTGGTGATCGACCCGGTTTCCGCGATGCACCGAGTTGACGCCGATCCGGCCGGGCAGCGGGGCAGGGCGTGGCGAGCGCGAGCGTGCGCGACGGCTGTCACGGGTCGCGCGGCAAGCGAGCCCGACAGGAACGTCGACTGCAGGGCGTCCTCGAGCGCCGCCGCGCCGGGACCCGTAAGCCGGCGATTGCGCACATCGAGCGCGCAGACAGGCCCCGCCCCGCTGCCTATCGCACGGACGACGAGCGCGCAGATACGCGCTGCCCTGCCGCCCAAGGGGGCGAGACCGAGCAAGCGAGCCCAGTCGCGCCGACGCGGATCGCCCCGCCTGCCGAGGCGGACGGCTACCTCGCCGCCTTGATCTCGGTCCAGAGCTGGTTGCGCAGCCGGCGCTGCTTGATCGTCAGGTCCTTCAGCTGCTCGAGCTTGGCCTGGACGTCCTTCGGCGGGAACACCGCCGGCAGCTTCAGGATCGCGGGCTGGATGTACTTGATCGCGGCCATGTTGGGGTTGCCCGATCCGATCAGGTTCGTGAGGTCCGCCGAATTGCGCCCCTCGAGCATGAAGTTGATGAAGCGCAGCGCGAGGTCGGGCCGGGGCGCGCTCTTGTCGATCACCATGTTGTCGACGGCGAGCACGGCACCTTCCTTGGGCATGCCCTGCAGGATGTGGAACGGGCGATGCGCGGCCTGCGCGTCCTGGTTCGCCTGGAAGATGTCGTTCGAGTAGCCGTGGACGAGCCAGATGTTGCCGATGGTCAATTCCTTGATGTACGACGAGGCATTGAACGCCGCCCAATACGGCTTGGCCTTGAGGATCACGTCCTTCGCCTCGTTCCAGTGCGTCGGATCGACGTCGTTGACCGAGTAGCCGAGATACTTGAGCGCCGCGGCGAAGAGTTCGTTCGCGCTGTCGAGCACGGTGACGCGTCCCTTGACCTTCTGCAGGTACTTGGGATCGAAGATCACCGCCCAGGTGTCGGTCGGCAGCCCGAGCTCCTTCATCTTGACGTCGTTGTAGCCGATGATCGTCGTCGACATCGCGTAGGGCACCGAATACTGGTTGCCGGGATCGAACTGGGTGTTCAGGTACACCGGGTCGATATTCTTTATGTTGGGGATCGCGGTCTTGTCGATGCGCTTCAGCTGGTGCCCGCCGATCAGCGTCTGTACCGCGTTGCTGGTCGGCACCATGACGTCGTAGCCCCTGGCGCCTGCGGCGAGCTTGGCGAGCAGCTCATCGTTGTCGGAGTAGTAGGTCTGGACGACTTCGCAATTGCACTGCGCCTCGAAGCGCTTGATCGTCTCGGGGGCGATGTAGTTGTTCCAGTTGTACAGGTGCAGCTCGTCCTTGGCATGCACCGGGGCGGCGATGGCGAGCGACGCGGCGAGGAGGACGGCAAAGCTACGGACATTCATGGTCAGGTCTCCCGATCAGAGCGCAGAAGGGTAGGTGACAGCTTGGCAGCGGTGACGATCAGCAGCAACGTCAGGAGCATCAGCAGCGTTGACACGGCATTAACTTCAGGGGTGACCGATATCTTGATCATCGAGTAGATCTGCAGTGGCAGCGTGACGGTCCCGGCGCCGGCGGTGAAGAACGTGATCACGAAATCGTCGATCGACAGCGTGAACGCCATCAGCGCGCCGGCGATGACGCCCGGCATGATCAGCGGCAGCGTCACGTAGCGAAACGCGCGGCCCGGCGAAGCCCCGCAGTCGCGGGCCGCCTCGGTCAGCGACTCGTCCATGCCGGCGAGCCGCGCGCGCACGACGATGGCGACGAACCCGATGCAGAATGCGATGTGGGCCAGCGCGACGGACATCAGCCCGAGCGTGAAGTTCAGCAGGACGAAGAATATCAGCAGGCTGACGCCGGTCAGGATCTCGGGGATCGCGATCGGCGCCAGGATCAGGATCGGCAGCAGCCGCAGCCGGTAGCGGTGCATCGCCATGCCGGCCATCGTGCCGAGCACCGTCGACGCGAGGCTCGCGGTGACGCCGATCAGCAGCGAATTGCCGGCGGCCGAGATCATGTCGCCGTCGGCGAAGAGCTTCCGGTACCAATCGAGCGTGAAGCCGACCCACTCGGCGTTGAGCCGCGAGTCGTTGAACGAGTAGACGACGACGATCAGCAGCGGCAGGTACAGGAATGCGTAGGCGACGAGCGCCGATGCCCACAGCCACGGCGAGCCCCTACGCACGCGAGTCCCCGGCGCCGCGGCGCCCGATCCAGGCGGCCGTCCCCGCCAACAGCAGCGCGGCGAGGGTCAGCATGATCGACAGCACGCTGCCGAAAGGCCAGTCGCGCGTCTCGAGGAACTGCTGCTTGATCAGGTTGCCGATCAGGGTGTCGTCGGGGCCGCCCAGGATGTCGGGGATCGCGAAGATCCCCAGCGCCGGGATGAACACCAGTGCGGCGCCGGCGTAGACGCCCGGCAGGGACAGCGGGAACGTGATGCGCCAGAAGCGCTGCCAGGCGTTGGCGCCCAGGTCCTGCGCCGCGTCGAGCAGCGCGTCGTCGTGCTTCTCGAGGTTCGCGTACAGCGGAAGCACCATGAACGGCAGGCTGACGTAGACGAGGCAAACGAGGACCGCGAACGAGCTGAACAGCAGCGGCACCGGCTGGGCGCCGAAGAGGGCCAGCACGCGGTTGACGAGCCTCGCCAGCGCTGCGTTGGGGCCGAGGATGATCATCCACGCGTAGATCCGGATCAGGAAATTGCTCCAGAACGGCAGGATCACCAGCAGCAGCAGGAGATCCCGATGCTTCTTGCCGCTCCTGGCGATCAGGCTTGCCAGCGGATAGGCGAGCAGCAGGCAGACCACCGTCGTCAGCGCTGCGTACCACGCGGATTTCACGAACACCTGGAAGAAGACGGGCTCGGTGAAGAACCGCACGTAGCTGTCGACGTTGAGGTCGATCCTGCCCGTCGCGTCGACGAGCGGGGCGAGGCCGCCGAACTCCCCGGGCGAGCGGAACGACGCCAGCACCATGATCAGCGTCGGCGCCGCGAAGAACACGAGCAGGTAGAGCAGCGGCGGCCCGCTGATGAGCCACTTCGCCAGCCGGGTGGGGCGCCTTGCCGGCATCGCGCTCAGCCGCGTCCGCCGATCGCCGGCGTGCCGGTGTCCATGGCAGGGCTACTCCGCGAGGAAATGGCCGGCATCGACGGACCAGCTCATCTCGACAGTGTCGCCCACCTCGAAGAACTTCGCGCGCCCGCTCTGCGAATTGGCGAGCAGCGCCTCGATGCGCGTTCCTCCCGGCGTCTCGACGATGTAGACGGTGACGTCGCCCATGTAGCGAAGCGCGGCGATCGTGCCCCGGTAATGGTTGTCGGGCGTGTCCTGCGGCGCGGCCGCCGCGATGCGGGTCTTCTCGGGGCGCAGCGCGACGGTTCCGCCGGCGCCGGGCGCAATCGACGATGTCGCCGCGACGCGCACCGGGCCGAGGCCCGCGACATCGATGGTCACGACGCCTCCGGCATTGGCGGTGACCGGTCCCGAGTAGAGGTTGCACTGTCCGATGAAATCGGCGACGAACTTCGTTTGAGGGAACCCGTAGATGCGCGAGGGCTCGTCGAGCTGCTCGACCCGGCCCCGGTTCATCACCGCGATCCGGTGCGACAGCGCGAGAGCCTCGGTCTGGTCGTGCGTCACGTAGACGAACGCGATGCCGACCTCCTTCTGCAGGCTGATGAGCTCGATCTGCAGCTCCTCGCGCAGCTTGGCGTCGAGGGCTGCCAGGGGTTCGTCCAGCAGCAGCATCGTCGGATGCGTGACCAGTGCCCGCGCGATGGCGACGCGCTGCTTCTGCCCGCCCGAGAGCTCGTGCGGATAGCGCTTGTCGAAACCGACGAGCCGCACGTCCTCGAGCGCCGCCTGGATGCGCGCCGGGCGCTCGGTGGCCGGCACCTTCGCCATCCGCAGCGGGAAGGCGACGTTGCCCTCGACCGTCATGTGCGGGAACAGCGCGTAGCTCTGGAACACCGTGCGCACCGGGCGCAACTCCGGCGGCCGGTCGGCGAGGTCCTCGCCGTTGAGCAGGATCCGTCCCGCGTCGGGCAGGTCGAAGCCGGCGATCATCCGCAACAGCGTCGTCTTGCCGCAGCCCGACGGACCGAGCAGCGTGAAGAACTCGCCGGCCTCGATCGAGAGGCTGACATTGTCGACGGCGGTGAAATCGCCGAAACGCCGCGTGACACCCTTGATGTCGAGTAGCGCCAAGGGCGTGATGCTCCTTCAGGGATGGGCCGGATTGCGCGGCGGATTGTAGCGGATTCTCACCGCGTTCCCGTCCACAGCAGCAGCGCGATGACGACGGCGAGCAGCAGCGCGATGGCGCCGAGCCAGCGGTTGCGCGACTTCTGGGCGAGGGCGAGCTCTTTGAGCGCCAGGTCGGAGGCGGCCGGCGGCGCCGTCAGCCTCTGGTGCAGCAGGCGCGGCAGCTCGGGCAGCGCTGCGACCAGGTAGGGCGCCTCGGCTTCGAGGCGGCGCTGCAGCGCGCGGAGCCCGATCTGGTCCTGCATCCAGCGCTCGAGGAACGGCTTCGCCGTCACCCACAGATCGAGGTCGGGATCGAGCTGGCGCCCCAGCCCTTCGACGTTCAGCAGCGTCTTCTGCAGCAGGACCAGTTGCGGCTGGATCTCGACGTTGAAGCGGCGCGACGCCCGGAACAGCTGGACCAGCACGCGGCCCAGCGAGATCTCCTTCAGCGGGCGATCGAAGATCGGCTCGCAGACGACGCGGATCTCGGCTTCCAGCTCGTCGACGCGCGTGTCGGGGGGCACCCAGCCCGATTCCAGGTGCGCGGTCGCGACCCGGTGGTAGTCGCGCCTGAAGAACGCCAGGAAATTCTGCGCGAGGTAGCTCTTGTCGCGCTCCGAAAGCGTGCCCATGATTCCGAAGTCGAGCGCGACGTATTTGCCGTGGTTCGCCGGGTCGACCGCGACGAAGATGTTGCCCGGATGCATGTCGGCGTGGAAGAAACCGTCGCGGAACACCTGGGTGAAGAAGATCTCGACGCCGGCGCGCCCCAGGCGCTTCAGGTCGATCCCCGCCCCGGTGAGCTCGCCGATGCGGCCGATCGGAACGCCGGCCATGCGCTCCATCACCAACACCTCGGTAGACGTCCAGTCCCAGTGGATCTCCGGGACGAGGAGCAGCGACGAGCGCAGGAAGTTGCGGCGCAGCTGCGAGCAGTTCGCAGCCTCGCGCATCAGGTCGAGCTCGCCGTGGATCGTGCGGTCGAACTCGGCGACGACATCGCGCGGGCGCAGCCGCTTGCCCTCGCTCCACAGGCGCTCGACCAGCGCCGCTCCCGTCTGCATCAGCGCCAGGTCGTGCTCGATGACGTCCGCGATCCGCGGGCGCAGCACCTTGACCGCGACCGGCGTCCCGTCGTGGAGATCGGCGAAATGGACCTGGGCGACGGAGGCGCTCGCCACCGGCGTCAGGTCGAACGACTTGAAGACCTCGGCGAGCGGCTTGCGGAAGACGCGCGTGATCGTGGCCTCGACCTCGGCCGAGGAGAAGGGGGGCACGCGATCCTGCAGAAGCGCGAGCTCGTCGGCGATGTCGGTCGGCAGCAGGTCGCGCCGCGTCGACAGCATCTGTCCGAACTTGATGAAGATCGGGCCCAGGTCCTCGAGGGCGCGGCGCAGGCGGACGGCCCTCGGCGCGGACAGGTCGCGCCAGAACAGCGGACCGCGAACGAGCGGGCGCAGCCGGCGCAGGCGCGGGTGATCGAACGCGAAATCGTCGAGACCGTGCTTGAGCGCGACAATGACGATCCGGGCGAGGCGACCAAGCCGCATGCCCTATTCTAACGGGCGCCGCCCGGCACCCGCGTCCCGGTTCGCCCGCTCCGGTGCCGGCCGGAGCAGGGTCATCGGGCCCGGCCGGTGTCCGGGCTCCCGGTCGCAGCAAGCTTCGCTTCGATCTCCGCAATGCGGGCGCCGAGCGCGTCGATGCGCGGCGCCAGCGCCTCGGCCTGCTCCGTGAATTCGCGCATTTCGGCGGGATGCGCGAGCAGCGGCGTCTCGTCGCGTACAAAGCTGCCGACATTCGCCGCCACGCGCGACGCCACGTATTCCGGCATCCCGAGCATCCTGCGCCCGGCATCGGCGACGCGCTGGCCGACGATGGGCCCGAGCGCCCGCGCGAACAGCTTCTCGACGAACCACGGCAGTGTCGAGGCGATGTCCTTCAGCACTCCGCCCAGCTGCGCGTCGCCTTCCTCGACGACGAGCTCGTTCCAGCGCCGCGGGTCGGCGAGAAACGGCGCGAGGTCGAGCGGCGACAGCGTGAGCGTCAGGTCCGTAGTCGTCGCGCTTGCGCCGGCCGGCAGCGGCTCGAGCAGCCCGCCGCGATCGATGCGAAAACCGCCCGCAACCGGGCCTGAGCGAAGAGCGAACGTACGGCCGGCGTGAGCGGCCAGGCGCTCGCGTGCCCAGGGCTCGGTCGCCAGTACGCGGTTCAACGTGACATCGATCAGGGCCATTCGCGGCACCATCGGCGGCTGCAACCGTGCAGCGGAATCATGCGAACTGCTGGATCCCCGCGAGCAGCCGGCCCGATGAGCCATCGACCGGCTTCGCGAGGTTCCACACCTCTTCGAGCGCCTGCGGGCATCGCGGCGCCGTCTTCGCGCAGCGAGCCGTGGAAGCGCACGCCCGCCACGTATTGTGCACCTTCAGCCTGGACGTCGAGCAGGTCGGCGTCGAGCGTGACGACATCGGTGGAGACCCGCACTGCGCGCGACGCGAGATCCTCCCCGATCTGCGCGGGCATCGCGAAAGTCATGACATCCGGCAGCAGCGCCACGTCGCCACGGTCGTATGCAGCCTGCAATCTCAGGAACTGCAGCGTCGCCTGAGCGAGGAAAGGCGCAGCGGCCGTCGTGCATGGCGGTTCTCGAGCGACGCAGATGCGGGTGCGCCGAGCAGACCGCAAGGGTGCTCGCGCGCAGGCGATCGCGCAAACGGAGCTGCGTGGTGAAAACCCCGGCCCCGCTACCAGACGCGACCGAGGTGCAGTGCGACGGCTCCGGCGGCGAGATTGTGGTAATCGACGCGATCGAAGCCGGCATGCTCCATCATCGACTTCAGCTGCTCCTGGTCCGGGTGGACCCGAATCGACTCGGCGAGGTAGCGGTAGCTCGCCTCGTCGTTGGCGATGATGCGTCCCAGTCGCGGCAGCACGTTGAAGCTGTACCAGTCGTACGCGCGCGCTAGCGGCGGCGCGATTCGCGAGAACTCGAGCACCAGCACCACGCCGCCCGGGACCAGCACGCGACGCATCTCGGCGAGTGCGCGCTCCTTGCGCGTCACGTTGCGCAGTCCGAAGCCGATCGACACGCAGTCGAAGCTCCGGTCGCGAAACGGCAGTGCCTCGGCGTCGCACTGGACGGTGGGCAGCAGCAGGCCCGCGTCGAGCAGCTTGTCGCGCCCGGCGGCGAGCATCGCACCGTTGATGTCGGTGTGCACGACGACACCTTGCGGTCCTGCGCGTTGCGCGAACCTGCGCGCGAGATCGCCGGTGCCGCCGGCGAGGTCCAGCACACGCGACCCGGGCCGCACGCCCGAGACCTCGACCGCAAAGCGCTTCCATGCGCGATGCATTCCCGCCGACATCAGGTCGTTCATCAGGTCGTACTTGCCGGCGACCGAATCGAAGACGCCCCGCACCCGACGCGTCTTTTCGTCGGGCAGCACCTTCTCGTAGCCGAAATCCGCGGTTTCGCTCATCGCAGGATCACCGATCGGGCGCCGGACATCGAACCTACGGCCCCGGCCTGCCGGGGACTGCGGGATCGCGGCTCCCGCCGGCGGCGGCAAGGCGCTCGAGATACTGCTGCCACATTGCGTCCTGTCGCGCGCCCAGCTCGTACAGGTAGTCCCAGGAATAGATCCCGGTGTCGTGGCCGTCGGAGAACGTCGGCCGCAGCGCGTAGTGCCCGATCGGCTCGACGGTCGTGATCGTGACGTCGCGCTTGCCCGTCTGCAGCGTCTCCTGCCCGGGACCGTGGCCGCGCACCTCCGCCGAAGGTGAATGGACGCGAAGGAATTCGTAGGGCAGCCGGAAGCGGCGCCCGTTCGCGAACGCAATCTCGAAGACACGGGATGCCTGGTGCAGCTTGATCTCAGTAGGCTGCGGAGTGTGCGCGTCGAGACCGGACATGACGTTGCGCTCGTGGTGAAACGATAGCCTAGCACAGCCCCTCGAATGACAGCGAAAAACAGGGACGCACCACGTTTTAAAACGTGGTGCGTCCCTGTTTTTGACCGTACCGCGGCCGCGGTAGGGCGACGCTCCTAGTCGTTGGTCTCGGGAACGATGTCGAGGTTGCCGATGCCGGAGAACATGTTGCGGTTCTTCGCTTCCTTGCCCTTGAGCTTGATCTCGAGGCGCAGGTCGTTGAGCGAATCGGCGTTGCGCAGCGCGTCCTCGTAGGTGATGAGCCCGGCTTCGTAGAGATCGAACAGCGACTGGTCGAACGTCTGCATGCCGATTTCACGCGAGCGTTTCATCAGCTCCTTGATCCCGCCGACGTCGCCCTTGAAGATCAGGTCGGACACCAGCGGAGAATTCAGCATGATCTCGACCGCAGGGACGCGGCCGCGACCGTCCCGACGCGGGATCAGCCGCTGCGCCACGAACGCGCGCACGTTGAGCGACAGGTCCATCAGCAGCTGGGCGCGTCGCTCCTCGGGGAAGAAGTTGATGATCCGGTCGAGCGCCTGGTTCGTGCTGTTGGCATGCAGGGTCGCGAGGCAGAGGTGGCCCGTTTCCGCGAACGCAATGGCGTAATCCATCGTGTTCCGGTCGCGAATTTCGCCGATCAGGATCACGTCTGGCGCTGCGCGCAGCGAGTTCTTGAGGGCGATCTCCCAGTTCTCGGTGTCGACGCCGACTTCGCGCTGCGTGACGATGCAGTTCTTGTGCTCGTGAACGAACTCGATCGGGTCCTCGATCGTGATGATGTGGCCGTAGCTGTTCTCGTTTCGGTAGCCGAGCAGCGACGCCATCGACGTCGATTTGCCTGCGCCCGTCGCGCCGACGAACAGCATGATGCCGCGCTTGGACATGATCACGTCCTTCAGCACCGGCGGGAGGCCGAGATCCTCGAACTTGGGGATGTCGGTGACGATCGTGCGCAGGACCATGCCGACGCGGCCCTGCTGAACGAACGCATTGACGCGGAAGCGCCCGATCGCCGGCGGGCTGATCGCGAAGTTGCACTCCTTGGTCGACTCGAACTCGGACGCCTGCTTGTCGTTCATCACGCTGCGCACGAGCTCGATCGAGTGCTGCGGGGTCAGCGCCGTCCTGGACACGGGTCCGATCTTGCCGTCGACCTTGATCGCGGGCGGGAATCCCGCGGTGATGAACAGGTCGGACCCGTTCTGCTTGACCAGCAGGTCGAGCAGGTCGTGGACGAACTTGGTGGCGTTTTCGCGTTCCATGGGCAACCTCCGGTTCCGGCGTCGCGGCAGCGTCAGGCAGCGCCGAACATTTCCTTGTTGACCGCGCGATGGCGCGCCTCGGGCGCCGATACGACGTTGCGGCGTACCAGCTCGATCAGGCACTGGTCGAGGGTCTGCATGCCGAGTGCCTGGCCGGTCTGGATCGTCGAATACATCTGCGCGACCTTGTTCTCGCGAATCAGGTTGCGAATGGCGGGTGTGCCGACCATGATCTCGTGCGCGGCGACGCGTCCCTGACCGTCCTTGGTCTTGAGCAGCGTCTGCGAAACGACGGCGACGAGCGATTCGGACAGCATCGCACGCACCATGTCCTTTTCGGCCGCCGGGAACACGTCGATGATCCGGTCGACCGTCTTCGCCGCGGAGCTCGTGTGCAGGGTCCCGAACACCAGGTGGCCGGTCTCGGCGGCGGTCAGCGCGAGCCGGATCGTTTCCAGGTCGCGCATTTCGCCGACGAGTATGTAGTCGGGATCCTCGCGCAGCGCAGCGCGCAGGGCGTTGGGGAACGACAGCGTGTGCGGTCCGAGCTCGCGCTGGTTGATCAGGCATTTCTTGGATTCGTGCAGGAACTCGATCGGGTCCTCGATCGTAAGGATGTGGCCGAATTCGTTCTCGTTCACGTGGTTGACCATCGCGGCGAGCGTCGTCGACTTGCCCGAGCCGGTGGGACCGGTGACCAGGATCAGGCCGCGCGGCCGGTTGGTGAGATCGGCGAAGATCTTCGGCGCGTTGAGTTCCTCCAGCGAAAGCACCTTGGACGGGATGGTCCGGAACGCCGCCGCGGCGCCGCGCTGCTGGTTGAAGGCGTTGACACGGAAGCGCGCGAGGTTGGGGACCGCGAAGCTGAAGTCGCATTCCAGGAATTCCTCGTACATCTTCCGCTGCGAGTCGCTCATGATGTCGTACACCATGGCGTGCACGTCCTCGTGCTCCATCGGCGGCAGGTTGATGCGCCGGATGTCGCCGTGGACGCGGATCAGCGGGGGCAGCCCCGCCGACAAATGCAGGTCGGAGGCCTTGTTCTTGACCGCGAACGCGAGCAGCTCGGTGATATCCATCTCAGGAGCCGGCCTCCCGACCGGGTTTTCCGCCGTGGATCGTGCCCGTGGGCGTGACGTCGCTGCTGGGCCGAAGCGTGATGCTCATGGGTTCTCCATGCGCAGCCTCGACGGCGGCGCGATTGGCGTCATATCCGGCAGTTTTCCCTCGGATTCGGGCGCCTGCCGGCCTTGGATTCTTTACCAAACGCGCTGTAGTATGCAATACATGTGCCAGCAATCGGATGCCGCTGCCAAACCCATTATGGGTCACTATGAAAAGGCGTGGCAAGCCACGCTCGGGCGCATTGCAGCCGCCGAACGGAAGGCGGGCCGGGGCGCCGGATCGGTGCGCCTGCTGGCGGTTTCCAAGGCGTTCCCGGCCGAGGCCGTGCGCGCCGTCCACGCGCTGGGGCAGCGCGCGTTCGGCGAGAGCTACGTGCAGGAGGCGAGGGGCAAGCTCCCCTTGCTCGCCGACCTTCCCGACATCGTATGGCACATGATCGGACCGCTGCAGAGCAACAAGGCCCGCATTGCGGCGGCCTCGTTCGACTGTATCGAGTCCGTCGACCGGGACGGCATCGCGAAGCGACTGTCGGCAGCCCGGCCCGAGGCCCGGGGTCCGCTCGACGTCCTGGTCCAGGTCAATGTCAGCGGCGAGGCGTCCAAGCGCGGCTGCGTGCCGGCGGATGCCCTGGGACTGGCGCAATTCGTCGCCTCGCTGCCCCGATTGCGCATCCGCGGCATCATGGGAATCCCCGCGCCGACGGCCGATGCCGTCGTGCTGCGGGGACAATTCCGGCAGTTGCGCCGCTGCTACGACGCATGTCGGGCCGCCGGCCTGCCCGTCGACACCCTGTCGATGGGCATGTCGGCCGACCTCGAGATCGCCATCGAGGAAGGGGCCACCGAGGTCCGGGTCGGCACCGCAATTTTCGGAGCGAGGCAGGCAAAGTGACGCAAATCGCATTCGTCGGGGGCGGCAACATGGCCTCCGCAATCGTCGGCGGATTGGTCGCCAAAGGCGCGAAGCCGGCGGACTTCCGCATCGTCGAGCCGGTTTATGCGCAGCGCGAACGACTGGCTGCACGCTTCACCGGCGTGTCGCTGCACGAAAGCGGTACGCGCGCCGCGATCGACGGGGTCGACGTCGTCGTGCTGGCCGTCAAGCCGCAGCAGATGCGCGAGGCCGCACGGTCGCTGGCGCCGTGGATCGCAGCGGTGCCGTGGGTGCTGACCATCGCGGCCGGGGTGCGCTGTGCGGACCTGGCGCGCTGGCTCGGGGGCTACGCGCGGATCGTGCGCGCGATGCCCAACACGCCGGCGCTGGTCGGCGCAGGAATCAGCGGCGCATGGGCGACGCCCGGGGCGCGCAGCCATGCGACGACCGCCGCGGAGATTCTCGGCGCCTGCGGCGAGGTGATCTGGTTGTCCGACGAGCGCGGCCTGGACGCGATCACGGGCATTTCCGGCAGCGGTCCCGCCTACGTGTTCTATTTTCTCGAAGCGCTCGAACGGGCGGCGCGAGAGCTGGGGTTCGCCGACGCCGATGCGCGGCGCCTCGCCTACGCGACCTTCGCCGGCAGCATCCGGCTCGCGATGGCGAGCGACGATTCACCGGCGACGCTGCGCGCCAACGTCACGTCCAAAGGCGGGACCACGGCGCGCGCGATCGAGTCGCTGGACGCCGCGAGAGTTGCCGGGCATTTCGTCGACGCGGTGAAGGCGGCCGCTGCCCGCGCGACGGAGCTGGGCGAGGAGTTCGGGCGCGACGCGTGAACCTGTACTGCGGCCGCATTCGTATAATCTCCCGCCATGCTGAACTCCGCACTCGCCTACCTGATCGACGTCGTGTTCGGCCTGTTCACGTACGCGCTGCTCTTGCGCTTCGTCATGCAGGTGGCACGTGCGCCGTTCCGCAATCCGGTCGGGCAGGCGGTGATTGCACTGACCGACTGGATCGTCACGCCGCTGCGCAAGCTGCTGCCGGGCTTTCGCGGCATCGACTGGGCCTCGCTGCTCGCGACCTACCTGTTCCAGGCGCTGTGGCTGCTCGCCTATTACCTGGTGTTCGGATTCGGCTTCTCGCTGCTGGGTGCGGGGCTCGCCTACCTGCTGCTCGCGGCGGCGATCGCGCTGATCAAGTCCGCGATCTGGCTGCTGATCGTCGTCGTGATCGCGCAGGCGGTGCTGTCGTGGGCGGCCCCCGACGGCCCTCTCGCGGGCCTGCTGAACGCGCTGACGTTTCCATTCCTGCGCCCGGTGCGGAAGTTTGTGCCGCTGATCGGCGGCACGCTCGATCTCTCGCCGCTGATCGTGATCGTGGTCGCGCAGCTGGTCCTGATGACGCTCGTGCCCTGGCTCGAAAGCGGGGCGACGCGGCTTTTCATCTGACCATGCCCGCGTGGCTGCGTGACGAGGGCGATGCGCTCGTGCTGTCGCTGCATGTCCAGCCGGGCGCGGCGCATACGAGTGTCGATGGCGCGCATGGCGATTCCCTGAAGCTCAAGCTCGCCGCGGCGCCGGTCGAAGGCAGGGCGAACGCCGAGCTCCTGCGCTGGTTGGCGCGAGCGTTCGGCGTTCCGCGCCGCAACGTCCTGCTGTTGCGCGGCGAAACGGCACGCGCCAAGGTGGTGCGCATCGTCGCGCCGTCGCTGCGCCCAGATCGGACATGGGTCAGCGCGAGTTGAGCGCGTTGGCCAGCCGAACGAAATCGTCGACGGACAGCGTCTCGCCGCGCGCCCCGGGGTCGACGCCGACGGCGCGCATCGCCTCGGCATCGCACAGGGCAGCAAGCGCGTTGCGCAGCGTCTTGCGGCGCTGGCCGAACGCGGCGGCGACCACTTGTGCGAATAACCGCTCGTCGGCGATCGCGGGCCTTGTCGCGCCGAGTGGCACGAGACGGACCAATGCGGAGTCGACCTTGGGCACGGGCTGGAATGCGCCGGGTGGGATGATGAACAGCCGCGTGACGGCGAATTTCGCCTGCAGCATCACCGACAGGCGTCCGTACTCGGGCGAGCCCGGTGCCGCCGCCATCCGCATCACGACCTCGCGCTGCAGCATCACATGGATGTCGCGCAGCTTTCGATCGAAGCCCGCGAGGTGGAACAGCAGCGGTGAGCTGATGTTGTATGGCAGGTTGCCGACGACTCGCAGCTCATCGCCGAGGGTGGCGTAGTCGAACGCGAGCGCGTCGGCCTCGTGCAGGACGAGCTTGCCGGGTCCGTAGGTCGCGCGCAGCCTCGCCGCAAGGTCGCGGTCGATCTCGATCGCGGTGATGCGCGTCGCACGCTCGATCAGGCGGTGCGTCAGCGCCCCCAGTCCGGGCCCGATCTCGACGAGGTTGTCCCCGGGCCGCGGCGCGACCGCTTCGACGATGCGCTCGACGTAATGCGCGTCGGCGAGAAAGTTCTGGCCGAAGCGCTTGCGCGCGCGGTGACCGAGCATGCGGGAGACCGGACTCAGCCTGAAATTGGGGTCAGTGAAATTGGGGTCAGAGCTGTAATGCGTGAAATTGGGGTCAGAGCTGTAATAATTGCCCGCTGGTCGTTCGTGCCGGCACGAACGACCAGCGGGCAA
>JAGXBK010000244.1 GCA_018971195.1 Betaproteobacteria bacterium
CAGTTGCCAGGCGCACTGAACGATGTCGAATCGGCGCGGCAGGATTCGTTCGCCGATGGGTTGCTGGATTGTCCGCATTACACGCGGCCCGAGACGTATGATGGCAAGCGGGTGCCCTCGGTGCTGCTGTCGGGTGACCACGCGACGATCAGGCGCTGGCGGCTGATGCAGTCGCTGGGCAGGACGTGGCAGCGGCGGCCGGAGTTGCTGCGCGACCGGCCGCTGACGCAGGAAGAGCAGGTGTTGCTGGACGAGTTCAGGCGACAGGCGACAGGTGACAGGTAACAGGCAACAGGTAACAGGTAACAGGCAACAGGCAACAGGTAACGGAAACTGGGGCGGCGGATTGCGCGCCGTCGAAGAACAAGAGCGGGACCGGGAGATCGGGCCGGTCGACGGGATGCAATGCACGCTTTCCCGCTGCCACACCCCGACCTCTGATCCCAGGACCGCGCATCAGGGGGCGCCCTGCGCTGCGCTGGATCGACCGCGGCGGCGGTCAACGAAAGGAAACGACATCGTGAATCTTATCGAAACGCTGGAGCGCGAAGAGATCGCGCGACTCAACAAGTCCATTCCCGAGTTCGCTCCCGGCGACACGGTTATCGTCAACGTCAGCGTCGTCGAGGGCGAGCGCAAGCGCGTCCAGGCCTACGAGGGCGTCGTCATCGCCAAGCGCAATCGCGGCCTCAACTCGGGGTTCACCGTTCGCAAGATCTCGAGCGGCGAAGGCGTCGAGCGGACATTCCAGACCTATTCGCCGCTGATCGCGTCGATCGAGGTCAAGCGCAGGGGCGATGTGCGGCGCGCCAAGCTCTACTACCTGCGTGGACGCTCGGGGAAATCTGCGCGCATCCGCGAAAAACTCGCGGTTCGCGATTCGACCAAGTCCGAGTAAGGTTTTCGCATCCAGGATCGCGCAGCGGCGACACTGCCGGCGCGCGGCAGCATCAGGCGGCCCTGCGGGGCCGCTTTGCATTGCGGCGGCCCGCGCGGTCCCCGCCGCACTGGGGGGCCGCGGGAGCCGCGGCATGGCCCGGTTCTTGCACAATTGCACCGGATTGGGCGCGCGGGCGGGCTGGATTGCCATCCCGCAGGTTCTGTCGCAATATTCCAACGGCATATTACTGACGGCCTCGCCGCACCGCATGAAGGCAACACTCTACGACGCGCTCGGCATCCTTCCGAATTCATCCGACGAAGAAGTCCGCGCGGCATTGCGCGGGTTGATCAGGAAGTATTACACCAAGACGCGTGACGGGCAGGGCAACGTCGAAGAAGCCCTGCGGTTCATCAATCATGCCAGTCGCATACTGAGCGACAGCGAGCGACGGGAGCGCTACGACCGAGAGCTCGCGGACTCGTCGCAGGCGGAAGACCGCGAGGTCGCCCGGATCGCCGGCAACGCGCTGATGGGCGACGACGAGCACACCGAGGTCGGCGTGGCGACGGGCCTCGGGGAGATGCTGCTCGAGGATCCGCTGGATTCCGACCTGCCCGAGAGCCGGGAAGACGTTCCCGCGCTGCATCATCCGGGGCTCACCCAGCGCGTCGCCTCGTTCGGGCGCTCGTCGTTCGTCACCATCGGCCTGTGCGCGGCCTTTGCCGCGTTCATCGGCGCGGCGATCGTCTTCGTGACACCGCCCGACGCGATCGTCGTCGGGCGCCAGGTCCTCGGCTGGCTGACGCTCACGCTCGCGATGCTCCTGCTGGTCTACGGCACGGTTCATGGCATCGTGTACCTGCGCAGGCACCGCGGCAGCTCGCACTCCGGAATGGTCCCCCAGACCGATCTCGCGATCCTCAACTGGCGCCGCGAGCGCAGCGTGTTCCTGGGGACCAACCAGCCGCAGGAGGATGCATCCTGGATCTTCCAGCTGCGCATGGCCGAGCTGGAGCGCGCCAAGTCCGGTCGCACCAGCGAGCCCCGGCCCTGGCATCGGCTCGCGGCCCGGCTCTTCGATTACGCGATCTGGGGACTGATGCTGGCGCTCCTGCTGTCGCAGCTGCGAACCGCCGGCGTCATCGCGCCGGCGACGGCCTACTGGCTGGGACACCCCCTGGTCGCGCCGATCGTCGTCACGCTGTCCTGGGTTCCGATCGAGACGCTGCTGATCGCTGCCGTGGGCACGACGCCCGGCAAATGGCTGTTCGGGATCTATCTGCAGTTCTCGATTTCGGATGCCTATGCGCGCCGCGACACCGCGGCGCAGCTTGCGCGCGGCTTCAAGCGCGCGATCCGCGTCTGGGTCGAGGGCGTGGGCTGCGGTTTCCCGCTGATCGCTCCGGTGCTGATAGCCGTCGCCTACGAGAACCTGGCCGCGAGCCAGGAGACCGACTGGGATTTCGCGCTCGACTGTCTGGTCACCCATGGTCCCGCGGGCGTGCTCAACACCGTCACCGGAGTCTGCGGACTTGCGGCGATGACGTGGCTCTATGGCGTTGCCTGGCATCAACCGATGGCCGATTCGATCGCGTGGACGCGCGCGACGGTTGCCGATGCGCTTCCGTCGTCGTCGTCGCTGATCGGCACCGTTGTCAAGGGCCTCGATCGCTGGCTGCCCGCGCCCCCGGCCGCGAGCCCGAGCGCGTCCGCCACCGCGTCGCGCAGCAGCGCAGGGCCGCCCGCCGCGGCGCGCGCCGCGGCGCCGGCCGTGGGGCTTGCGACACCCGCCCGGGCGCCGTCCGTGCCGGGCACGGCCGCGCCTTCGCACCCGGTCAGCAGCCCGG
>JAGXBK010000003.1 GCA_018971195.1 Betaproteobacteria bacterium
TCGAAGGCCGGCCCCGGGTCGGTCTTGCGTCCTGGCGCAACGTCGCTGTGACCGACGACTTCCTCGATCGGGTAGCGTCGGCGCAGCGCTCGCACGAGCCGGGACAGCATCGCGTACTGCGCCCCAGTGTAAGGAAGCGTGTCGGTACCCTCGAGCTCGATGCCGACCGCATAGTCGTTGCACCGTCCGCGGCCGCGCCACGACGATGTGCCTGCGTGCCACGCACGCTTCGCACAGGCGACGAACTGCAGCAGCGCGCCGTCGCGACGGATCAGGAAATGCGCCGACACGCGCAGGCCGGCAAGGGTTGCGTAATACGGATGCGCCGAAACATCGATGCGGTTGGTGAACAGGCGCGGTATCGCGTCGCCGCCGAACTCGCCCGGTGGCAGCGATATGCCGTGCACGACGACGAGGGAGATCGCGCAGCCGTCCGGGCGGTCGTCGCAATTTGGCGACGGAACCTGCGTCGCGAGATTGGCGAACCCCAGCGCGTCGATGCCAAGCCGCCGTGGCGCGGACTTCGCAACGGCACCGGGGGCGCGCATCCGGCGGCGCAGAGAATCCATATTCGAATCCACTCGAGGGCTCAACACGTACTCGTGCCATTCATGCGCCAATGCCGTTCCAGCCTGGCGCCCGAAGGCGAGACGCAATGGGTGCCGATTCTAGCTGGTCTTCGTGCAAGTATCGCGGGCGCCCCGGCGCAAGGTCGCCGGTACCCCGGATCGGCGCCAGGACAGTTCGCGCATGGGGTCGTACGCGCCTTTGCATCGGCAGCCACGCTGGATTATTCTCGGCGGGCGACGGCTCGTGGACGGGGCTGCCCTGGCCACATGCACCGCCGGCATGTGTCGGATCCTGGCGCCGCTGCCCCTTGCGCCGGTTCGCTTCGGCGCTCCTGCGGTGGCGCGCACTGGCGAAATCATCGCCGATCCGACTGCAAGCGGTGGCCCTGGCTCGGTGCCAGGGGCGATTCCCTCGATCAACGGCGCAGTCGCGCTTCCGGGCCATGATTGACGGAAACCTGCCCAGCGTACGTTTGACTCGACCGAAGGAGGAGACCATGAGCCGTGCATTGCGCATCCCAACCGCACTCGCGTTGTTGCTGGCTGTCGCTTCGCCGTCGTTGCTCGCTGCGCCCCATGGAACGGCCAGCGACAAGTCGCAGATCCTGGCGCTGGAGAAGAGGTACAACGACGGCTTCAACTCAAGGGACGTGGCGAAGATCATGTCCTGCTACCTGCGTGGCAGCGAGCTGTTCGTGTTCGACGTGGTGCCGCCCCGTGAATACCGGGGATGGGATGCCTACAGGAAGGATTGGGAGGAACTGTTCGCCGCCTTTCCCGGGCCCGTGAGCAACACGTTATCCGAGCAAACGGTTACCGTTGTCGGATCGGTTGCCTATGGGCACAGCATTCAGTCAGGGGAGTTCACCCGCAAGGATGGCAGCAAGCTCGCCGTGGTGGCGCGGACAACCGACATCTATCGCAAGGTCCACGGCAAGTGGCTGATCGTGGAGGAGCACAACTCGGTTCCGGTCGATCTCGCCACGATGAAGCCCGATCTCCTGTCGAAGATGTAGGGCGCTTGGGGAGCGCTGGCCCGTTCACGCTCTGCAGGGACATTGCACGCATCACGAGACTGTCCGGGCCGTGGATTCACGCCGCGTCTGCTGTCAAATGACCGCGGGAACCGAAGCAAGCTAGCTGCGCATCACTACAAAACGGGAGACCGACATGGCGATTACTCCATGGGAGATCAAAGGAGCAGAGTTCGCGAATTGCAATTGCTCGTATGGATGTCCTTGTCAGTTCAACGCACTGCCAACGCATGGGAGCTGCTGCGCGGTAGTGGGCTTCAAGATCGAGAGTGGTCGCTTTGGCTCGGTGCCTCTGGACGGACTGCGGGCTGCCGCCATTTACAGCTGGCCAGGCCCGGTCCACCTGGGCGACGGCAGGATGCAGTTGATCATCGATGAGCGTGCTGACCCGGGCCAGCGGGACGCGCTAACCCGCATCATGCTTGGTCAAGATACTCAGGAAATGGCCACGATGTGGTGGGTGTTCAGCGCCATGAGTCCTGCCAAGGAAGAAACGGTCTTTGCTCCGATCGACTTCGAGGTCGACGTCGATGCACGTCGCGGGCGCCTCGTGGTGCCCGGGCTCATCGAGTCGCGCGGAGAGCCGATACGCAATCCGGTGACCGGCAACGAGCACAGGGTGCGAATCGATATTCCGAGCGGTTTCGAGTATCGACTCGCGGAGATCGGCAGCGGCCGCACGACCACCAAGGGGAAGATTCAGCTCGACCTCAAGGACACCTACGGCCAGTTCGCACGCATTCACCTCTCGCATGCCGGAATCGTGAATGCTGCGGTTGCGGCATAGAGGAGGGCCCGAATCGAGGTTGTCGACGTGAGCCATCCGGAATCGGCCTCGGCGATCGCCGGGGCCGGGATCGGCTGCACGGAACGCTTGCGCGCATTGACGGGATATTGCGCAGCCTCATGACGAGGATCGATCATCGGCTCACACGTCCATCGCACTCATCACACAGGCTGGCTCCGCGCGAGCGTGCTCGGCGCGAACGACGGCGTCCTGTCGATTGCAAGCCTCGTGCTCGGCGTTGCCGCGGCGCGGACGACGCAGGCCGGCATCATGGTCGCCAGCGTCGCTGGCCTCGTCGCGGGTGCCCTTTCGATGGGTGCAGGCGAGTACGTCTCGGTAAGTTCGCAGGCCGACACTGAACGCGCAGACCTCGAAATCGAGCGATTCGCGCTCGAAACTGAATACGACGACGAGCACGCCGAATTGACCGACATCTATGTACGGCGCGGGCTCGATCCGGAATTCGCGAGCCAGGTCGCCCGGCAACTGATGGCACATGACGCGCTCGGGGCGCACGCGCGCGACGATATCGGTATCTCCGACGCACTGTCGGCACGACCGCTCCAGGCTGCGGTGGCATCTTCGATCAGCTTTGCGATCGGCGGCATGGTTCCGCTACTCGTAGCATTCATGGCACCCGGAGCCGCGCTGATTCCATCGGTCGCCGCGGTCTCGCTGGCCTTCCTCTTTGCGCTTGGCGCTTCTGCGGCCCGCGCCGGAGGGGCGCCGGTCGTTACCGGCGCGTTACGCCTGCTCGTCTGGGGTGCGCTCGTGATGAGTGTGACGGGTGCAGTCGGTGCGCTGTTCGGCGCAACCATCTGATGCGCCGCAGCGCGATGTGAAGAGGAACGGCCTGGAGAGCGGCTTGCGCTGTTGGCAGGACGTGAGGGGCGGCTACTTGATCCCCAGCCGCTCCATCCGGTATCGCATCGCCCTGAAGGTGATGCCGAGCAGCTTCGCGGCGGCAGTGCGGTTGTAGCGCGTCTTCTCCAGCGCCTCGTTGATGGCGGCCCGCTCGACGCGATCGAGGTAGTCCTGCAGCGGCCATTTCTCGCCGGCGGGCACCGGCGCATCGGTTTCCTCGGCCACCGGTGTCAGGTGCAGGTCCTCGGCCGTGATCCGCTGGGGATCGGCGGCAAGCGACAATCCGCGCTCGAGGATGTTCTCGAGCTCGCGGACGTTTCCCGGAAACGGATAGCGCTCGAGCGCAACGACCGCTTCGGCCTCGAGCGCGGCGGCGCTGCCTCGTGCGAGCCGGGTCAGGATCGCGTCGGCGATCAGCGGGATGTCCTCGCGCATGTCACGCAGGCTGGGCATCGACAACTCGATGACATGCAGGCGATAGTAGAGATCCTGCCGGAAATCGCCGCTGTCGACGAGCGCCGACAGGTTCTTGTGGGTCGCGCTGATGATCCGGGTATCGACCGGCTCCTCGCCGGTCGAGCCTACCTTGCGGACCTTCTTCTCCTGGATCGCGCGCAGCAACTTGACCTGCATCGCGAGCGGCAGGTCGGCGACCTCGTCGAGGAACAGCGTGCCGCCGTTTGCCGCATGGAAGAATCCGTCACGGTCGGTCTCCGCACCGGTGAACGCACCCTTCTTGTAGCCGAAGAACTCGCTCTCCATCAGGTTCTCGGGTATCGCCCCGCAGTTCACCGCGATGAAAGGCAGCTCGGCGCGGGGGCCCTTCAGGTGGATCATCCTCGCGGCGAGCTCCTTGCCGCTCCCGGACTCGCCGTTGATGTACACCGGCGCCTGGCTGCGCGCCAGGCGGTCGATCATGCCGCGCACCTGCTGCATTGCCGGCGAGTCGCCGAGCAGTTGGTAGTTGTTGCCCGGCTGCGGCTTCTCGGGAACCTTCAGCGCCTGCTTGACCAGTGCGCGCAGCTGCTCCAGGGCGACAGGCTTGGCGAGGTAGTCGAAGGCGCCGGCCTTCAGCGCCGCCACCGCGTTCTCGGCGCTCCCGAATGCGGTAATCACCGCCACCGGCACGTCGAGTGCCTTCTGGGTGATGTGCTCGACGACACGCAGTCCTTCGCCGTCGGGCAGGTTCCAATCGGTCAGGCACAGGTCGAACGGCCCGCTGTCGAGCAGGCGCTGCGCTTCGCCGACCGATTCGGCGCGAATGGTGTCGAGGCCCATCCGCGACAGCGTCAGCTCGAGCAGTTCGAGAAGATCCGGCTCGTCGTCGACGACCAGTACTCTGGGTTGACCGCGGGTTCTACGAGACATGGTGTCGGAAGGCTCGAGTGGTTATGGGTTGCGGGTGACCGGCCGATACCAGGCCGCATCGGTTCGTGGGGTGGTCGCCCGGATCGCGCGCACGCCGATCCCGGTTGCCATTATGAGTGCTATGTCGACGATGCGGCCATCACCGCGCGCCTGAATGTCACTCTGAAGCTCGCCCCGGGGGCTCGCGGCAGCAGCTCCAGCGCCGCGCCGTTGGCATCGGCGAGCTCGCGCGCGATGTAGAGCCCGAGGCCTGTCCCGCCCGGACGAGTGGTGAAGAAAGGCTCGAAGATGTGCACGCGATACTCGGCGGGAACCCCGGGCCCATCGTCGCCGAGCTCACAGATCACGCGGTCGCCCATGTAGCCCGCGCGGGCGGCGATCGAGATGCTCCCCTCGCGCTTCTGGCAGTGCTGCCAGGCATTGCGCACCAGGTTCCACGTGATCTGCGAAAGGTGGCCCCGGTCGAACACGACCAGCAAGTCGTCGGGAACGTCGATGACGATCCCCCGCGCGGGGATGCCCTCGGCCTGCACGATCTCATCGGTGATCGAACGGACGAAATCGCCCAGCGGTATCGCCTCGGGCTGCTGCCGGTCGCGGCGGTTCAGTTGCAGGACCTCGCCCACGATGCGGTCGATGCGCTTCGCGTTGTTGCGGATCATCGAGAGCAGGCGAGCGCCTTCGGGCGCGACTGCACCGTCCTCCTCGAGAAGTTGGGCGGCCTGGTTGATCGCCGAAAGCGGATTCCGCACCTCGTGGGCGATCGATGCGGTGAGCCGCCCCATCGCGGCGAGCTTCATCTGCTGCGCCTCGTTCTGCGCACGCCCGAGGTCCTCGAGGTAGACCAGCGTGCCTCCGTTCAATCCCGAGCCGATGCGCACCAGCCGCACGCGCAGCAGGCGCTGCGTCGTCTCGACCTTGAACGGGGGCAGAGTCTCGGAGGGGTCTTCGTTCCAGCGGCGCCAGTAGTCGTGCAGCGTCGTCGAGAATTCGGACAGCCGCATGCCGCCGCGCATGCGCCCGAATCCGCCCAGCAGGCGCGTGACCTGCGCGTTGTGGCCGCGCACGACGCCGTTGAGGTCGACGACCAGCACGCCGTCCTGCATGTCCTGGATGATCAGGCGGTTGACGTGCTCGAGGTTGGCGACGTCGATCCCGCGCTGGGCGGCCAGCTCCTCGGAGGCCTTCGTGTACCTGCCGATCACCACGGCGATACCGACCATCGCGAAATACCCGATCGAGATCAGCGCGGTCTGGAAGAGCTGTGGCCCGCCGATGACGCCGTTGAGTACGCGCCATGCCTCCAGCCCGAGCAGCACGATCGCGGCCAGCGCCGCGTGGAAGAATGCCGTCCGCGTGCGCAGCAGCCAGCCGCTTGCCGCCAGCTGCGGGAACAGCAGGATCGGCAGCGGTGCGCCCGAGCTGCCGCCCGCGATCATCGCGAGACCCAGGAAGAAGATGTCTCCGCCGATCAGCGCCAGCAGGGTCTGCGCGAGCGGCAGCGGCAGGCGCTCCTGCTGGATCCAGCCGAACGCCGCCAGTCCGAACACGAAGTAGAGCGACGTCGCGATGACGAACGAGTTGGGCGTCGTGACGTTGAGCACGCGCAGGTCCAGCAGCAGCGCGAGACCCAGCAGCAGCGCGCCGCATACGGCGCGGAACAGTCCGATGATCCACAGGATGCGCCGCGTCGACCCGGTGATCGACGGCGGCAGCGGCGGCGGATCGAGTGCGGGCAGCGTCGATGTGCGGGCCACGGCGGTGCTCAGGGTGCGGCCGCGCGGCGTCTGCGCGCGCATTGCGCGTCGCCGCAGACCGGGCCGCGCGCGCTCTTGACCGCGTCTGTGCCCGGCAGGAACACGCCGCAGTCGGCGCAGCGGATCATCGCCGCCGGCTTGGCGCCGTCGCGTGGCGCGCTCCGGCGGCGGTCCGCCCCGTGCTTGGCGACATTGACGAGCCGCAGGACGAACATCGCCGCGAAGACGACGACCAGCCAGAAGATGAGCTTGCCCATCGGTCAGGGTGGACGGTTCAAGCTAGCACTTTCCCTGGGTTGAGCAGGCCCTGCGGATCGAGTGCGGCCTTGACGCGACGCATCAGCTCGATGTCGAGGGCAGGCTTGTAATGCGCGAGCTCCTCGCGCTTCAGCTGTCCTATCCCGTGCTCGGCACTGATGCTGCCCCCGGCGACCGCGACCCGGTCGTGGACGATGCGGTTCACCCGGGAAGTATTGTCCATGAACGCCGCCCCGGATCCCCCGACGGGCGCGGCGACGTTGTAGTGGAGGTTCCCGTCGCCCAAGTGCCCGAACACGACCAGACGCGACCCGGGGAACGCGTCGGTCAGTGCCGAGGCGGTCGATTCGATGAACGCGGGAATCGCCGACAGCGGCAGCGCGATGTCGTGCTTGATGTTCGGGCCCTCGCGCCGCTGCGCTTCGCTGATGTTCTCGCGCAATGCCCACAGCCGCGCCGCCTGGTCCTGCGACTGGGCGAGCGTCGCGTCGGCGATGTCGCGGTCCTCGGCCGCGCCCGCCAGCGCCGCTTCGACCTCGGCCGCGAGCGGGGCGGCGGCCGCGCTGTCATCGGCCTGCAGCAGCACGTACCACGGATGTCCCGGAAGCGGGTCGGGAAGTTCGGGGTGGTGCGCGCGCGACAGGGCGAGTGCGACTGCGCTCATCAGCTCGAAGCCGACGAGGCGATCGCCCAGCGACTGCTTCATCCGATGCAGCAGCCGCAGGGCATGCGTGACATCTTGCATCGCCGCCATCGCGGTCACCCGCATCCGCGGCGCCGGGAAGAGCTTCAGCACGGCCGCGGTGACGATGCCGAGCGTGCCTTCGCTGCCGATGAACAGCTGCTTCAGGTCGTAGCCTGTGTTGTCCTTGCGCAGGCCGCGCAGGCCGTTCCAGACGCGCCCGTCAGCAAGCACGGCCTCGATCCCGAGCACCAGTTCGCGCATGTTGCCGTAGCGCAGGACCGCGGTGCCGCCCGCGTTGGTCGAGATGTTGCCGCCGATCGTGCAGCTGCCCTCCGAGGCGAGGGACAGCGGAAACATCAGGCCGGCGCCGGTCGCCGCGCGCTGGACGTCGGCCAGCGTCGTGCCGGCGTCGACGGTGATGGTCGCGTTGTCGGGGTCGAGCGCGCGAATCCTGCGCATGCGGGCGAGCGAAACGACGACCGCGGTCCCCGACGCGTCGGGCGTCGCCGCGCCGCACATCCCGGTGTTGCCGCCCTGCGCGACCAGCGGCACGCCGGCCGCGGCGCAGATGCGCACGACAGCGGAGACCTGGGACGCATCGGCAGGGCGAACGACGGCGCGTGCGGCACCGCGGTAGCGTCCGCGTTGATCGACGAGGTAGGGTTCGACATCCGCTGCCGCTGTCAGGACCTGAGCGTCGCCGAGGGCCCCGGCGAGGTCTGCGAGCAGGGTTGCGGTGGAGTTCGTCATGGCGCACGATATTAGCGCACAGCAAAGCGCGTGCCGCGCAGGCGCTTTCGCCCGCGTCGCGGAGGAGCGATGAGCGACGAAACCACGAAACCCGCAGCCGCTTCGACGCCGTTCTCGGCCGAGGAGGCGATGGCGTTCATGCAGCGGATGTGGAATCCGTTCGGGGTGCCGCTACCCGCAGCCGGCGCGACGCCGGCAGGCGCGCATGGCGCGCAGGCCGCTTCAGGGCAGGCTCCAGGCGGCGCTGCCACGTCGCCCGCCGGGCAGCCGGGTGCGATGCCGGGCATGATGGGCGGGTTCATGCCGGGAATGATGCCGTTCCCCAATCCCGCGGCGATGTTCGCCGCGCTCGACCCCGCCGAAGTCGACCGCAAGATCGGGGAGCTCAAGGTCATCGAGGGCTGGCTCGCGATGACCCTCAACCTGATGCAGATGAGCATCAAGACCCTGGAGCTTCAGCGGGCGTCCCTGGAAGCGCTGCAGGCGACCCACGCGCCGGACCACCCGAAGCGCCGGGGAGAGTCGAAGCCGCGCAAGGCCTGAGGGCGCTTTCGCGAGGTCTTGCCCGCCGGCGTCGGCGCGAGCCTTCCGGCGACGGCGCGACGGCTCAGGACGAACCCAGCCAGGCGCCGCGCAGCGCGGCCATTTGCGCCGACACCTCGTCGCGCAGGGTCAGGTGGCAGGTGTCGGCCGGTGCGGTCTCGAGCTCGACTTCGACCGCGAAGAGTTCGTCGCGCCGAAACGCGTGCACCTCGACCCGATCGCCCGGGGCGCGCGTGGCAAGCAGCGCCTCCAAGGCCGCCGCGGAGGCTTTCAGGCCATCGAGCGCCACCAGCGTGTCCTGCGGCGCAAGTCCGGCGCGTTCGGCGGGGCCGCCACTGAAGACGTGCCGCAGCTGCATGTCGCCGTTGGCGCTGGCGCCCAGCCAGCAGGCGGGGAGCGGGCCCGATGCCGGCTTGCCGCCGCGATCCTTCGTGCCGTCCGCGGGCCTCAGGTGCAGGTCGATGCCGAAGGCGTCGAGCAGGGCGGCGAGCGGAAGATCGTCGGTGCCGTCGACATAGCGCCCGAAGAAATCCCCGAGGCCGACGCCCGCGAGCTCTTCGGCGATCGACTGGAGGCCATTCTCGGTGACGCCAGTGCCGGTGCGTCCGTGCCGGTTCCACAGTGCCCGCATCACGTCGTCGAGCGACGCACGCCCGCCACTACGCAGGGTCAGGTCGAGTGCCAGCGCGACCAGCGACCCCTTGGCGTAGTAGCTGACGACGGCGTTGGGCGAGTTCTCGTCCTGGCGATAGAACTTGATCCATGCGTCGAAGCTGGAATCACCGACGCTCTGCACGCGGCGGCCGGGCGTGCGCAGCACGGTGCTGATCGCGCGACCCAGGAGCTCGAGGTAGCGTGGCGGGTCGATGACGCCGCTCTTCAGCAGTGCAAGGTCGTCGTAGTAGGACGTGATCCCTTCGAACGCCCACAGCTGCCTCGTGTAGTTCTCGCGCGCGAGATCGTAGGGTGTGAACGCGGCGGGCTTGATCCGCTTGACGTTCCAGGCGTGGAAGTATTCGTGACTCGCCAGACCCAGGAACGTCAGGTAATCGTCGCTGACCTCGGTGTGCCCGCGCCGGGGCAGTTCGCTGCGCGAGCACAGGAGGCTCGCGCTCGTTCGGTGCTCCAGGCCCCCGTGGCCACTGCCCAGAACGGTGACCAGGAACAGGTAGCGGTCGAAAGGGGCACGGCTCGCGGGCCTGCCGCCGAAGAGGTCGTTATGCCATTGGCAGACGCGGCCGAGGTCGCGCGTTATGCGTTTCAGGTCGGCATCGTGGCGACCAGTGAGCGCGACCTGGTGCGGGACTGCGCCGGCCGCAAAGCTCGCGAGCATGAACTCGCCGAGCTCGACCGGGTGATCGATCAGCTCGTCGTAATCGGCCGCGCGATAGCGGCCGAAACCCTGCGGCGGCGCCCCGCCGGAGGGCAGGGTCGTCGCGACTCGCCAGTGCGCGAATTCCGGGCCTTCGGGCGGAAGAATGTCGACCGTGCAGGGCGCAGCCTCGAAGCCTTCGGGACAGAGGAATACGCAGGCGCCGTTGAAATAGCCGCGCGTCGCATCGAGGTAGGCGGTGCGCACCGACACGTCGAACGCATGGACCGTGGCGATGACGGTGAGCGGCGCTTGCGTGGGATCGGCGCGCCAGCGATCCTTCGCCTCCTTGCGGATCGCCACCGGGCGCCCTGCGGCCTCGGCGCGTACCGCGACGAACTGGCGCGAGAACTCCCGGATCAGGTAGCTGCCGGGGATCCAGGCGGGAAGCCGGAAGCGCTGTCCCGCGGGGTCGGGCGCATCGACGGTGCAGCACACCTCGAAGACGTGCGCGCGCGGGTCGAGCGGTCGGATTCGATGGTGGATAGCGAGCATCGGCGATGGCGCCCCCGGCACGAATCGAACGTGCGACCCCGCCCTTAGGAGGGGCGTGCTCTATCCACTGAGCTACGGGGGCGATGGACCGCGATTCTATCCTCATGCCCGATGCGGCGGTCGACGCGGGCTACCGGCGCAGGTAGCATCCGCCCCGGATGAACCGCATCGCGCGCATGACGCCTCCGCTGCCGGGACCCGGATCCGCTCGGCGACAGCCGGGGCATACCCCCGTGTCGCGGACGTGGCACGGCGGCCTGCGGAGGGTCCAGTGATCCCGTGGCTCGACGCGGCGACGCCGTTCCCGCCGATCGAGGCCGCGCTGACCGACCCCGACGGACTGCTCGCAGCGGGCGGCGACCTTTCGCCGGCCCGGCTCGTCGACGCGTATCGTCACGGGATATTTCCCTGGTACAGCGACGGCCAGCCGATCCTCTGGTGGAGTCCGGATCCGAGGATGGTGTTGCACGTCGAAGAATTCCGCGTCTCGCATTCGCTCGCGAAGAGGATCCGGCGGCATGAATTCGACCTGCGCAGCGACACCGCATTCGACGCCGTCATCGACGCCTGCGCGAACGTTCCCCGCGGACAGGGCGGCGGAACGTGGATCACGACAGCGATGGTCGATGCCTACCGGCGCCTGCACCGGCTCGGCTACGCGCATTCGGTGGAGGCCTGGCGCGGCGACGAGCTCGCGGGCGGGCTTTACGGCGTTGCGCTCGGAAAGGTGTTTTTCGGCGAGTCCATGTTCGCGCGCGCGACCGACGCCTCGAAGGTCGCCTTGGCGGCCCTCGTCGCGCAGTTGCGGCAGCTCGACGTTCCGCTGATCGATTGCCAGCAGGAGACAGGGCACCTCGCGTCGCTGGGCGCGCGACCGATTCCCCGGAAGCGCTTTGCGCGCCACCTCCGCGAATTGATACACTCCACCGCGGCTCCGGATGGCTGGCGATCCGGGCCACTCGCGGACATCGGGTGAGCAAGCTCAACGACCTCCCACTGGCGACGCTGCAGTTCTACGCGACGGCGCCCTATCCCTGCAGCTACCTGCCCGACCGCGCTGCGCGCTCCCAGGTCGCGACGCCAAGTCATTTGATCGACGCGCGGGTCTACAGCGAGCTCGTCCGCTTCGGATTCAGGCGCAGCGGCGCGTTCACCTACCGGCCCTATTGCGACCACTGCCGTGCATGCGTTCCGGTGCGGGTGCCGGTCAAGGAATTCCAGCCCACGCGCAGCCAGCGCCGTGCCTGGCGAGATAGCGTTAAGATGGCGGTAATTAGGCGCGAATTAGCGTACGATCCTGTCCATTACGAGCTTTATCTGAAATACCAACGCGTCCGCCACCCTGGGGGCGGGATGGATCAGGACAGCCGCGAGCAGTATCAGCATTTCCTGCTTCACAGCAATGTCGCGACCGAACTCTACGAGTTCCGCGACGATCGGGGCCTGCGGATCGTGAGCCTGGTCGACAAGCTGGATGACGGGCTTTCGTCGGTCTACACGTTCTTCGACCCAGAACCTGCGACCGCCAGCTACGGCACCCTGAGCATCCTGTGGCAGATCGCCCGCTGCCGCCAACTGGGCCTGGCCTATCTATATCTTGGGTACTGGATTGAGCAGAGCCACAAGATGGCCTACAAGGCGAGCTTCAGGCCGATCGAGGGGTTTGCCGGCGGCCGGTGGGGTCGCCTCGGATAACCCACCGGCGCCATTCGCGCCCGCCACCGGCCCGGATCCGGTCCTGGGTTCGTAAACACAATGTAGACGACAATCCGATCTAAGTGCTCCGACTGCGGCGCGGATCGTCGTATGCGAAATCAAACGCAGTGCGCGGCCCAAGCGCCGACACCCTATGCCTTTTCGCAACGCGCATCGGTTTCGTGGCCAGGATTGACGCGTGGCCTTGTGTGGTCCATGCAATTTTGATGTAGATTACACACGTGCCGCCAAGCGGCAGTTTTTGCCGCAGGTCGTCGAGCTTCGATTGGGTCGTATTTTTGGGGGATTACATGAGCGCCGTCGCCGAGCTTCCCGCATTCGCCAACACGAATTCGCTCCGTCAGATCGATGTCGAATATGACCGCGCGACGCTGACGCTTTATTGGTGGATGAAGCCTTCGCCGCGTCCATGCTTCAACGCCGCCTTCCTCGAGGAGGTCGCCGCGTTCGAAAGCAGGCTGCAACGGCACCAGGGTTGGATCGTCCACGACGGCGAGCAATGCAAGGTCGAGAACGCAGTATTCGGCAGTCGCATCGCCGGCGTCTTCAACCTGGGCGGAGATCTCTCGATGTTCATTCAGGCGATCCTGCGCAAGGATCGCGAGTCGCTTGCGTACTACGGGAAGCTGTGCGTCGACAACATGCATCGGCGCCTGACCGGGTTCGGGGCCGATGTGGCGACGTTTTCGCTGGTCCAGGGCAAGGCGTTCGGCGGCGGCTTCGAATGCGCGTTGTCGAGCGACGTGTTCGTGGCCGAGCGTTCGGCGACGATGTCGTTCCCCGAGGTGCTCTTCAACATGTTCCCCGGCATGGGCGCGCTTTCGCTGCTGGGCAGGAAGGTCGGGCTCCGGAAGGCCGAAGACATCGTCATGAGCGGCCAGGTGTTCAGCGCCAAGGAGATGTACGACCTCGGCGTGGTCGATCACCTCGCAGAAGAGGGTGCCGGACTCGAGACCGTGCGCGGACTCATCAAGGCGCGCCAGCGCAAGCGCAACACCTATCGTGCGATGTCCCTTGCGAAGAGGGAATTCCAGCCGGTGACGCATGCCGAAATGACCGCGATCGTCGACGTCTGGGTCGACGCGGCGATGCGGCTGGAAAACCGTGACCTGCGCATGATGGCGCGCCTGGTGCGCGCGCAGGAGAAGCTGCTGACTTCGACGGTCGAAGACGAGTTCGTCGACGAGCTCTATCCGTCGTCGCCGCAGGTCATCAACGGCTAGCGAAGCTTCCCCGCGTCACAGCGACGCGGGGTGGCCGGCCTGGATGTAGTTGTTCAGGCAAGCCGACGTTGACGCGAAGCAGGCCGATATCGCCTCCAGCTTGTTCGCGAGTTCCTCGCTCGACCTCGACTCCGGTGCAGTCTCGAGGTCGACTGCGAGCGTCGCGAGCTTCCTGGCCCCGACGCCGACGGCCGCGCCCTTCAGCGTGTGCATCAGGTCGGGGATGTCGCCGATCGTCGCGGTCGCGATCGCCTGGCGCGTCTTCGCGATTATCCCGTCGACGTCACCGGCGAATCCACGGATGAGCTCGATGAGAAACGACGGATCGCGCCCGATGTCCTCGAGCTGGGCGATGCGCGCGGGATCGACCAGGGCAGCGTCGCTCTCGGCAATCGTGCCCCTCGACCGCTTCGACGCCTTCGACGGCAGGTCCGGTCTCGAGGAAACGCCCGAGTTCTGAGGCTTCGAAGGCCGCGGCCCCTCACGCAGCGGCACCGGCGGATGGGCGGTGGCACCCTTCTTCGCGCGTTCGCTGCGCTTGCCCAGGCGGTCGATTTCGGCGACGAGGGTCGCGGCGTCGAAAGGCTTGCCCATGAACTCGTCGGCGCCGGCCCGCTTGGCGCGGTCGCGCGCCTCGGTGGTGACCGAAGCCGAAAGTATCAGCGCGGGCATTCTGGCGTTTGCCGGCTCCATCGTCCGTATCGCCTGGATCACCTCGACGCCGGAGCGCTCCGGCATGTTGAAATCCAGAATCGCGAGGTCGGGCTGCTCGAGCTCGTAGAGATCCAGCGCCTCCTCGCCATCGGAGGCCAGGATCACGTGGTGGCCGGCGCTCTCGAGCAGCTGGCAGATGATCTTCTGGTTGGTCGGATTGTCCTCCGCGACGAGCACCTTCAGCGCCAGGCGCTGGCGCTTCAACACGAAAGAGAGGTCGCCGGCGCCCGCGGTGGCTTGCTCGTCGCCGACCGTGACCGAGTGAATGGCATTCGCCAGCAGCCTGGCTGACGGATATTCGAATGCAAATGCGCCCGTAATGCTGTTGACCCGGGCCCTGTCCACGACCGAGAGCTCGCCGTTGGCGATGTAGACGAAGGCGACGTTCCTGTCGTGCAGGCGCTGGGCGGCAACGGCGAAGGCCGAGCATGCCTGGTCGACGTCGCAGGCGGCGACGATCGCCCGGATCTTGATGCCGGAATTGACCAGGGCATCCACCCGCGCCCCCAGCGGCGTCATCGGCGTGACGATCTCATAGCGTTCGCCGATCGCGCGCAGCGTGGACGTGATCTGGGCCAGCGCGCCGCTCGCCATCACCAGGGTGATTTCGTCGCCGGCCGCAGGCCCGATGTCCTCGTCGGGCACCGTCGCTGTGGACGGGGATGCTTCCTGGTGTCCCGCGTCCTTCAGGAACGGAAGCTCCAGCCAGAAGGTGCTTCCCTGGCCGAGCGTGCTCTCGACGCCGATGGTTCCTCCCATCAGCTCGACCAGCTGCTTGGCGATCGTCGTGCCGAGCCCGGTCCCGCCGTATTTGCGCGTGGTGGACTGGTCCGCCTGAACGAAGCGCTCGAAGATCTTGGAGATCGCTTCCGGCGCGATCCCGATCCCGGTGTCCTTCACTTCGAACCGTGCTGTCACCGCTTCCGGCGTCTCCAGCTTCTGGCTCACGATCAGCGAGACTTCGCCGCGCTCGGTGAACTTGATCGCATTGCCGAGCAGGTTGAGCAGGACCTGCCGCAGATGGTGCGAGTCGCCCTTCAACCGGAACTCGAGCGCCGGGTCGACGACCGCATGCAGCGCGATGCCCTTCGAGCCTGCGTGCGGGCGAAGGAGCTGCACCAGCCCGTTGATCGACGCGTGCAGATCGAACGGCGCCACCTCGAGCGTCAGTCGCCCGGCCTCGATCTTGCTGATGTCCAGCACGTCGTCGACCAGCGATCTCAGGACCGAGATCGAATGGCGCAGCAACGAAACGAGCTCGCCTTGCTGCGTCGTCAGCGGCGTCACCTTGAGCAGATCGACGAGCCCGACGATCCCGTTCAACGGCGTACGCATTTCGTGGCTCATGTTCGCCAGGAACGAGGTCTTGGCCAGGTTGGCCTCTTCCGCATGCGCCAAGGCTTCTTGAATACGATTCAGGAGCGTCGAGACGTAAAGCGGCAGCACGACAAGGGCCGTCAGCAGGCCTAGCCCAGCAATCCGATGGTTCTGCCAGTACGGGGAAAACGCGAGTACGGCAATCAGACCAGTGAGGCACAGGGCTTGGCAGCCGAACAGGTATTTCCTGCCGTAGCGGAAACCGTTCCCGAAGGTAATGAAGAGATACACGCCAATCACGAAGAATCCGTAATCGCCCGTGACCCACATGTACCAAGTGCATCCCACGGTGTCCGCGAGCATGCCGAACAAGCGGCGGGGAACGTTGGCCGCAGGGCGAATGCAAATCGCCACGAAGATTGCAGTCGCCGCTGCCAGGAAAGCTGCGAGGATCGCGACAACGCGCGCGTCGTGCGCCGACCAGTTCCCGGGCCATCCATGCGCACCCGCCATGTAGGCGAGGAACATACCCACGATGGCAATGCGCAGCAAAGCCTGCTCGTGCTCCGAGTCTGGGCGCTCGGCCAAGCGCACCCTTAGGCGGTGCAAAAAATTCATTTTTTCGCGAAACAGACGAGTCATTGCTATTGCTTATAGCAAGTTATGTGCCACTCGATAGCACTTCATCGTCGACCGTCGTAGGAATGGGTTCAAAACACAAGTCTAATGCATTGATAAATGGCTGACTCGAGTTCCCGGATGCGGCTCGTGAACGTTCATTGTTCTGGGCTCGAAGTGGGGACTGCTGGTATGCTCGCAGCTTGATTTATCGGAGATTCGTCCAACTGTCCCCGCCGTTTTGCGCAATTGCGGGAACGCTCAATGCCCATGCAGGTAAGTCGGATGCTGATTGTCGGACGCTTTCCAGGTCTAGACCAGCGAGGCCCAGGGCGGGCCGCTCGGATCACTCAGCTAGGACGTAGGCGATTGCAAACATTAGCGATGCCCTTGGAAATCATTCGTTCTGACGTCGCTGGCAAGAAAGTCCTGCTGCGTACTGATCCGCATCTGTTCAGGCCGACCCTCACCACCACCCTGCTGACAGACCATCTCCAGAGCGCGAATATCGAGAATCGCACGATACTCGACCTCGGATGTGGAATCGGCCCGATCGCGATCGGGTTGGCATTGGCCGGTGCTGGACAGGTCTATGCCACGGACATAATGCCTCAGGCGTGCGCGCTCGCGCTCGCCAATGCCGAGCTCAATCACGTTGCTGACAGGATCTCGTTCCTGCATGGCAACCTCTTCGAGCCCGTGCAGGGATTGAAGTTCGACATGATCGTCGACGATGTCTCGGGGGTCGCCGAGGACGTAGCACGCTTGAGTGCGTGGTTTCCTCCCGGAGTCCCCTCCGGGGGTGAGGACGGCACGCGGTACACGGTCGAAATTCTTCGTCAGGCCCGAGACTATCTGAATCCCCAGGGTTGCCTGCTGTTTCCGGTGCTCAGTCTGTCGCGCCGTTCGCGCATCCTCGAAGTCGCTCGTGAGGTTTACAACGACCGGCTGACGCTTGTGACGACCAAGCGGATTCCGTTCAATCCCAGACTCAAGGACAACATGCGCCGACTCGAAGAATTGCGCAGCGCAGGATTGATAGAATTCGAGACGATCCGCTCGCGCGGCTTCTGGACGCTGGAGATCTATCAGGCCGATACCGGCTGACCGCGTCGGGCAGATCCATCGACCGTGACCCGAACGAATCTGCGCCAACGGTTGCAGATCCCATCTAGAATTGCTGTTCCCGAACATCCGAGTTCATCCTGGCATGAAGATTCTCGTTTCCGTCAAGCGCGTCATCGACTTCAACGTCAAGGTCCGGGTCCGGCCCGACGGCACCGGCGTCGAGACCGCAAATGTAAAGATGTCGATGAACCCGTTCGACGAGATCGCCGTGGAAGAGGCGATACGGCTGAAGGAGAAAGGCATCGCCACCGAGGTCATCGCGGTGTCGTGCGGCGGCGCGGCGTGCCAGGAAACGCTGCGCACGGCGCTCGCACTCGGCGCCGATCGAGCGATCCTGGTCCTGACGGACGTCGAGCTGCAGCCGCTGGCGGTGGCGAAGCTGCTGCGCGCGCTCGTGCAGAAGGAACTGCCGCAGATCGTCCTTCTCGGCAAGCAGGCGATCGACGACGATGCGAACCAGACCGGCCAGATGCTCGCCGCGCTGCTCGACTGGCCGCAGGCCACCTTCGCGTCGAAAGTCGACGTCGCGGGCGCCACCGCGACGGTGAAGCGCGAGGTCGACGGCGGCCTCGAGACGGTCGAGGTCGCGCTGCCCGCGGTGGTGACGACCGATCTTCGCCTCAACGAGCCGCGTTACGCGACGCTCCCGAACATCATGAAGGCGAAGAAGAAGCCGCTCGACACGCTGGCCCCCGAGGCGCTGGGGGTCGACGTGGCCCCGAGGCTCGTGACCGTCAAGGTGACCGAGCCCGCGAAGCGCAAGGGTGGAGGTCGTGTCGCCGATGTCAAGGAGCTGGTTGCCAAGCTGCGCAACGAGGCCAAGATTCTGTCCTAGGGCGGACCCGTCCGGATCGCTGCAGAGAGGTTACCGATGTCCATTCTCGTCATCGCGGAGCACGACAACGCGTCGCTCAAGTCGGCCACCCTGCACGCGATCACGGCGGCGCGAAAGCTCGGCGACGACATCCATGTCCTCGTGGCGGGCGGCGACGCCGGTGCCGCGGTCGCGGCAGCCGCTGCGATCGCGGGCGTGGGCCGGGTGCTCCACGTCGACGCGGACCATCTGCGGCAGCCTACCGCCGAGAACGTCGCTGCGACGACGCTGGCAGTGGTCGCGCGCGGCGGCTATACGCATGTGCTGGCGGCGGCAACGAGCTTCGGCAAGAACGTGGCGCCGCGCATCGCGGCCACGCTGGATGTCGCGCAGATCTCGGACATCACCGGCATCGAGGCGCCGGACACCTTCGTGCGCCCGATCTACGCCGGGAATGCGTTCGCGACGGTGCGGTCGATGGATCCGATCAAGGTGATCACGGTGCGCACGACGGCATTCGATGCCGCGCCGGCGACCGGAGGAAGCGCGGTGATCGAGGAGATCCCCGCGGGGCCGGAGATCCGGACGTCGAAGGTCACCGGCCAGGAATTCTCGAAGTCCGAGCGGCCGGAGCTCACCAGTGCGCGCATCGTCGTGTCGGGCGGGCGCGGCATGGGCAGCGGCGAGAACTTCCGCCTGCTGGAGGCGCTCGCCGACAGGTTGAACGCGGCCATCGGCGCGTCGCGCGCCGCGGTCGATGCGGGCTTCGTTCCCAACGATTACCAGGTGGGCCAGACGGGCAAGATCGTCGCGCCGGATCTCTACGTGGCCGTCGGCATTTCGGGGGCGATCCAGCATCTCGCGGGAATGAAGGACAGCAAGGTCATCGTCGCGATCAACAAGGATGCCGAGGCGCCGATCTTCCAGATCGCCGATTACGGCCTGGTCGGTGATCTCTTCGAGATCATTCCGGCGCTGACCCGCGAACTGTCGGCCTAGGAGCGCCGTGGCCGCGGCGCGGGAATGCCGCCTGCAGGCATCGCGCAGCGCGATGCGTTACGCTATTGCCGTCGCCACTCGCCGCGAATCGCCATGAGCACCTACCACGCGCCCCTCGCCGACATGCAGTTCGTGCTGCACGACCTCGCGGGCCTGTCGCAGGTTGCGACGCTGCCGGGGTTCGAGGACGCCACGCCCGATACCGTCGCGGCGATCCTCGAGGAAGCTGGCAGGTTCGCGACCGAGGTCCTGGATCCGCTCAATGCCAGCGGCGACCGGGAAGGCGCAACGCTGCTGCCCGACGGCTCGGTGCGCACGCCGGCGGGTTTCCGCGACGCATATTCGCGGTATGCCGCGAACGGCTGGAACGGCCTCACCAAGGCCGTCGAGTTCGGCGGGCAGGGCCTGCCGCAAGTCGTCGCCACCGCGGTCGAGGAGATGTGGCACGCATCGAACATGGCATTCGACCTGTGCCCGCTGCTGACGCAGGGGGCGATCGACGCCATCGAGCTCTGCGGCAACGCCGAGCAGAAGGCCCGGTACCTGCCGGCGATGGTCTCGGGCAAGTGGACGGGCACGATGAACCTGACCGAGCCGCAAGCAGGCTCCGACCTGGCCGCGGTCCGCACCCGGGCGCTTCCGCAGGCCGACGGCAGCTACCGGATCCACGGACAGAAGATCTTCATCACCTTCGGCGAGCACGACTACACCGAGAACATCATCCACCTCGTGCTGGCACGCACGCCCGACGCCCCCGAAGGGGTCAAGGGCATCTCGCTGTTCATCGTGCCGAAGGTGCTGCTGAATGCCGATGGCTCGCTCGGGGATCGCAACGACGTGCGCTGCGTCTCGCTCGAGCACAAGCTCGGCATCCATGCGAGCCCGACCGCGGTGCTCGCCTATGGTGACCATGGCGGCGCCGTGGGCTATCTGGTCGGCGAGGAGAATCGCGGCCTCGAGTACATGTTCGTCATGATGAACCTGGCGCGATTCTCGGTGGGCATGGAAGGCGTGGGGCTCTCCGAGCGTGCGTACCAGCGCGCGGTCGCCTACGCCCGCGAGCGGGTCCAGGGCAGGCCGGTCGGCGCGGAGCGCGGGGCGCAAGAGGCGCCGATCATCGAGCATCCGGACGTCCGCCGCATGCTGATGACCATGCGCGCGTACACCGAGGCGATGCGTGCGATCGGGTACGTGACCGCCGCGGCCCTGGACAACGCCCGGCACGCGCCGAGCGCGAAGCTGCGCAATGAGCACCAGGCGTTCGTCGACTTCATGATCCCGATCGTCAAGGGTTGGTGCACCGAGGTCGCGCAGGAGGTCACCTACCTCGGTGTCCAGGTGCATGGCGGCATGGGTTTCATCGAGGAAACCGGGGCGGCGCAGCATTGCCGTGACGCGCGGATCATTACCATCTACGAAGGGACGACCGGCATCCAGGCCAACGACCTGATCGGGCGCAAGACGGCCCGCGACGGCGGTGCGGTCGCGCGGTCCGTGGCGAAGCAGATCGCGCAGGTCGCCGCCGATTGCGCGTCCGCCGCAGACCCGTCGCTGCAGGCGATCGGCCCGCGCCTGGGCGCGGCCTGCCGCGCGCTGGAGGGCGCCATCGACTGGGTGGTGACGAGCTACGGCACGGACACCCGCATCGCCCATGCCGGAGCGGTGCCGTATCTCGAGCTGTGGGGCCTGACCGCCGGCGCATGGCAACTGGCGCGCGCGGCGCTGATCGCCGCGGACCGCCTGCGCGACCGCAGCGGCGACGCCGCGTTCTGGAGCGCCAAGCTCGCGACCGCACGCTATTACGCCGAGGCGGTGCTGCCGCAGGCTGCGGCCTGTGCGCACGCGATGGCCGACGGCAGCGCCAGCGCGCTGGCGCTCGCGACCGAGCAGTTCTGACCTCGTCCGTCGCGCTCCCCGCATGCCGACCCGGGATCGTTCGTCGTTCTATGCCGAGCTGGAGCGCCAGCTCGACCAGGCACGTGCCAGCGGCCTGTACAAGACCGAGCGCGTCCTGCTGTCGCGACAGGGGCCCGAAGTGATGGGCGACGACGGCGTCCTGCGGATCAATCTCTGCTCGAACAACTACCTCGGGCTCTCCGGAGACGATGAACTGGTCGAGGCCGGAATCGAGACGCTGAAGGCCTTCGGCTACGGCATGTCGTCGGTGCGCTTCATCTGCGGGACCCAGAGCATCCACAGGGCCCTGGAGAAGCGGCTCGCCGAGTTCCTGGGAACCGAGGATGCCATCCTCTATGCCGCCGCGTTCGATGCCAACGGGGGGCTCTTCGAGTGCCTGCTCGATGACCGCGACGCGGTCGTCTCCGACGAGCTGAACCATGCGTCGATCATCGACGGCATCCGGCTGTGTCGCGCGCGGCGGTTCCGGTATGCTCACGACGACATGGCGGATCTCGAGGCGAAGCTGCGTGACGCCGCCTCGTGCCGGTTTCGGATCATCGCGACCGACGGCGTGTTCTCGATGGACGGGACCATTGCGCGTCTGGACGCGATCTGCGACCTCGCCGATCGCCACGACGCGCTGGTGATGATCGACGACAGCCACGCGACCGGATTCATGGGCAGGACCGGCCGTGGAACGCACGAGCATCATGGGGTGATGGAGCGCGTCGACATTGTCACCGGCACGCTGGGCAAGGCGCTCGGCGGCGCGATGGGAGGTTTCACGGCAGGGCGCAAGACGCTGATCGACATGCTTCGGCAGCGGTCGCGGCCTTATCTCTTCTCCAACAGCCTGGCGCCGGTGATTGTCGGGACGTCGCTGCACGTCCTCGATCGGCTGACCGCGTCGAGCTCGCTGCGGGACCGCCTGTTCGACAACGCGGTCCACGTGCGCGCTGCGCTGGCGAAAATGGGATACACGCTCAAGCCCGGCACGCACCCGATCATTCCGGTGATGGTGTTCGATGCGCCGCTCGCGCAGCAACTCGCGGATAGCCTCTATCGGTCCGGCGTGCTGGTAACGGGCTTCTTCCACCCGGTCGTTCCGCTGGGACAGGCCCGCGTGCGCGTGCAGGTCTCGGCCGCGCACACGCGCGGGCAACTCGACCGATCGATGGAGGCGTTCGCCGCCGCGGGCCGCGCGCTCGGAATCCTGCAGGCCGGGTGATCCGGGTGGCCCCGCGTCGATCGCCGATTCCCGGTCGCGTTGCCCGCGCATCGGGTGCGGGGTATCCTTGATCCGTTCGCGGCGGGCTGTTCGTCACGATGCGGGCGACCGCCCACGGCAGCCAAAGGGAGCGGGTCATGTCGATCTACGGCGGACGTCGAGGTTGGAAGGACTTCAACGACGTTTTCCAGAAGCGTGCGGCGGGCGACGGGCCGGGCGCGACTGCGGCCTCGGCTGCAGCCGCCAGCGACGAATGGCTGGACGCGCGCAAGGCCGCACCTGCGAACTACCTTCTCCCTTCGGCCCGCAAGTGGATCGATAGTCTTCCGGCCGACGTGCGTCCGAACGCGCTGGCGAGCCGCTATCCGAGAATCGTCAACCTGATCGCGGCGCAATGGACCGACCACGGCGCCTGCCCGCTGTTATTCGAGGATCTCCTCGGCGATCGCCGCGGCGGGCGCGCGGGATTCCCGCCCGACGTCCACCGCGACCTCGTGGGCCTGCAGGAATTCTGGTTCAACGGTCACGGCCTGCGCTGAGCGCGGGCGACGGCCGGGCAGTGCGGCGGGGCGTCGGTGCGCGAGCCCGCAGTCAGTAACGGGCATTGCCGGGAGTCCTCGGAAATGGAATGACGTCCCGTACATTGGCGAGACCCGTCACGTAGGCGATCGTGCGCTCGAAGCCAAGCCCGAATCCGGCGTGAGGCACGCTGCCGTAGCGGCGCAGGTCCCGATACCAGCCGTAATGCGCGACGTCGAGCCCCGCTTCGGCCAGGCGCGCATCGAAGACCTCGAGGCGCTCCTCGCGCTGGCTGCCGCCGATGATCTCGCCGATCCCCGGCGCGAGCACGTCCATCGCCGCGACGGTCCTGCCATCGTCGTTGACGCGCATGTAGAACGCCTTGATGGCCTTCGGGTAATTCATCACGATCACCGGCTTGCCGACGTGCGTCTCCGACAGGTAGCGCTCGTGCTCCGATTGCAGGTCGATCCCCCAGGTGACCGGAAACTCGAATTTCTGCTTCGCGCGCTCGAGGATGCCGACCGCCTCCGAATAATCCATGCGCGCGAATTCCGAATCGACGATGCTCTGGAGCTTTGCGATCAGTCCCTTCTCGATGCGCTCGTCGAAGAAAGCCATGTCGTCGGCGCGCTCGGTCAGCACGGCCCGGAACGTGTGCTTCAGCAACGCCTCGGCCAGCGTCGCGTTGTCGGCGAGGTCGGCGAAGGCGATCTCGGGCTCGATCATCCAGAACTCGGCGAGATGCCGGCTGGTGTTCGAGTTCTCGGCGCGAAACGTCGGGCCGAACGTGTAGACCTTCGACATCGCCATGCAATAGGTCTCGACGTTCAGCTGCCCGGACACCGTCAGGAAGGCTTCGCGTCCGAAGAAGTCGGCGCCAAAGTCGATGCCGCCGTCCGGCCCTCGCGGCAGATTCATCAGATCGAGGGTCGACACCCGGAACAGCTCGCCAGCACCTTCGGCGTCGGACGCCGTGATGATCGGCGTGTTGACCCAGAAGAAGCCGTTGTCGCTGAAGAACCGGTGGATCGCCTGGGCGACCGTATGGCGCACGCGCGTCACGGCGCCGATGACGTTGGTCCGCGGCCGCAGGTGCGCGACCTCGCGCAGGAACTCGAGGGTATGCGGCTTGGGCTGGATCGGGTACGAATCCGGATCCTCGACCCAGCCGACGACGCGGATCTCCGCCGCCTGCATTTCGAAAGGCTGGCCCCTGGCAGGCGAGGGCACGACGCTGCCGGTCGCCTCGACCGCACAGCCGGCCGTGAGATGGAGCACCTCGCTCGCGTAATTCGGCAATGCGCTCGGCGCGACGATCTGCACCGGATGGAAGGCCGATCCGTCCGAAACGTGCACGAACGATATGCCTGCCTTCGAATCGCGACGGGTTCGCACCCAGCCCCTGAGGGTAACGGGGCGGTCGGCGGGCGCGCGGCCGGCAAGGATGTCGGCGCAAGCCATCGTGGTCATCGGAACCTCCGGCAAAAGCCTGAAACTCTATCGCGGACGGCGCAGTTGCGCGATCAGGCGTGGCGGTAATATTGGGCATGGCCGCAGGGACGTCAACCTGAACCACGCGGGAGCTTTCGCGCGATCATGGTCGTCAAGTCTCCTACAGCTCCGTCGCACGGGGCCGAGGTGTTCGATCTCGCCACCGGCGCGCGGCGCGCGGGCGGCGGGAGCCTGCGGATCGGGGTCGACCTGGGCGGCACCAAGACCGAGGTGATCGCGCTCGACGCGGACGGCCGCGAGCGGCTGCGCAGGCGCGAGCCGACGCCGCCGAACGACTATCTCGCGACGCTCGACCTGGTCGCGACGCTGGTCGCCGACGCCGAGCGCGCCTGCGGCTTCGCCCCCGGCACTGCCCGCGTGGGTATCGGCACGCCCGGCTCGGTGTCGCGTGCAACCGGGTTGCTGCGCGGATCCAATTCGGAGTGCTTGAACGGCATGCCGATCAAGCGCGATCTCGAGTCTCGACTCGGACGTACGGTAGCGATTGCCAACGACGCGAACTGCTTCGCGCTTTCCGAGGCGACCGACGGCGCGGGATGCGATGCCGACATCGTGTTCGGGGCAATCCTCGGAACCGGTGTCGGCGGTGGTGTGGTGATCCGCGGGGAGCTGGTCGACGGACCGAACGGCATCGCCGGCGAATGGGGCCACAATGCGCTTCCCTGGCCGACCGACGGCGAATGCCCGGGCCCGGAATGTTTCTGCGGACGCCGCGGCTGCATCGAGACCTGGCTTTCCGGACCGGGTCTCGTCCGCGACCACGCCGGGGTGCTGCCGGCTGCTAAGCCGACGGCGAAGGACATCGTCGCGCGCGCCGCCGCCGGCGATCGCGCCTGCGAGGCGACGCTCGCGCGCTACGAGTTGCGGCTCGCGAGGTCGCTCGCCCACCTCATCAACATTCTCGATCCCGGCGTCATCGTGCTGGGCGGCGGTCTTTCCAATGTCGATCGCTGGTACGAGTCGGTGCCACGACTGTGGGGCCGGTGGGTGTTCTCGGATCGCGTGGACACGCGGCTCCTGCGCAACGTGCACGGCGATTCCAGCGGCGTACGCGGCGCGGCCTGGATCGCTGCCTAGGGCGCGTCGGCGCCTGCGCGCCGCGACCGCAGCTCCTGGATCGCACGATCGGACGCGCGCCGGAAGGCGCGGATCCGTGCATCGCATCACATGCCGCTGTAGTTCGGTCCGCCCCCGCCCTCGGGCGTGACCCAGTGGATGTTCTGCCGCGGATCCTTGATGTCGCAGGTCTTGCAGTGGACGCAGTTCTGCGCGTTGATCTGCAGGCGACGCGCCGGTTCCGACGGCGGGCGCGCGGCGGAGTCTTCCACGGCGCCGGCCTGCTCGACGACGAATTCGTAGACGCCTGCGGGGCAATAGCGCGCCTCGGGACCGTCGTAGATCCGCAGGTTCACGTCGACGGGTATCGCCGGGTCGCGCAGCTTCAGGTGCACCGGCTGATCCTCGACGTGATTGGTGTTCGACAGATACACCGACGACATCCGGTCGAAGGTGACGACACCATCGTATTTCGGGTAGCGGATCGGAGGCATTTCCGCAGCCGGGCGCAGCGCCTCGTTGTCGGGTTTGCCGTGGCGCAGGGTCCAGGGCACGAGCTTTCCCAGGCCGAGGTCGTTCAGCCACATGTGGACCCCGCCGTGCAGGGTTCCGGCCCACAGACCCCAGCGCAGCCCGGGCTTGACGTTGCGCACCTTGTACAGGTCTTCGTAGACCCAAGACGAGCGCCACGACGACGCGTAGTCGGCGAGCTCGTCGCGCGAGCGGTCGGCGCACAGCGCGGCGAACGCCGACTCGGCGGCGAGCATCCCGGTCTTCATCGCGTTGTGCGAACCCTTGATCCGCGGGAGATTGACGAAACCCGCGGCACAGCCGACCAGCGCACCCCCGGGGAAGCAGAGCTTCGGCACCGACTGCAATCCGCCCTCGTTGATCGCGCGCGCGCCGTAGCCGATGCGTCGGCCCCCTTCGAACATCGGGCGGATGGCAGGATGCAGCTTGAAGCGCTGGAACTCGTCGTAGGGCGACAGTTGCGGATTCGCGTAGTTCAGGTGGACGACGAAGCCGACGGCGACCAGGTTGTCGTCGAAATGATAGGCGAACGAGCCGCCGCCGGTTGCGTCGTCGAGCGGCCACCCCTGGCTGTGCATCACCAGGCCCCGCTGGTGGCATTGCGGCGCGACCTGCCACAGTTCCTTGATGCCGATGCCGTATTTCTGCGGATCGACGTCGTCGCGGAGGTTGAACCTGCGCATCAGGTCCTGCGACAGCGAGCCCCGGCAGCCTTCCGCGAACAGCGTGTAGCGCGCATGCAGCTCCATTCCGGGCTGGTAATCAGCCTTGTGCGATCCGTCCCGGGCGATGCCCATGTCGCCGGTCGCTACACCCGCCACTGCACCCGCCTCGTCGTACAGCACTTCGGACGCGGGGAATCCGGGATAGATCTCGACGCCGAGCTGCTCGGCCTGGCCGGCGAGCCAGCGGCAGACGTTGCCGAGGCTCGCGATGTAGTTGCCGTGATTGCCCATCAGCGGTGGCAGCGTCCAGTTGGGGATGCGCCAGGCCCTGCGCTCGGTCAGGACGAGAAAGCGGTCCTCGGTGACCGGGGTGCTCAACGGGGCTCCCCGCGCTTTCCAGTCGGGAAACAGCTCGTCGAGTGCCTTCGGATCGATGACGGCGCCGGAGAGGATGTGGGCGCCGATCTCCGAGCCCTTTTCCAGGATGCATACCGAGGTCTCGCGCGACGCGGCAGCGGCGAGCTGCTTGAGGCGAATCGCCGCGGCGAGGCCGGCGGGTCCGCCACCGACGATCACCACGTCGTACTCCATCGCTTCGCGCGTCATCATGGACCTCGGGCGTCGCGGCACGCCGGTCGGAAAACAGGGCTCAATTATAATGACCCGATATGGAACAGGCACGCATCGAACGGGCAGGGGCGGCGGTCGACGGCACCGTCGCATCGACGCCGGCCGGGCGGGGCGTCCTGCGCGGATGAAGCTGCTCGCGATCCTCGCCGCACTTGGATTCGAGCAGTGGCGGGCATTCGAATGGCGCGTGGCCATCGAGCGCGGCTTTCACGAGTATGCGCGCGCACTCGAGCAGCGTTTCAACGGCGGCACGCGCGGGCAGGGCATCATCGCCGCCGCCATCGCCATTGTCCCGCCGGTGGCAGCCGTCGCCCTGGCCTGGGCGCTCCTCGATCGCACGCAGCCGTTGCTCGGTCTGCTGCTCGATATCGTTGTTCTCTACCTGCTGATGGGATTCCGCCATTTCAGCCACGCGATCTCGCTGATCATCGTCGCGCTGAAAGGCGGCGACCTCGTCGGCGCGCGTCGTGCGCTCGCTGCCTGGCGGGGTGTGTCGTCCTCCGAACTTTCGAGCCAGGACGTCGCCAGGCTCGCGATCGAGCGCGGCTTCGCGGATGCGTATCGCCAGGTGTTCGCGGTCCTGTTCTGGTTCGTGGTGCTTCCCGGTCCCGCGGGCGCAGTGCTGTACCGGACGGCGGCGCTGCTCGCGGCGCAATGGAAAGGCGTGATCCCCGGCGACGACGCCAGCGTCATCGCGCGATCGCTCGAGGTCTTCGGCCGCCCCGCGCGACGTCTGCTGTGGCTGCTCGATTGGTTGCCGGCGCGCCTCACCGCGCTGTCGTTCGCGGCGGTGGGGGATTTCGAGGATGCCGTCGACTGCTGGCGCACCCAGGCGCAGCACTGGCCCGCGGCGCTGGGCGGCGAGACGATGGGTGTCGTGCTGGCGACCGGGGGTGGTGCACTCGGGGTGCAGCTGGGCGGACCCGTGCCAGGAATCGGCGGCGAGCCCGAGTTACGCCCGGAAGTGGGCACCGGCGAACCCGTCGAGGTCGAGCTGCTGCCTTCGGCGGTCGGCCTGGTGTGGCGAGCGCTGGTGCTGTGGCTGCTGCTCGTGTTCCTGCTGTCGCTCGCGAACTGGGCACCGTAGCCGGACTTCGGCGGCGCGCCGCCGCCGAGGGATTCGTGAATCAACGCCCGGGGTCGTGTGCCGATCGCGCCTCGCGCAGCAGCGCGTGCAGCAGCTCGACGCGCTGTGCCGCGATCCGCCCGGCACGCACGGCCGCCTGCACCGCGCAGCCGGGCTCGGTGTCGTGCCTGCAATCGCGAAACCGGCACCGGCCTGCGAGATCGCGCAGCTCGACGAAGGCGTGCTCGATCGCCGACGGTGTGCAGTGGGCGAGGCCGAACACCGTCATCCCGGGGGAGTCGACGATCCAGCCATCGTTGCCGGCGATCCGGTAGAGCGCGGTCGACGACGTCGTGTGTCGCCCGCTGCGCAGGGCCTGCGAGATTTCGCCGATGCGCGCCTGGGTGTCCGGCAGCAGCGCGTTGATCAATGTCGACTTGCCCATGCCGGATTGGCCAATGGCGACGCTGTGCTGGGACGCGATCCACGGGCGCAGCGGCGACACGTCCTGCGTCGCCGAGACCCGCAGCACGGGGTAACCGAGTCTCGCATAGGGATCGAAGCGGGCCGCGAAGGCCTCCGAGCCGGCGAGGTCCGCCTTGTTCACGACCAGCACGAAGCGGCAGCGCTCGGTCTCCGCCGCGATGATCCAGCGGTTGAGCAGGTGCTCGTCGACGGGGATGTCCGGCGCAACGACCCCCAGCACCTGGCTGACGTTGGCGGCGAGCAGCTTTTCGCGGAACGCATCGGACCGGTAGAAGAGATTGCGGCGGGGCAGAACGTCGACGATGGCGCTCGTTGCGGCGCTGTGCTCGACGTCGACGCGGTCGCCGCAAGCGAGCGTCATCCGGCGCCCCTTGAGAACGCACTCGATCGTGCCGTCGCCGTCGACGTCGACGACGTAGTGCCGGCGATGGGCGGCGACGACGAGCCCGGAAACACGGCCTGCGACCGCGTGCCGGGGCCCTGCGTCCGGCGCTTCGCCGCGGGCGCTCACCCGGCGAGCAGACGCTCGATCTTCGCGGCGCAGATCAGGTCGTTTCGCGTCACACCGCCTGCATCATGCGTCGACCACGCGACCACGCAGCGGTTGTACGAGACCTCCAGGTCGGGATGGTGGTTCTCGCGGTTGGCGACGAATGCGATGGCGTTCACGAAGCCGATCGTCTCGTGGTAATCCGCGAAAGTCAGGGCTTTCGAGATGGCGTCGCCGCGCGGCGACCAGCCGGGAAGCGCCGCGAGCGCGCTCGCGAGCTCGTCGGAAGGCAATCGCGCTGCACCCGGCGTGCAATGCAGCGCCGCAAGTTCGGCCAATGCGGGCTGCAGCGTCATGGCTTGAAGTGATAGTACTGCTGGTTCAGGTAGGCGGCGACGTCCTTCTCGTCGTCGGGGAAGAAGCCGGCATTGAGCTGCGTGTTGCACATCGTCACCTGCGACAGCAGCTGCGATGCGTTCTTCACGCGGCGGTCCTTGCGCAGGTAGATCGCGTTGGGATCCCCGCCGAACTTGCTTGCGTGGCAGGACTCGCAATCCTTGGTGACGAGCTTCTCGCCTTTGTGCGGGTCGCCCCTGGCGAACGGCGCCGGCTCCTGCGCCGCTGCAGTGACGGAGGTGCCGGCGAGCAGCGCTGCGAGACAGATGCGGATGATCATCGCGACTCCTCAGGCGGTGGCAGGGGAGGACGCAAGCGACATGAGGCGCTCGACACGCTGGCTCGCCGGCGGATGCGAATCGTAGAAAGCGGAATAGACCGGGTCGGGAGTCAGCGTCGACGCGTTGTCCTCGTAGAGCTTGATGAGCGCAGTCCCCAGGGCCGCGGCCGACGCGTTGCGGGCGGCAAAGGCGTCGGCCTCGAACTCGTGGCGCCGCGAATACGCAGTGGCGACAGGGGCGAGGGCGAACGTGAACGCCGGCAGCGCGAGCATGAACAGCGCGAGCGCGACGCCGGGCCGCGACATGGCGACCGCGATCTCGGAAGCAGGGATGCCGAGCCCCGCATAGAACCAGCCCGCCTTGATCAGCCAGGCGAGCAGCCCGAGCAGGACGAGCGACAGGGCCGCCGACCATGCGATGCGCTTGGCGATGTGGCGCAGGCGGAAATGCCCCAGCTCGTGGGCCAGCACCGCCTCGGTCTCCTCCGGCGACAGGCGCGCCAGCAGCGTATCGAAGAATACGACGCGCTTGGCGGGGCCGAAACCCGAGAAATACGCGTTGCCGTGACCCGATCGCTTCGACCCGTCGATCACGAACAGCCCGGCGGCACGGAAATCGCATCGTGCGAGCAGCCGCTCGATTCGATCACGGGCGGCGCCCGGCGGCAACGGCGAGAAGCGGTTGAAGAGTGGAGCGATCACCGTCGGGTAGAGTACGAGCAGCAGCAGCTGGAACCCCATCCAGGCGAGCCATACCCAGAGCCACCAATCGGCGCCCGCGCCCCGCATCATCCACAGGACCAGGACGGCGAGCGGCAGCCCGAGCGCGACGCCGACGGCGAGACCCTTGGCGATGTCGGTGACCCAGACGCGCAGCGTCGTGTGGTTGAATCCGAAGCGCTCCTCGATCCGGAACGTGCGCCACCAGGAGAACGGGAGCGAGGCGATGCCGCCGATTGCCGCGACGGCGCCGAGCAGCATCACGTCGCGGAAGACGGGGGACAGCGACAGCGCCTCGGTGGCACGGATCAGGCCGGCCAGGCCCCCGCCCAGCGTCAGTCCCAGCAGGACCGCGGCATCGGCGGCAGTCTCGATCAGGCCGAAGGCTTGCTTGGCGACCGTGTAGTCCGCCGCCTTGCGGTGCGCCGCGACGTCGATCTTGCTCGCGAAGGCCGCCGGGGTCGCGTCGCGATGCGCCCGGACGTAGAAGATCTGGCGGCGCGCGAGCCACAGGCGCAGCGCGATCGACGACGCCAGTGCGACAACGAATGCAGCGGTGAAGAATGCGGCGCTCACAACCGATCGATCGTGCCCCGGGCCACGGACGCGCCGGGGCGTGTGCTAAATTGACCCATTCATTCTACGCCTACGGGACATGCCGCAAGACGCGAATCGCCTGATCTGGATCGACCTCGAGATGACGGGACTCAAGCCCGACACCGACCGCATCATCGAGATGGCGCTGGTCGTGACCGACCACCGGCTCGAGACCGTGGCGCAGTCACCGGTGTATGTCGTCCACCAGGACGGCGTCGTGCTCGACGCGATGGATGCCTGGAACCAGGCGACGCACGGCCGCTCGGGCCTGGTCGACCGGGTGAAGGCGTCGACCGCAACCGAAGCCGAGGTCGAGGCGGCGGCGCTCGCGTTCCTGGGGGAGCACGTGCCCGCCAAGGCATCGCCCATGTGCGGCAATTCGATCTGCCAGGACCGCCGCTTCCTCGCTCGCCACATGCCGGCGCTGGAGGAGTGGTTCCACTATCGGAATCTCGACGTGTCGACGCTGAAGGAACTCGCGCGGCGCTGGAGGCCGGATCTGATGAAAGGCGTTCCGAAGGAAGGCAAGCACGAGGCGCTTGCCGACGTCCACGAATCGATCGCGGAGCTGCGCTACTACCGCGAGCATCTGCTGAAGCTCTGACCCGCAGCCGGCGCGATCACGCCCACGCGTGCGCAGCCAGGCGACGAACTCGCAACGATGAAATTCTGCAGCCAATGCGGCTCGGACCGCATCGAACTCCGGGTTCCCGATGGCGACTCGCTGCCGCGTTTCGTCTGCGGCGCCTGTGGAACGATCCACTACCAGAACCCCAAGATCGTCGTCGGCTGCCTGCCCGAGTGGAAGGATCAGGTCCTGATGTGCCGGCGCGCGATCCAGCCGCGATTCGGGTTGTGGACGCTGCCCGCAGGCTTCCTCGAGAACGGCGAGACGCTGGCGGCGGGCGCGATGCGCGAAACGCTGGAGGAGGCGGGTGCGCGGGTGGAACTGGGGCCGCTCTACACGGTGATCAGCCTGCCGTACATCAGTCAGGTCTACATGATGTTCCGCGCGCGGCTGGTGGACCTCGATTTCGCGCCGGGTCCCGAAAGCCTCGAAGTCGCGCTGTTCGAGGAAACCGGGATCCCCTGGGAGGAGGTCGCGTTCCGGACCATTGCCAGGACGCTGCGCAACTACTTTCTGGATCGCCGCATGGGCTCGTTCGAAATGCACGTCAGCGCCCTGGAGAAACGCCCACCGCTGCCCCCGGACCTGCTTGCCGCTGGCTGAGTCGGCGCTGGCAGGCGCGGACGTCGACGACACCGGCGGCGTCCCCGGTGCCGACCAGCGTGTGCAGCGGCGTGCAATGACTCGCCCAGCAGATGTCGTAGTCGTGCGTGTACGGCGACAGCGTCAGACGCAACTGCGCAAGCGGCGGCAACGCCGGACGCCAGGTCCACCAGCCGTCCTGCAGTCGTGCGCCCGGTCCCGGTTCCATCCCGGCGCCCGAACCCCGGACGCGCGCATGATCGAGGACCAACCGCGCGCCATCGATCCGGTAGTGTTCGTCCCAGCGCGTCTTTTCGACCGAATGGGTCCAGGCGACGTTGAACTCCTGTGCGGGAATGCTGGCGCGCAATGCTCCCGCGACCAGCAGGCAGACCGCGTTCAAGCGCGATGGGCGGCGAGGCGCATGGCCGGGCCGCCGCCGTCCTCGCTCACGCCGGCACCTTCACCGGCGGCTGCGCGCGGCGTGAGCGCCAGACGTGCCAGGCGATGAATCCCGCGGTCGCGACGAATCCGGCCTGGTCGGTCCAGGGCACTGCCGCGACCAGCAGCGCAGCCGCACCGAATGCGACGAAGCGCTCGAGCCAGTTCAGCCGCGCGCGCAGGTAGCCGACGGCTGCGCCACCCCACAGCCCGATCGCCACGAGCGCTTTGAACACCACGTAGAGCACGGCAACAATCGACAGGCTCTCCCCGGGCTTTGCCGTCTGCAGCATCAGCGCCGGATCGTAGACCGCCATGTAGGGAATCACGAATCCGGCGATGGCGATGTGGGTCGCTTTCCAGCCGATCTTCATCGGTGATGCCTTGGCGATCGAGGCCGCGGCGAACGCAGCCAGCGCGACCGGCGGCGTCAGGTCGGCCATGATCCCGAAATAGAACACGAACATGTGTGACACGATCAGCGGAACGCCGAGCTTCAGCAGCGCCGGCGCGGCGATCGCGCTGGTGATGATGTAGTTCGGGATCGTCGGGATGCCCATGCCCAGGATCAGGCACACGATCATCGTCAGCAGCAGCGACAGGAACAGGCTTTCCGAACCCACGTGCAGGACGAACTCGGCGAAGTTCGACGCGGTGCCGGTCAGCGTCAGCACGCCGATGATGACCCCGACGATCGCGCAGGCGATGCCGACCGGGACGGCCTGGCGGGCGCCGTCGACCAGGCTGTTGCGCATGATGCGCAGCGTCGCGTGCCCGCCCTTGATCGTGAAATTGACGGCAACGAGGAGCGCGATGGCGACGATGATCGGCCAGATCCCGTACTTGAAGAACGAGGCGGTGGCGAGCCCGAGCGCGATCCAGAACCCGAGCCGGAACGCCGTCGATCCGAATCCCGAGGCGATGCCGACGCCGAGGATCAGCATGGACGTCAGCGCCAGCCCGATGATCCCCGAGAACATCGGGGTGAAGCCGTCGAACAGCATGAACACCAGCACGGCGAGCGGCAGCAGCAGGTACCAGCGCCGGCCGATCGCCTGCCACGGATTGGGGCATTCCTCCTTCGGCAGGCCCATCAAGCCCGCGCGCCCCGCTTCGAGGTGCACCATCCAGAATGCCGTCGCGTAGTAGAGGATGGCGGGAACGACTGCAGCCTTGACGATGGTGACGTAGGGCACGTTGAGGGTCTCGGCCATGATGAACGCGACCGCGCCCATGACTGGCGGCATGATCTGCCCACCCATGCTCGATGTCGCCTCGACCGCGCCGGCGAAGATCGACGAATAACCGAATCGCTTCATCAGCGGAATCGTGAACTGGCCAACGGTCAAAACATTTGCGATCCCCGAGCCCGAGATCGTGCCCATCATCCCGGACGAGATCACCGCGACTTTCGCCGGGCCACCACGTGACTGGCCGACGAACCCCAGCGCGATGCTGTTGAACAGGTTGATCATCCCGGCATGCTCGAGGAAGGTTCCGAACAGGATGAACAGGAAGATGTAGGTGGCGGACACCAGCGTCGGAATCCCGAAGATCCCCTCGGTGCCCAGATAGAGCTGCGAAATGAACTGGTCGACACCGAACGGTCGATGCGCGATCGCGTCGGGCAGGTACTGACCGAACATGCCGTAGGCGAGGAAGATCGCACAGATCGTCGGCAGCGCGTTGCCCAGCACGCGGCGCGCCGCTTCGAACAGCAGGATGATGAACAGCGCACCGACGACGAGGTCGGTCATGCTGGGGTCGCCGGCGCGCTGAATCAGCGCCTGCTCGAACACCAGGTGATAGAGGCCGATCATGAAGCAGCAAAGCGCGATCAGCCCGTCGTGGACCGCGATGCGGCTGCGGTTCGCCCTGGCTGATACCGGGTGGATCAGGTACGCCAGCGCGAGCAGGAAGCCGACGTGGATCGAACGCGTCGGCAGGCTCGACAGCGGCGCGAACGCCGCGATGATCAGCTGGTAGGTCGAGAATGCGAGCGCCACCCCGGCCACGAGCCTGGCTGCGTGGCCGGTGAGTTCGCGCTTGACGCCGGTTTCGTCGAAGGCGGCGTCGTGGGACATTACTTCAGGATCCCGATTTCCCTGTAATACCTGGCTGCGCCCGGATGCAACGGGATCGGCATACCGGTGAGTGCGTGCTGGAGATCGATCGCCTTGGCCGCCGAGTGCGCCGCGACGAGGTCGGGAAGGCTCGTCCACAGGGCCTTGGTCATGCCGTAGACGATGTCGTCGCTGACGCCTGCGCGCGTGACCAGGAAGTTCGGCACAGCCGCGGTCGGGACGTCGGTCTTCTGGCCGATATAGGTGTTGGCAGGGATCGTCGCCGACAGGTAGGCGGGATCGTTGGTCTTCTTGATGATGTCCTCCGGGATCGGCACCACGACGATGGCCACCGATGCCGCGAGGTCACGCAGCGAGGAGACGCCGAGCCCCGCGGACTGCAGTGTCGCGTCGAGCTGGCGATTCTTCATCAGCTCGACCGACTCGCCGAAAGGCAGGTATTCGGTCTTGCTGAAATCCTCGTACTTGAGACCGGCAGCCTTGAAGATTGCCCGCGCGTTCAGCTCGGTCCCCGAGGCCGGGGCACCGACCGAGACGCGCTTGCCCTTGAGATCGGCGAGGGTCTTGATGCCCGAGTCGGCCAGCGCGACGATCTGGATGTAGTTCGGGTAGATCGCGGCGACGCCGCGGAGCTTCTTCAGCGGCAGCTTGAACCCCGCGTCCTTGTTGCCTTTCCAGGCGTCCGACAGCGAATCGCCCAGCGTGAAAGCGAGCTCGCCGCGCCCCGCCTCGAGCAGGTTCAGGTTTTCGACCGACGCCTTGGTCGCCTGCACCGAAGTCTTGACCGAAGGCAGGCTCTTCCCGATCGCATTGGCGAGCGCGACGCCGAGTGGATAATAAACGCCGCTGGTTCCGCCGGTCAGAACGTTGACATAGGTTTCCGCCGCGAATGCGGCGGGCGCAGTGACGGCCACTGCGCCGGCAAGCAGAAAGCCCAGGGCCTTGCGGATCGGATTCATGCATCCTCCCAGATGAGTGCGCTCCGCGATTCGTTTCGCATTCGCGCGACAGACAACGATCATCGTTCGGTGGGCGCGCCCGGCGCCGATGCTGCGCGGCGATTATAGTGCACGGCGGCTGCGCGCGCCGTCATGCTCGACTGGCGCGGGAGACCGGTGCCGCCCGACGAGCAGGACTTTCGCGGCTTCGATGCCGGCGACGCCGGCCATACGCTCAGAACGGAAGCTCCAGCCCCGGCTTCGCGCCGGTCAGCACCCGGCGGAATTCACGCTGGATGCGCTCCAGCGCCGCGCGATCGTCGGCCTCGAAGCGCAGGACGATCATCGGTGTCGTGTTGGAGGCGCGGGCGAGGCCGAAACCATCCGCGTACTCGACCCGCAGGCCGTCGATGCGGATCACCTCGGAGGCGCCGGGAAACCTCGCATCGGCCTGGAGCCTCGCGATCAGTGAATGCTGCTCGCCTTCGGCGCAGGAAAGATTGAGCTCGGGCGTCGACACAGCATCGGGAAGCGCATCGAGCACTGCCGCGGGATCGGCGTCGCGCGTGAGGATCTCGAGCAGCCGCGCCCCGGCATAGATCGCGTCGTCGAAGCCGTACCAGCGCTCGCCGAAGAAGGTATGGCCGCTCATTTCCCCGGCCAATGCCGCACCGACTTCCTTCATCTTGGCCTTGATCAGCGAGTGCCCGGTCTTCCACAGCAGGGGGACGCCGCCGTGGCGCTCGATCCATGGCTTGAGATTCCGCGTGGACTTGACGTCGTAGATGATCGTCGCGCCGGGCACGCGCGACAGGACGTCGGCGGCGAACAGCATCAGCTGGCGGTCCGGATAGATGACGTTGCCCGCAGGCGTCACGACCCCGAGGCGGTCGCCGTCGCCGTCGAACGCGAGCCCGATCTCGCAGTCGCCCTGCGCCAGCCTGCGCTTGAGGTCTGCGAGGTTCCTGGGTTGCGACGGATCGGGATGGTGGTTGGGAAACGTTCCGTCGACCTCGCAGAACAGCTCGACCACGTCGCAGCCCAGTCGGCGGTAGAGCGCGGGCGCGTACGCGCCGGCCACCCCGTTGCCGCAGTCGACGGCGATGCGGATCGGGCGTGCGAGGTGGATCCCGGCAATGACGCGCTCGAAGTACGCCGGGACGATGTCCACGCTTCGGATGTCGCCGGCGCCCGATGCCAGCTCGCCGCACTCGATGCGCTGGCGCAGGTCCTGGATCGCGGCACCCGACAGCGTCGTCCCGTCGATTACCATCTTGAGCCCGTTGTAGTCGGGGGGATTGTGGCTGCCGGTGACCATGACGGCGCATTCGGTGCCCAGATGACGGGCGGCGAAGTAGGTCATCGGTGTCGCCACCATGCCGATGTCGATCACGTCGACGCCGGCGGCGCGTATGCCATCGGCGAGTGCGCCGGCGAGCTCGGGACCCGACAGTCGCCCGTCGCGGCCGACGGCGATGGCGCTGCGCCCGCGCTCATGGGCAAGGCTGCCGAGCGCCTGGCCGACCCTGCGCACGACGTCGGGGGTGAGCGTGCGCCCGACGACGCCGCGGATGTCGTAGGCCTTGAAGATCTCGGGACTCATCGTAGGGAATTCAGGAGCCGTGGATGAAGAAGTGTAGCAACCGCCGCGGAAGCCAATCGACGTTGCCGGGAAACGGTCCCTGCGCGAAGCCTGCATGACCGCCGTGAGGCGGCTGCTCGAGAACGACGGCGCGGCTCACGTCGGCGGGCCCGGGCAGCGATCGTGCAGGAATGAACGGATCGTTGCGTGCATTGACGACCAGCGTCGGCAGCGCGATGTGCGCGAGCCACGGCTTGGACGACGCACGCGTCCAATAGTCGCGCGTGCCGGCGAACCCGTGCAGCGGGGAGGTGACCACGTCGTCGAATTCCCACATCGTGCGCACGCGGCGGATGCGTGCCGCGTCGAGCAGCCCCGGAAAGCGCCTGGCGATGACGAGCGACTTGGGCTTCAGCGTCGTCAGGAAATGCCTGGTGTAGGCGCGATTGAAGCCTTGCCCGATCGCGATGCCCGCTGCCATGAGGTCGAGCGGCGCCGATACTGCTGCGGCTGCAGTGAGGAGCTTGGCTGCGTCGCTGCCGGCGCGGCCCAGCCAGTTCAGCAGCGCGCTGCCGCCGAGCGAGACGCCGACCGCATAGGCAGGCGTGGCCGGGCCGATGCGCGCACGCACCGCGTCGAGCATCATCGCGATCTCGGCGTGATCCCCCGAGTGATACGCCCGCGGCAGACGATTGGGCTCGCCGCCGCAGCCGCGGAAATGCGGCACGACACCTCGCCAGCCGGCGCGCGCGAGCGCATTCAGCAGTGCCCGCGCATAGTGCGACGACGAACTGCCCTCGAGGCCGTGGAACAGGATGACGATCGGACGCTGCGGGTCGTCGCCGGCGTCGAGCCAGTCGAAATCCCAGAAATCGCCATCGGCGGTCTCGATCCGCTCGCGTCGCAGCCGCACATGGTGCCGGCGCAGGCGGTAGGGCCAGACGGTCTGCGCATGGCCGCCGACGAGCCAGCGCGGTGCGCGATAGGGACCGGGAAAGGGCGGCGAGGTCATCGACACCCGGCGCTCATTGGGCGAGCGTGGTGGTGCACACTTCGGCTCGCCCCCTGGGCGACCCGTCGCGCTCACGCGGCGGCAGGGGCCTTGCGCCGCGCGAGATCGGCGCGCTTCTCGTACGCGTCCCGCGCCAGCGCGACGTCGTCGAGGAAATGCGAGAGCTCCGACAGCAGCAGCGCCTGAGGCCCGTCGACCAGCGCGCGCGCTGGATCGGGGTGGAAATCCACGAGGATCAGGTTGGCGCCCGCGACGACGCCCTGTGCAACGACGTGGAAGATGTCGAGCAGCCCATCGGGCGCGCGGGCGCGCGTGCCGACCGAATGCGACGGGTCGATCCCGACCGGCATGCGCGTCAGGCGCTTGACCACCGGGATATGCGCGAAATCGACGAAATTGCGGTGCGGGTCGCCCATGTTCGTCTTCATCCCGCGCAGGCAGAACACGACTTTGCGATTGCCCTCGGTGGCGAGGTACTCGGCCGCATTCAGCGATTCATCGAGGGTGATGCCGAAGCCGCGCTTGATCAGCACCGGGAACTCCTGCTGCCTGCCGACTTGCTTCAGCAGCTCGAAATTCTGGGTGTTGCGCGTGCCGATCTGCAGCATCACGCCGGTGGGATCGCCGGTGTGGGCCAGCGCGGCGCGAATCTCGTCGACGTGGGACTCGTGCGTGATCTCCATCGCGATGACGCGAATGCCGTACTTGCCAGCGAGCTCGAACACATAGGGCAGGCATTTCGCTCCGAAGCCCTGGAACGCGTAGGGTGATGTGCGCGGCTTGTAGGCGCCCATGCGCGTGCAGACCTGGCCGCTGTCCCGCAGCGCCTTCATCATGCCTTCGACCGATTCGGCGGAATCGACCGCGCACAGCCCGGCGAAGACGTTGAGGCTGTCCTGTCCGAAATGGACACCGTTGTATTCGAACGACGACGGGCGGTCGTCCCCCTGCTTGTGGCGCCCGAGCACGCGATAGGCCTCGGAGACCCGCACGACCTTGGCCACGCAGGGGAGCACCTGCATCTGCTCGACGGTCAGCGCCCCGGTGTCGCCGATCAGGTAGATCTCGGTCAGCGTCACTTCGCTGCCGACCTCGCGGTGGACCCGGAACTCGACCTTGGACAGGCGCTCGAGCTGCGCGATGAGCATCCGGTAATCGGCGCTCTCGGGGAGGATGCCCGGTTCGAGTACGAGGATCATCGTTCGAAGCTTTTCCCAGGTTTTTCATGCATTTGGCGATTCTACGCCGTCCCGGGCCCGGGTGGCTGGAAGGCATGGTAATTGCCGTGCTGCGCCGCAAGATGGCGCCGGCGCAACAGGCTGCGTGCCCAGGTCAGCGAATTGATTGCCGCGCGCGTTTGGCTTGCCGTAGACTGGCCCCAAGCTTCAGGCGGGCGCCGGCAACCGGCACCCGACTCCGGTACCCGCAGTTCAACCTCACGAGCCACCAACCGAAGGAAAGCCATTCCATGAAGAAGCTCCTTGCGCTGGCTTTGATCGGCGCATTTGCCGCCGTTGCAACCCCCGCCTTCGCCGCCAACGTTCAGCAGGAGCGCATGAAGACCTGCAACGCCAAGAAGGGCGACAAGAAGGGCGAAGCATACAAGGCGTTCATGAAGGAATGCCTCAGCGCCGAAAAGAAGGCCTACGACACCAAGATGGGCGCCTGCAACACCAAGTCGAAGGGGATGAAAGGCGACGAACGCAAGAAGTTCATGTCGGAGTGCATGTCGGCAAAATGAGTCTGGGAGCCTTCGCTTAGCGCGACGTTTTCCAAACACGATCGGGCGATCTCCTGTCCGTCCGATCGAGATGACGAGGCCGCACGGGGCAACCCGTTGCGGCCTTGTTTTTTGTGCGCCCGGCAGGGCGCACGTACTTGGAGGTGGAAGTCCTCTACACACCCGGCAAGGGGAAGTGTTAGCCGAACGGCAAGGGTGTCGCGGGCGACTGCGAATCCGGAGGAAGCCGAAGGCAAAGCGCTGGCCTGACGAACAGGAAGCGGATAGAGGCGGCGTAGCGGGGTGAGCAGGCAAATAGATGCGAAGCCCGATACTTGCACGGAACGCTGCGACGTAGATCCGACAGGCATAAGCGTGAAGGTGCGTGCGCAATACCCGGGGAGATCTGGCGGTCTGCCGTGTGCTACTGACATCGCAAGGTGTCGGGATGGATCACCAGAAGTCAGCCGAGGCCATAGTAGGTGTCAGCACGAACCGAAGGGCCGAACGTGAAAGGCCGCGAGTAGGCGGCGGGACTCTCAAGGAAGCCGATGAAGGCGGAAGCTGATCGGGATGATCAGGCGGGTGCAGCAGACACTGGACGGAATTCGGTGGTGGCTGCGACTCGCGCCGAGGCGGAGGTGGCGACCCGAGCGCGGACGAAAGCGGAGGTAGCGACAACGAGTCTGATGGAAGCCGTAGTGGAACGCGGCAACTTGAAGCTCGCGTATCAGCGGGTGGTCGAGAACAAGGGTGCGGCGGGGGTTGATCAGCTCGCGGTGTCCGAGCTCAAAGAGCACCTGAAACGGCACTGGCCGACGATGCGGGCCAGACTGCTGGCGGGGACGTATCAACCGCAACCGGTGCGAGGGGTGAACATTCCCAAGCCGCAAGGTGGAGTGCGCACGCTGGGCATTCCGACGGTGGTGGATCGGCTCCTTCAGCAGGCGTTGCATCAAGTGCTACAACCGATCTTCGAGCCGACCTTCTCGGACGCGAGCTACGGCTTTCGGCCGGGCAGGAATGCGCATCAGGCGCTGCGCCAAGCGCGCGAGTATGTGGCGCAAGGCAAGCGGTGGGTGGTGGATATCGATCTGGAGAAGTTCTTCGACCGGGTCAACCACGATCTGCTGATGAGCAAGCTGGCGACCAAGATCGGCGATGCACGAGTGCTGACACTGATTCGGCGGTATCTCGAAGCGGGCATGATGACGGACGGGCCGGTGCAGCCGCGTACGGAGGGCACGCCGCAAGGCGGACCGCTGTCGCCGCTGCTGTCCAACATCCTGCTCACTGATCTCGACCGGGAACTGGAACGGCGCGGGCACACGTTCTGCCGCTACGCGGACGACTGCAACATCTATGTCGCGAGCGAACGGGCGGGCGTGGAGCTGTTGCAAAGTCTGACCGGGTTTCTGGCCGAGCGGCTTAAGCTCACGGTGAATGCGGCCAAGAGCGCGGTGGCACGGCCGTGGCAGCGCAAGTTTCTGGGCTACAGCTTAACGTGGCATCGGGAACCAAAGCTGCGCATTGCGGCGCCAAGCCTAAAGAGGCTGACGGAGCAAGTGAGAGCACTGTTGCGCGGCGCGCGCGGGCGCCACCTTGGCGCCACGATCCAGACCCTCAATCCGCTGCTACGCGGCTGGGCGGCGTACTTTAAGCTGGCCGAGACCAAGCGGGCGCTGGAGGATCGGGATGGATGGATTCGGCATAAGTTACGCTGCGTCCTGTGGCGACACTGGAAACGATCGCATGCGCGTGCGCGCAAGCTGATGCAACGCGGATTGACGGAGGAACGGGCGTGGCGCTCGGCCACCAACGGGCGCGGCCCGTGGTGGAATGCGGGCGCGAGTCACATGCACGCCGCCTTCCCGAAGTCCTGGTTCAATACTCTGGGGCTGGTGTCGCTGCTCGATACGGTGCAGCGCCTCCAGCGCGTTTCATGAACCGCCGTATGCGGAACCGCACGTACGGTGGTGTGGGAGGGCGGCCGGGGTGACCCGGCCCCCTACCCGATCCTGGGTTTCCTCAGCGCTTCCGGATCAGCAGGCCTTTCAGGTACGCGCCTTCGGGAAAGTTCAACGCGACCGGATGATCGGCCGATGCGCCCATGTGCATGATGACCGCGGCATCCGCCTTCGCGTCGAGCGCGGCGCCTGCGACGATCTTCTGGAACAACGCGGCATCGATCCCGCCCGAGCACGAGTACGTTGCGAGCAGACCGCCGGCAGCGAGCAGCTTCAGCGCGAGCAGGTTGATGTCCTTGTAGGCGCGCGCGGCGCGCGGCGCGAGTGCCGCGGTCGGTGCGAACTTCGGTGGATCGAGCACGATCAGGTCGTATTGCTCGGCGCGATCGCGCAGGTTCCGCAGCTCGGCGAACACGTCGGCCTCGCGCCATTCGGCTCGCGCGCCATCGAGCGCAGGATTGAGGGCGAGGCTGCTGCGCGCCAGCGCCAGCGCGTCCGCCGAGCTGTCGATCGACAGCGTCGATTGCGCGCCTCCCGCGAGCGCCGCGATGGTGAATCCCCCTGAATAGCAGAACGCGTTGAGCACCCGCCTGCCCGCGGCGTAGCGGCGCAGGATCGCGCGATTGTCGCGCTGATCGAGGTAGAAGCCGGTTTTCTGCCCGCGCTCGATGTCGACGCGGTAGCGCAATCCGCCTTCGACGATCTCCACCTCGGGTGGCAGCGCGCCGATTACCGGGCCGGTGCGGCTGTCCAGGCCTTCGAGGCTGCGCACGTCGGCATCCGAGCGCTCGAACACGCAGCGCGCGCCGGTCGCCTGTTGCAGGGCCGCGGCGATGGCGTCGCGCCAGGCCTCGGCGCCGGCGGAGAGCAGTTGCACGACGACGGTATCGCCGTAGCGGTCGGCGACGATGCCTGGCAGTCCGTCGGATTCGGCGTGAACGATGCGGCACGCGGTGTGCTCGGCGTCGAGCATCCCGCCGCGCGCCGCCACGGCGCGCGCGATCGAGCGCGTGAAGAATGCAGCGTCGATTGCCGTATCGGCGTCGAAGCTCCACACGCGGGCCCGGATCTGCGAGACGGGCGACCAGGCGGCGCGTGCCACGAACGCGCCTGCGGCGTCGACGACGTCGACCGTTGCCCCGGGGGCCGGGCTGCCCTCGACTTCCTGGATCGCGCCGGAAAAGATCCAGGGATGACGCAGCGCGAGCGATCGCTCACGCCCGGCCTTGAGCCTGAGTACGCCGTTCGAACGCGTCATGCCGTGCGCAGGCTGCCGCGCGCGTCCGGGAGCCGGATGGCGGGCACCCGCTGGGTCACCCGGCGGCGATGCCCAGCGTGCGGCCGATTGCGAAGGTGACCGCACCCGCGATGGCCCCCAGCAGCAGCATTCGCGCGCCCGAGTACAGTGCATTGCGGCCGGTGAACAGCGACAGTGCGGCGCCCACGCCGAACAACCCGGTGGCGGTGATGCCGATCATCCACGGCAGCGCATGGTCGCCGCCGCCGAACACGAACGGGGCCAGCGGCGCAAACGCGCCGGCGGCGAACGAGATCAGCGAGCTCGACGCCGCCCCCAGCGGCGATCCGAGCTCCCCGGGATTGAGCCCGAGCTCCTCGCGCGCCAGGGTGTCGAGTGCATGCTGCGGATCCGCGACCAGGCGCTTGGCCAGGCGGTCGGCCTGCTTGGTGGGAAGCCCCTTGGCTGCATAGATCAATGCGAGCTCCTGCGCCTCGGCTTCGGGGTATTCCTTCAATTCGTCGCGTTCCAGCCCGATCTGGTATTCGTACAGCTCGCGCTGCGATTGCACCGACACGTACTCGCCTGCGGCCATCGCGAACGCTCCGGCAGCCATGCCCGCGACCCCCGTCAGCACGACGACCTTGACGTCGGTGCTCGCGCCGGCCACGCCGAGGATGAGGCTCGCATTGGACACCAGACCGTCGTTGACGCCGAAGACAGCCGCTCGAAGATTGCCGCCGCTTCCAAGACCCCGATGGCGGCGCTCGAACTGCGACCCGACGTCCGGTGCGCTGTGGCCCGGCTCGGAAGGCGGCGCGCTGCCGTAGATCGTCATGCCGCGGACCTTCATCGCCGACAGCACGTTGCGCAGCCGACGGGGCCCCAGCCACTGGACCAGTCTCGCCACCAGGCGCGTGCGCGCATCGGGCTCGAACGGCCCCGGCGCCGGGTGACCGCGCGCCGTCAGCTGGGCACGCCAGATCGTCGCCTGCGCTTCCGCTTCGCCGGCAAGTCGTCGGAACAGCTCGGCGCGAACGGTCCCCGACTCGGCATCGGCGCAGGCGCGATACAGGAACGCCGAGCGCTGCTCTTCGGTCCAGGATTCGAGCGGATTCATGCCGGCGAGCCGTCAGCGTCGGTCGGGAGCGATCCGATAATCGCGGAGCCGTCGTCGGTCATGCCGGATCACGCGGTGGCGATCGCCTCGATGCGGGCCATCACGTCAGCCGTCAGCTTCGGAACGACATCCAGCGCTTTCATGTTCTCGGTCACCTGCGACGGCCGGCTCGCGCCGGTGATCACGGTCGAGACGTTGGGATTCTTCAGGCACCATGCCAGCGACATCTGGGCGAGCGTGCAGCCAAGCTCGTCCGCGATCGGCGCCAGGGATTTGACCTGCTGGACGTGGCGGGGTTCGAGGATGCGCTCGGCGAGCCACTCGAAGCCTTTCAGCGCGGCCCGCGAATCGCCCGGGACGCCGTCCGAGTACTTGCCGGTCAGAAGCCCGGAGGCCAGGGGGCTCCATATCGTCGCGCCGATGCCGTAGTCGCTGTAGAGCCGCGCATATTCCTTCTCAACGCGCTCGCGATGGAACAGGTTGTATTGCGGTTGCTCCGTCACCGGCTTGTGCAGGTGGTGCCGCTCGGCGATCTCCCAGGCGGCGGCGATCTCCGCGGCGCTCCATTCCGAGGTGCCCCAGTAGAGCGCCTTGCCCGCGACGATCATGTCGTGCATCGCGCGCACCGTTTCCTCGATCGGCGTCTCCGGGTCGGCGCGGTGGCAGAACGCCAGATCGACATGGTCGAGTCGCAGGCGCGACAGCGAGCCATCGATCGCCTGCATCAGGTATTTGCGGTTCAACGTGTTCTTCTGGTTCGGGCCGTCGTGAAGCCCCCAGTAGAACTTGGTCGAAACGACGTAGGACTCGCGGCGCCATCCCAGCTTCGCCAGGGCGTCGCCCATGATCGTCTCGGAACGCCCCTTTGCATAGACTTCGGCGTTGTCGAAGAAATTGACTCCGGCATCGTGCGCGGCGGCCATGCACTCGCGCGCGATCCCCTCGTCGAGCTGGTTGCCGTAGGTCACCCACGATCCGAACGCGAGCTCGCTCACCTTGAGGCCGGAACGTCCGAGCCGGCGGTAGTTCATTGCGGTCATGTCGGAGGCAGGTCGGGGCGGGCGCCGGGCCGCGCCCGGGCTAGAATCGCGCCTTCGATTCTACTCCGACAGGAACTGCGCATGCCCACGCCGCGCCGAGTGCACCCCTCCCAAGGCAAGCCTCCGCTCGATGTCGAAGCGCTGTGGGCGATCAAGCGCATCGGCGCGCCGACGCTGTCGCCCGACGGGCAGCTCGCATGCGTGCCGGTGACGTCCTACGACATGGATCGGAACGACGGTTCGACCGAACTGTGGCTGTTCCCGACCGGGCAGTCCGATGCGACGGCGCGCACGAGGGCGAAGCCCCGCAGGCTGACGGCGGGCGACAAGGACAGCGATCCGCGCTGGTCGCCCGAGGGCTCGCGAATCGCGTTCACCGCCAAGCGCAAGGACGACGCCGAAGCGCAGGTCTACCTGATCGCGCCCGACGGCGGCGAGGCGACACGATTGACCAGCCTCTCGACCGGGGCGACGGCCGTCAAGTGGTTCCCCGACGGCAGGCGGGTCGCGTTCGTGTCGTGGGTGTGGCGTGATCTCGACGGTGACGCCGCGCAGGCGAAGCGCCTCAAGTCGCGCAAGGACCACAAGGTCAAGGCACATATCACCGAGCGCGGCGAATACCGCTACTGGGATCACTGGCTGACCGACGGGCGCGAGCCTCACGTATTCGTCTGCGACGTCGACACCGGGCGCTGCCGCGATCTCCTCGCCGGCACCGGAATCGCCCTGCAGCCATGGGATCCGACGCCGGACCACTACGACATCTCGCCGGACGGCCGGGAGCTGGCCCTGACCATCGACCCCGAACCCGAGCCGGCGATGATGAACCGCAGCGACATCGTGGTCGTCGACCTGAAGCGCGGGCGCTGGCGGAACCTGACCGCCGGCAGCGGCATGTCCGACGAGCATCCGTGCTACTCGCCCGACGGTCGCTGGATCGCCTACCACGCCTACGATACCGAGCGTTCGTTCAACGACCAGGGAAAGCTGCGCGTCATCGAGCGCAGGTCGGGCAAGGCGGCGGTGATCGCGCCGGCATTCGACCGGGCGACGACCCACGTCCAGTGGACGCCGGATTCGAAGGCTCTGCTGGCACTCGTGGAGGACCGCGGGCGCGTGGGGCTGTGGCGCCAACCGCTGTCGAACGAGCTTCCGACGCGGGTCGTGGCCGGCGGCGTGATTTCGGGGTTCGCGCGCTCGGCCGACGGTCGCGTGCTCGCCTACACCCGCGACAGCGCGATGCATCCGCCGGCGCTGTTCGCGGCGCGGGGGGACGGCAGCGGCGAGCGGCAGATCGAGTCGATCAACCGCGCGCTGCTGGCGCGCCGCGCGCTGGGCGAGGTGCGCGAATTCTCCGCCAAGGGCTGGCACGGCGAGCCGGTGCAGGTATTCGTCACCTATCCGCCGCGCTTCGATGCCCGCAGGAAATGGCCGCTGATGCATTCGATTCACGGCGGTCCGCATGCATCGCATCACGACGGATGGCACTTTCGGTGGAACACCCAGGTGTTCGCCGGGCAGGGTTATGTCGTCGCCGCGGTCAACTACCACGGCTCCTCGGGATTCGGGCAACGATTCGTCGAGACGATCACCGGGCGCTACGGCGAAAAGGAGCTCGCCGACATCGAGGCGGCCACCGATTTCCTGCTGCGCCAGGGCTACGTCGACCGCACGCGGCTTATGGCCGCCGGCGGCAGCTACGGCGGCTTCATGGTCGCGTACATGAACGGCCACACCGACCGTTATCGCGCCTACGTCTGCCATGCCGGCTGCTACGACTGGGTCAGCATGATGGCCACCGACGGCTACCGGTTCTTCGCCAAGGAGCTCGGCGCCTTCCACTGGGACGACGAGGCGCGGGTGATGCGACAGTCGCCGCACCACTACGTGAAGAACGCGAAGACGCCCACCCTGGTCATCCACGGCGAGCTCGATTACCGCGTCCCGGCGACGCAGGGTCTGCAGTACTACGACACGCTGAAGGCCCGGGGCGTCGCGGCGCGGCTCGTCTGCTTCCCCGACGAGAATCACTGGATCCTGAAGCCGCAGAACTCGCGACTCTGGTACCACGAGTTCTTCGCGTGGCTGGCCGCCCATGCTGCGGCTGCGCGCGGCGGGGCGCCCGCCGGCGCGAAAGCACGGCGGCGCCAGCGCGCTTAGCCGGACGGGCCGCTGCGGCGTTCGGTGGCCTCGCGTCGCTCCTGGCACGCGACGCAACGGGTCGCCGTCGGATAGGCGTACAGCCGCGCCTGGGGGATCGGCCTGCCGCAGTCGACGCACGCGCCATAGCTGCCGTCGGCCATGCGCGCGAGCGCCTGCTCGACCTGCGTCAGCTCGGCGAGATCGTGCGACACCTGCGCGATGTCCTGCGCCGCCATGGCGTCGGCGGTGGCCCAGTCGTCGGTGTCCTCCATCCGGTTGCGCAGTCCGACCAGGCGCGGGTCGTCCTGAGTCCTGAGCTTGGCGGCGACGTCGGCGCGCAATTCCGCCTGGCGTTCGCGCAGCCGCGCATCGAGCTCGCTGCGCTGGACGGGCGTGAGTACAGGTGCGGCATCCGACGGGTTCATGGGCGAGGATTATCGGCCAGTTCTCTCCGGCGCGCATCGGGTCCGGGCGCACCCGATGCGCGCCGGCTGCCGCCCGCCAAGGCTCCCGTCGGGCTCTCGCCCGAGCCCGGGGGCTTGAATCCGGGCGGCCGGACCCGAGATTGCGAGTACAGCCGCACGCCGGCCGCCGCGCAACCTGCGAGGCCGCCGGCCTGGCCCACCAACAACGCAAAGGAATCCGCCATGACCAGACTTCAGATCTACGATCCGTTCGCAGACACCGCCGTCGACAGCCTGCTCCGCAGCTTTTTCCCGCCGATCGCGTCCGAGCGTGACGCACCCCGCGGGATCCGCATCGACGTGACCGAGAACGACACGGCCTACCTCGTCCACGCCGACATGCCCGGCGTGGACAAGGACGACATCCAGGTCGCGATCGAGGGCAACCAGGTCACGATCACCGCCGAGGTGAAACGTACGAGCGAACCTGCCGAAGGCGCCCGCGTGCTGCGTACCGAGCGTCATTTCGGACGCTACTACCGCAGCTTCACGCTGCCGGTCGAGGTGGACGAGACGACGAGCTCGGCCAAGTTCGACAAGGGCGTGCTGGAGCTGACGCTGGCCAAGAAGCCGGCCTCTACGGCTCGCAAGCTGACGATCCAGTAGATAGCCGGCTCAGCGTCGCTGCAGCGCATCCCCGCCAGGGCACTTGCCCGCGGGCGGGGATGCGCATTGCAGTCCATCCGCCGGCAGTGGCCGCCGAGCGCGATGGATGCTCATGCCGACGCGCCACCCACCTGCTCAGCGGATTCGTCGCACCGTGTACTCCTCGTCGATGTTGTCGCGGTAGTAGCTCCACGGCGATGACGCGCCCGAGAAGCGTCGCCAGACCTCCCCCGGGACGCCGCTGAACTCGAGCGTTCCCGACGTCAGCTCAACGACCAGCTTGCGGCTGCGCTCGTCGTAGCCGGCGGCGCGCAGGCTGCCGCCGCTCATCCGCTTCATCTCCATCGCGCCACCTCCCGGCAGACTCCGATCCGATCTCGTATCGAATGCCTTTTGCGCAGAGTGCTACGATGCGCGCCTTCGTCGCCGACCTCGCCGCACCCGATGCCCTTCGCATTCTCTCGCGTTCCGGCACGTCCCGTCTTGATCGCCGCGCTCCTCTGCGCCCTTGTCGCCGCGGTCGCGGCTCGTTCGGCGCACGCGGCCGACCCGTCGAAGGTCCTGCATATCGCATTCCCGGGCGCCGAGACGAGCTTCGATCCGGCGTTCGCTTCCGATGCGGCCTCGGACAGCATCATCGACAACGTCTTCGACACGATGCTGGACTACGACTACCTGGCGCGCCCGGTCAAGCTGGTGCCCCGCGCCCTCGAGACCATGCCCACGGTCGAGGACGGCGGCAGGACTTACGTCTGCAGGGTCCGGAAGGGCATCTACTTCACCCCGGACCCGGCGTTCAGGGGCCGGCGCCGCGAGCTGACCGCCGCCGATTTCGCGTATGGCATCGAGCGCATACTCGACCCCGCCGTCAAGTCGCCCTGGCTGTGGATGTTCGAGGGCAAGATCGTCGGTGGCGACGAGGCGCGCGCGCGGGCCGTGAAGACCGGGCACTTCGATTACGACTCGCCGATCGCGGGACTCGAGGTCGTCGACCGCTACATGCTGCGTATTCGCCTCACCAGCCCGGATCTGCGCTTCGCGTATGCGCTGGCCGTTCCCAATGTCGCCGCGCAGGCGCGCGAGGTGGTCGAAGCCTACGGCAACGACATCGGCGCGCACCCGGTGGGCACCGGGCCGTACGTACTCGGGGCCTACCAGCGCAGTACCAGGATCGAGCTGGTCGCCAATCCCGGCTTTCGCGAGACGTACTACACCCCCGCCGGGCCGATCCCTCAGGCATCGCAGCCGGTCGCGGCGGCGCTGCAGGGCAAGCGCCTTCCGCTCGCGGGCCGTATCGAGATCAGCATCATCGAGGAGGGCCAGGCGCGCTGGCTCGCCTTCCTGAAGGGCGAGATCGACATCCTCGACAACATTCCTACCGATTTCATCGACCAGGCGCTCGACGGCGGCAAGCTCAGGCCTTCGCTCGCTGCGCGTGGCATGGTCCACGATGTGCTGATACGACCGAATACCTACTGGACGTATTTCAACATGAAGGACCCGGTGGTCGGCGGCTACACGCCCGACAGGATCGCGCTGCGGCGTGCGATTTCGATGGGCTACGACGTCGGCTCGCTGATCCGCGTGCTGCTGAAAGGGCGCGCGATCCCGGCGAACGGGCCGATCCCCCCGGACATCGCGGGCTACGACCCGGATCTGAAGACGCAGGCGCAGATCTACGACCCGGCCGCCGCGAGGGCGCTGCTCGACCGCTTCGGCTACAAGGACGTGAACGGCGATGGCTACCGCGAATTACCCGATGGCAAGCCGCTGACCATCGTCCGCTGGTCGACGCCGGGCTCGGCGGCGCGCCAGGGCGACGAGCTGTGGAAGCGGAACATGGACGCGATCGGCATCCGGATGGTTTTCCGGCACGACCGCCTGGCGGAGCTGCGCAAGATGGCGCGGTCGGGCAAGATCCAGACGCGCGGCGATGGCTGGAACGCCGACTACCCGGACGCCGAGAATTTCATGCAGCTGCTCTACGGTCCCAATGCCGCGCAGGAGAACAACGCACAGTTCGACCTGCCCGAATTCAACCGCCTGTTCGAACAGGCGCGAAGCCTTCCCGATTCGCCGCAGCGCACGCGGCTGTTCGATCGGATGACCCAGATCGCGATCGCCTACGCGCCGTGGCGGCTGACCTACCATTTGATCGCCGACAGCCTTCGCCAGCCGTGGATCGGCAATTTCGTCCCGAATCCGCTCCGCGAGGAATCCTGGGAATACCTCGACGTCGATCCCGCGATGCGCGCGAAGCGGCACTGAGGCGGCTGACGTCACTTCGCCTTCGGAATCTCGTAGGGCTTGCAGGCGAGTCGCATCCCAGACTGGTTGCGCAGCAGCTCGACGTCCAGCCCCGTGCCGCGTAGCTCCATCGATCCGTTCATGTAGCGGAATCCCGATCCGGTCGGCACCTGGTAGAGGATGACGCGCGACGCATCGGGCATCAGGATCCTCGCTTCGCCTTCGGTGAACCGGATCACGTAGCGATCGTCGGTGTGCTTGCAGTCGATCGTCTGCTTCGCCTCCTCGATCTCCTTCGCCGTCGGGCCTGTCTGGCAGGCGCAGAGGGCGAGCGCGCCGAGGGCGCAGCAGAGGCGCAACGGTCGCAGAAACATGCGCGAGCTCCCGGAAGGATGACAATGGATCGAGGATAGCACCGCGCCAGCGCGCGGCGGTCACGCGGTGACGCGCGAGCGTGCAGCCGGGGGACGGAATCGGACGCTCTCGGGGTAGGACAGGACCTCGGTCTGCCGGCCCTCGCGGATCGCCTGCTGCGTCTGCCGCCACCAATCCGGCGCCAGCAGGTCGGCGTGGAACGCCATGAAGGCCTCGCGCACGCGCGGATCGGTCAGGAGGAACGTCGCGAATTCCTCCGGAAAGACGTCGCGCGGGCCCACCGGGTACCAGACGTCCCCTGACACCTCGTCGAAGCCGGGCGGAGGAGGCGGAATGTGCCGGAAGCTGCAGTCGGTCAGGTATTCGATCTCGTCGTAATCGTAGAACACGATACGGCCGTAGCGCGTCAGTCCGAAGTTCTTGAACAGCAGGTCCCCGGCGAAGATGTTGACTTTCGCGAGTTCCCTGATCGCGTTGCCATAGTCGCGGATCGCTCGCACGCGCTCGCCGTCGTCGGCACCCGCGAGGAACAGATTCAGCGGGGCGAGGCGGCGCTCGATATAGACGTGCCGGATGACGACGTGGTCGCCGTCCTGCTCGATCTGCGATGGCGCCACGTGCTCGAGCTCGGCGACCAGCTCGGGGGTGAACCGATCCCGCGGGAAAGCGACGTCCGAGTATTCGAGGATGTCGGTCATGCGTCCCGCGCGGTCGTGATGCTTGACCAGCGCGTATTTCTGCTTGACCCGCGCCTGGTCGGTGTCCTTCGACGCCGCGATGCGGTCGCGAATTACCTTGAACACGTAGGGGTACGACGGCAGCGTGAACACCGCCATCACCAGGCCCCTGATGCCGGGTGCGGCCACCAGGCGGTCGGTCGAATGTTTCAGGTGGTGCAGGAAGTCGCGGTAGAACAGCGTCTTGCCGTGCTTCTGCAGGCCGATCATCGTGTACAGCTCGGCCGCGGTCTTGTCCGGCAGCATCGCGCGCAGGAACGCGACGTAGGCCGACGGCACCTCCATGTCGACCAGGAAATACGCGCGGTTCGCCGAGAACAGCAGCGCGAGCTCGACCGGATCGGTGAGCAGCGCGTCGATGTAGAGCTGGGAGCCCGCGCAGTGCTTGATTGCGACGACGAACGGATACGCGTGCGCGCCGTTGACCACTTGCCCGACCGCGTACGCGGTCTGGTTGCGGAACAGCAGGCTCGAGAGAACCTGGATCTGGAAGTTCGCGTCGACCACAAAGGGCCGCGGCAGGCGGCGGCGGATCGCCGACAGGGCGTGGATCAGGTCGCCGCGAAAATCGGCGAATGGCGTCGAAAGCCCCAGATCGAGCACCAGGTCGATCAGGGCATTGCGCAGCCCCTGTTGCTTCGGATAGTAGCTGCGATACGACGGTGCGTCCGCGTCGAGATACTCGGTCGACGCCGCGGGGCGCACGAACATGCAGCGGTTGTGAAAGTACGTCCGGTGCAGGAGCTTCGACGAGACGGTGTTGAAGAAGGTCTCGGCGCATTCGGGCTGCCGGTGGTCGGCGAGCAATCCGATGAACTGCCGCTTGACCTGCGCCCAGAACTGGTCCTCGCCCCCGGTGTCGGGCCGGCGGAACCGGAAGCCGCGCTCGATGCGCTCGACGGTCTCCGCGACGCGCCGGTCATAGTAGTCGATGCGATCGCGCCCTACGTGTCCGATCGCGAGCCAGTTGCCGGCCTCGAAATGCCGCTTGGCAGCCCTTGCGCAGTCCCGGAACAGCGTGTAATGGCGGTCGAAACCCTCGAGGACGACACGTGCGATCTGCCGGGGCGATGCCTCGACGCCGTGCAGGTCGGTGGACGGATCGGGCTCGTCGCTCATCGGGGCCGCAGCGTGCCCGGGGCCACGTGACCCCGGCCGCGCGCGATCGGAGGAGAACTTCAGTCCTCCTTGGCCTTCTGCATGGTCTCGTTGTATTCCTTGACGCCGTTGTTGTATTCGACCACGGCAGCGTTGGCCGCATCGACATGCGGCTTGGCGAGCGCCTGCTGGTCGTCGTAGAACTTCTTCAGGCAGTCGACGTAGGCGACGAAGTCCTTCTGCCACAGCTTGAGCCGCATCTCGCTCGCGAGCTTGCCGGGAAATGCCTCGGGGTGGACGCAGGAATGCTTGGGTATCGCGGCAGCGCCGGCAGGCGGGGCCGCCGCAGGCGCGGCAGCCGGCTGGGCGAGTGCTGGAAAGGCGGAACCGAGGCCGAAAGCCAGGGTGGCGCAGGCAATAGCGGTACGAAGGATCATGGGAGGCTCCTCGATGCGATGCTCCGCATTCTACCTGCGCCACGATCCATCCGCCGCAGCGCCGCTGCGGCAACCGCAATGCGCCCGGCTCGTCGACCCGGGCTTTCCGTCCTGCCCGCGGGGGTCAGCCGACCGGTTGCTTGATCTTCGGGCAGCTGACCCAGTGGACTTCGGTGTACGCGCGCTGGGCGGCGTACTCCACCCGGGCCATCTGGGCCGTGTCGCAGACTTCGCGGTTGCCGGCGTCGTTCCTGGTCAGGGCGATGGGTGCACATCCGGAACCCAGGATCCCTGCGGCGAGCGTGGAAAGCAGCAGCAATGTCTTCATGGCATGCCCTCCTTGCCGTCCCATCATAGGAGCGCCGCGCGCGCTGCGCAAGCGCTGCGTTCCTGCCCGGCGCCACGCGGCCGTGCTCCCGGATGTCGC
>JAGXBK010000245.1 GCA_018971195.1 Betaproteobacteria bacterium
CCGTGCTCAAGGAAGCCGAGGAACTCGACATCCCGACCCTGGGCATCACCGGCACCGGCGGCTCGGGCAAGTCCTCGCTCACCGACGAGCTGATCCGGCGCTTCCGCCTCGACCAGGACGACAGCCTCGACATCGCCGTGATCGCGGTCGATCCGTCGCGGCGCAAATCGGGCGGCGCGCTCTTGGGCGACCGCATCCGCATGAACGCGATCAACGGCAGCCACATCTTCATGCGTTCGCTCGCCACGCGCGCCGCCGGCTCCGAGATCTCCGAGGCGCTGCCCGAGGCGATCGCCGCGTGCAAGCTCGCCGGCTTCGATTTGATCGTGGTCGAGACCTCCGGCATCGGCCAGGGCGATGCGGCGATCGTGCCGCTGGTCGACGTGTCGCTGTACGTGATGACGCCCGAGTTCGGCGCCGCGAGCCAGCTCGAGAAAATCGACATGCTCGATTTCGCCGACTTCGTCGCGATCAACAAATTCGACCGCAAGGGCGCCTCCGACGCGCTGCGCGACGTGCGCAAGCAGTACCAGCGCAACAGCGACGCGTTCAAGTTTCCGCCCGAGACCATGCCGGTGTTCGGCACCATCGCCGCGCGCTTCAACGACGACGGCGTCACCGCGCTGTACCAGCACCTGCTGCCGCAGCTGGCCGAGCACGGCCTGAAGGCCAAACCGGGCAAGCTGCCCAAGGTCGAAGTGCGCGCCTCCACCGGCCGGGCGAGCGTCGTGCCGCCCGCGCGCAGCCGCTACCTCGCCGAGATCGCCGACAGCGTGCGCGCCTACCACAAGTTCGCGGGCGAGCAGTCGCGCCTCGCGCGCGAGCTGCAGCAGCTGCGCGAGAGCGCGCGCATGCTGCACGACGACGACCCGACGCGCGACGGCGCGAAGGACACGGTGCTCAAGCTCGCCGAAGCACGCCAGGCCAAGCTCGACGCGCGCGCGAAAAAGCTCCTGGAAATGTGGCCGCAGATGCAGGCCGCCTATGCCGGCGACGAATACGTGGTCAAGATCCGCGACCGCGAGCTGCGCACCAAGCTCACCTCGAAGTCGCTCTCGGGCAGCACCATCCGCAAGGTCGCGCTGCCGCGCTACGAGGACCACGGCGAGCTGCTCAAATGGCTCTTGCTCGAAAACGTGCCCGGTTCCTTCCCCTACACCGCCGGCGTGTTCGCGTTCAAGCGCGAAAACGAAGACCCGACGCGCATGTTCGCGGGCGAAGGCGACGCGTTCCGCACCAACAAGCGCTTCAAGAAAGTGTCCGAGGGCATGCCGGCGAAGCGCCTCTCGACCGCGTTCGATTCGGTGACGCTGTACGGCTTCGAGCCGGACGAGCGCCCCGACATCTACGGCAAGGTCGGCAACTCGGGCGTGTCGATCGCGACGCTGGACGACATGAAGGTGCTCTACGACGGCTTCGACCTGTGCAGCCCGAACACCTCGGTGTCGATGACCATCAACGGCCCGGCGCCGACCATGCTGGCGATGTTCCTCAACTGCGCGATCGACCAGCAGGTGGAGAAATTTCGCGCCGACAACAGCCGCGAGCCGACCGAGGACGAGCGCGACAAGATCAAGGAATGGACGCTCTCGACCGTGCGCGGCACGGTGCAGGCCGACATCCTCAAGGAAGACCAGGGGCAGAACACCTGCATTTTCTCGACCGAGTTTTCGCTGAAGGTGATGGGCGACATCCAGGAATACTTCGTCCACCACCACGTGAAGAACTTCTACTCGGTGTCGATCTCGGGCTACCACATCGCCGAGGCCGGCGCGAACCCGATCAGCCAGCTCGCGTTCACGCTCGCGAACGGCTTCACCTTCGTCGAGGCCTACCTCGCGCGCGGCATGCACATCGACGACTTCGCCGGGAATCTCTCGTTCTTCTTTTCCTACGGCATGGATCCGGAGTACACCGTGATCGGCCGCGTCGCGCGGCGCATCTGGGCGGTGGCGATGAAAAACCGCTACGGCGCGAACGAGCGCAGCCAGAAGCTCAAGTACCATTCCCAAACGAGCGGGCGCAGCCTGCACGCGCAGGAGATCGCGTTCAACGACATCCGCACCACGCTGCAGGCGCTGATCTCGACCTACGACAATACCAACAGCCTGCACACCAACGCCTACGACGAGGCCATCACCACGCCCACCGAGGAATCGGTGCGCCGCGCGATGGCGATCCAGCTCATCATCAACCGCGAGTGGGGCCTGGCGAAGAACGAGAACCCGAACCAGGGATCGTTCATCATCGACGAGCTCACCGACCTCGTCGAAGAGGCGGTGCTGAAGGAGTTCGAGGCGATCTCCGAGCGCGGCGGCGTGCTCGGCGCGATGGAGACCGGCTACCAGCGCGGCAAGATCCAGGAAGAGTCGATGTACTACGAGCACAAGAAGCACGACGGCTCCTACCCGATCATCGGCGTCAACACCTTCCGCAATCCGCATACGAGCGGCGTGCCGCAGAAAATCGATCTGATCCGCTCGACCGAAGAAGAAAAGCAATCCCAGCTCAAGCGCCTGCGCGACTTCAAGGCGCGGCACAAGGACGAGTCCGGCCCCATGCTCAAACGGCTCCAGCAGGCGGTGATCGACAATCAGAACGTGTTCGAAGTGCTGGTCGATGCGGTGCGCTGCTGCTCGCTCGGGCAGATCACCAATGCGCTGTTCGAGGTGGGGGGGCAGTA
>JAGXBK010000074.1 GCA_018971195.1 Betaproteobacteria bacterium
CGGTAGACGGCCTCCGCAAGTTGCAGACGCCCTGCCTCGTGGTGCTCGATGCCGGCCTGGATCGTCAGACCGGTCGGCGCATCCGCTTTCGGGGTGGCAAGTCCACCTTCCGGTGGCCGCGCCCATCGCATCGAAGTTGCGATGCGGGATAGCAGGCTAGACACCGCGGAATCCACGCATGCCCATGGCAATCAAGCGCATGTTCCGCGAGAACGCATCAATTGACGGCGAGTCTCGTGATAACCTCCTTGGTCGCGCGCTCGCAGAAATCCGGGCTGTACCCGATCTCCTTGAGCCTCCACTTGAAGGCATTCCCGAGCTTGGCCTTCTTGTAGACGCCCAGCTTGTGCTCCTTGTGGTAGCGAACGGCACGCGCGCCCAGGCCTTCGAGGATGACCTTGATCTGATGCTGCACACCGGGGTCGGTCCGCGCTTCGGAAGCCGGGGGAAAGCGGCGCCCGAGGTCGTCGGCCAGGCTGACCGCGAATTCCTCGAGTTCGCGGGTGCCCTGCAGGTCGAAAAGTGCCATGGTTCTTCCTCGTCCGGAGGGGTTTGTCGTCTCGGCGGGCGGTCGCGCGTCGTCGTGCCGTCAATCGATCTCGCGGCATGCATCAAGCGCAATGCCCAATTCGATTTCCTCGGGTACCGCGAGCACCGCCAACGCGGTCCGGTCGGAAAAGATGTCGCGGTCGCGAAGATTGAAATTGTCCGGGTTGAACAGAGGCGTTTCCATGCGCCACCTACGATATCCGAAATCCCGCAAACGGTCTGCAAGCATCGCCAGCGCAGCCTCGTCGGCCACTGCCGCAAAGACCAGCGGCCGGAGCTTCCACAACGTCGCGTCCGCACCTGCCACGACGTCCAGCGCCTGCGAAGGCTCGTCGATCTTCAGCAAGTCGAGCCGCTCCAGACGCAGATCGTCGACGGTCTCCGGTTGCGCGAAAGGGTCCTTCGCGCCGCTCGGCAGCGCCTGCGGTTTGGCATTGCCGGCGTCGACCCCCGCGTCACCGCGAGCGAGCGAGCGCGTCATCACCGTGACATTGCCGACCCGATTAATTGCCAGGTTCTGCCGCAGAATGTATTTGAACAACTCCCGCGATTCGTAGACGAGCAGATGTCCGTCCGGACCGACGGCCTCCGACATGAACAGCGCGTGCGTGCCGACCCCTGCACCGGTCTCCACGACGACGGCACCGGGCCTGACCAGACGCCCGAGCAGATCCAACTGCGGCTGCACGTATTCGCCGTACCAGGGTATCGATTCCCCGGCGACCGGCTGCTCGGGAACGAACTGCACGAGTCCCACGCGCGTTTCGGCCACCTCGCAGAGGCCCGGGACCCGAAGCGCCGGCCGGTCAATCGCCCGGGGAGAGGAAGCACGCGCTGGTTCGGGAGCAACCGCAGCCTTTGCCTCCTGCGATGCCGGACGCCGATGGTCCGCCGCGCGCGGTCGGGTCGCCCATTGCGCAAGGCTCGCCTTCACTCGCCCGACGACGTCGGGCCAGTCTCCGGCAGATCCCTGCCGGAACAGGCGCATCGTCGGATACCAGGGGCTGTCCTGCCGGCCTTCCATCCATCGCCAGTCTGCGGGCACCGGCAGCAGCACCCACACCGGCTTCCCGAGCGCACCTGCCAGGTGCGCAACCGACGTATCGACGCAAACGACGAGGTCGAGCAACGATATCGCGGCCGCGGTGTCGGCGAAATCCCGCAGCTCGGGACCTAGGTCGGTCAAGGCGAGGCCACCGTTCGCCGAATTGATCTGCGCCGCAGCCGGCCCCTTCTGCAGCGAGAAGAAGCGCAAGCCGGGGACGCTCGCCAGCGGCGCAAGCTGCGCGAGGGAGATCGAGCGCTGGCGGTCGCGCAGATGCGCCGGGTCGCCGGCCCACACCAGTCCGACCTTGAGCGCATCGTCGCTACCGATGCAGGGCCGCAGCCGTTCGACGCGCCCCGGCTCGACGTCGATGTAGGGCACCTGCCCCGGAATCGTGTCGAGGTCGCTTCCGAAGACGCGCGGCAGCGACATCGGGTGAATGTAGAAATCGAACGCGGGATACGCGGAATTCGGCTCGACGATCGTGTCGACGCCGCGGAACCCCCGGGCAAGCTCGTCGGTGCCCTTGCGCAGCTGGAGCACAACCTTCGCGCCCATTGCCTTGAGCAGCGGCGCGTAGCGGATGAACTGGATCACGTCGCCGACACCCTGCTCGGATCGCAGCAGGATCGTCCTCCCGTGCAGGTCCTGTCCCGACCACACCGGCTTGCGAAAAGGCGGCCGCAACGACAGCAGCGGGTCCTGGGTCCATCGAAATTCATACTGGGACCATCCCTCGACTAGGCGGCCGGCCGTCAGGAGCGCGACTGCGTAATGCCCATGCGCACCCAACGAGGGCCGGAGGGGAAGCCTCGCCTCGTACAATCCAATTGCCTCTTCGGTCCGACCGATGTCGCGCAGGCAGATCGCGACATTGAGGTGCTCATCTGACTCGAGGCCGAGCTCGCGCTCCAGCTTCTGCGCCCGCTCGAAGGCCTCGAGCGCCTCGGCAAAACGCTCCTTGAAGATCAGCGTGATCGCCAGGTTGGTCCACGCGGTCGCGCTGTCCGGATGCGCGTCAACTGCATGGCGAGCGAGCATTTCTCCACGGGAGCCCGACACGCGGTCGAGCTGGCCGTTGACCAGACTCGCGAGGCAATACGGATTGTCCGGCGACAGCGCCAGGGCCCGCTCGAAGCTCTCGATGGCTTCAGGCACTTTCTGCTGGCCCTGCAGCACCGTGCCCAAACCGTAATGCGTCTCCCAGTCCTCCGGGTCCACCGCGACCGCCTTGCGCATGTAGCCTTCGGCCTCCTGCGCAAACCCTGACCAAAGGCAGCACCACGCGGACCGCAGGTACAGCTTCGAGGTGCCGAGGCCGGCCCGCTCGGCCTTCAGGAAAACCGGCCGTGCCTCGCGTGACCGGCCCCAGGCGAACAGGGTTGACGCCCGTGCGAAGAGGAGATCGGGGTCGTCCGGGGCGGACCCGAGCGCCGTTTCGATCATCGCGAGCGCATCACCGAATCGCCCATCGTCGAACAGTGCGTTGGCTTGGGCGACGTCGCTTGAGTGCCTCACGGATTGCGTTGCACTGGCGGCTCGCGATTCGCCGACCTGCGACGTGCCGGCCGCACGATTCGCGGGTGGCGTGATCACCGATCCAAGCAGCTTTCGCAACACTTTCATCGATTGGTCTCGCCACCCGTCATCGCTGCCGCGACGGTAGCAATTGCCTCGCCACGAAGTGGCCGTCGGTCGCTCGACGTTGCATCGACCAGATAACGGATCCGGGCCGGCGGATGCGGATCCACCGGCCCGGATCGTAGTCCACGATTGCTCAGCGGAATGCTGACGGCACGTATTTGGCGGCGCAGGCGGCGTAGGAACCCGACCAGGTCGTGACCGCCAGTCCGTTCGTCGTGGGCGTCAGCGTCAGCGTGCACTCGGGCGACGCGCCGGTATTTTGGGTGATCGCGTTGATCACACCGTTCGTCACCGTCAGGCTCGCGACGTATTTGGTGGCAATGGTTCCGCAGCCCGCATCGGTCTCGTTTGCGGGCATGCTTGCCCTCGACGACAGGTACTCGCTGACCGACGTCTTGCACGCCGCGATCGCCGCCTCGGCCTCGGACATCTTCGACCGTATTGTGTAGTCCTCGTACGCCGGTAGCGCGATCGCGGCCAGGATGCCGACAATCGCCACCACGATCATGAGCTCGATGAGCGTGAAGCCCCTTTGAATCCGCCTCATTGGTACCCTCCCCCTATCTCACAGGACGTCGTCGCGTCGGCGCATGCTGCGTCTTCGCCCGCAACACGGGCCGCATTCTAACGGCTGCGCAGCCGTATAGGTTCTCCTGACGCCCCCGAACCATGAAAAAAGGCGGGGCTTGCGCCCCGCCTAGATGTTGCTGGTGGTGCTCGGAACCGCGGTGCCGCGCTCAGCGGAACGCCGACGGGACGTACTTGGCTGCGCAAGAGGAGTACGTACCGGTCCACGTCGTGACGGTCGAACCGCTGGTCGCCGGCGTCAGTATCAGCGAGCACTCGGTGGCTGCCCCGGTGTTCTGCGAGACCGCGGTGATCACGCCCGTCGCGACCGCAAGGCTCGCGACGTAATGAGTCGCGGTCGTGCTACAGCCGGCGTTCGTGACATCCGCCGGCAGGCTGTTCTTGGTCGACAGGTATTCGCTGACCGACGTCTTGCACGCGGCGATGGCCGCTTCGGCTTCGGACATCTTCGAGCGGATCACATAGTCCTGATACGCCGGCAAGGCGATGGCAGCCAGGATGCCGACGATCGCTACCACGATCATCAGTTCGATGAGCGTGAAGCCCTGTTGAACGCGTTTCATTGACTTTCTCCTTGGTTGAAAACCGCATTGCTTCACATCGGCATCCAGCGATGCTGGAACATAGTCAGCAATCCATATGCCAGCACCGTATCCATTGATCGCCTTGCGATTCAATCATGCAACATCTTGATATTATTAAATATTCCATTACTTTGACGCGCGAGCTTGCCCTCGGTTGGAAAAAAAGGCGTCTCGGATCCCCGCATCGGTGCAGGGCAAGTGCCGGCCCGCGGCTTTCGTCGGCTGCCGCTGCGCGTCACATTGGACGCACAACGACACCCGTGACCTCGGGTAGTGCCACGACCCCGCCAACCGGGCGACGCGCGCCGGGAGGCGCGCCATGGGCCGGGCGCAAGAGGTGCAGCCGCCCTCAGGCCCGCCGCTCGAATCTCAGCTTCACTCCCGCGACATCGATGGTGTCGCCGAATGCGAGCTCGATGCCTTCGCGGGCGATGGTGCCGCCATTGACGGTCGGGAGCGCCTCGCCTCCCAGAGGGACGAGGCGGTAGGTGCCACCGCTGCGGCGAATTGCAGCGACCGTGACGCCGGGCCTGCCGAATACGAACTGCGCACGCGTCATCGGCGTCGTCTTTCCCGCGTTCGGGCCGCTCAGGATCTTCACCAACGCGTCGACCGCCCGCAGATTGGCGCCGTTCGCACCGCGCGTCGATTCCAGCGGGGCGGCTCGCGACGCGACCACCGACAGCGCAGGCGGGATCTCGACGGCGGCCGCTGACGCCGACTGCGTCTCCATCAATTCGGCGAGCAATTCGTCGGCGCGCGGCTCCGCATCGGATTCCGGCTCCGCCGCGTCCGGTGCCTCGTCCACGTCGCTCCGCTCTCGCTTCGGCGCAGCTTTGTCTGCCGCTTCGGCGCCTGGCGTTCCGTCGCCTGCCGTATCAATGCCGGCGGCGTAGACGAGATCCAGCCGACCGATGTCGATCCGATCGCCGTCGCGCAGGAAATGCTTGGTAATCCGCTCGCCGTTGACCAGCGTTCCATTGGTGCTGCCGAGGTCCTCCAGGAACGAGTCGGCGCCGATGGTCACCAGCGCCGCATGCTCGGCGGACACCGCGGGGAACGGGAGGCAGATATCGTTGTCCGCGCGCCGTCCGATGGTTACGCGGCCCTGGTCGAGCCGAAACTCGCGCGTCGAGCCATCGGGCAGATGGGCGATCAGGCGCGCCATCACGCCGGCTCGAATGCAGCGGGCGCCCACGCTTGCCGGGACGGCACAGCGGGAAACCCCCGGCTCGGGGCCATCATTGCTGGTTCTTGCGCTTCTGGTCGAGGAAGCGCTGCGCCCACTGGGTGTTGGGCAAGAAATCCGCAGGAACGCGGGCGAGGATCACCGAGATGTTGTCGCGTCCGCCGTTCTGGTTGGCGAGCTCGACCAGGTCCGCCGCCGCGGCCTCGAGGGCGTTACGCTGCTCGTCGACGACACCGTGCACGACGTCGGTGTCGACCATGTCGGTGAGGCCATCCGAGCACAGCAGGTAGATGTCATCCGGCTCGACGCGGTATTCCGAGATGTCGGCGGGCACGATCGCCTCGATGCCGAGCGCCCGCGTTACCAGGTTCTTGTTGAGCGAGAAGCGCGCCTGGTCGGCGGTGATCTGGCCGCTGTCGATCTGCTCCTGCAACAGCGAATGGTCGCGCGTGAGCTGCTCGAACTTCCCGCCGCGCAACCGGTAGCAGCGCGAGTCGCCGATATGGGCGATCGACACCCGGTTGCCGTGGAACACGGCGGCGACGACCGTCGTGCCCATGCCCGCGCATTCGGGCCGGCTCTGCGCGGCCTCGTAGATGCCCTTGTTGGCGGCAGCGATCTGCTGCTGCAGCAGCATCGCCGCGTGCGTCAGCCCGGAATGGACGTCGACCTTCGACAGATCGCGGCCCGACACCAGCTCGGGCAGCAGACCCTCGGTGATCAGCTTGACCGCGATGCCGCTCGCGACCTCGCCCGCGTTGTAGCCGCCCATGCCGTCGGCAAGCACCGCCAGCCCCGCATCGTGGACGAACACCGCGTCCTCGTTGTGGGGACGCACCATTCCCGGATGAGACCGGTTGGCAACTTCAAGCGCGGTAGTAACTGTCGTCGGCAAGGGTCGAAAGGATCGAAGGTTTCGCAATTGTAGAGTTTACCGATTGGCGGGCGGGCATGCGAGGGGTAGTCGACGGCGCGCGGGCTCGCGGCGGCCCGAAAGTCGCGTTGCGATGCGTGGCCGGCCGATTCTGGGGGGAAGCCGGCCTCGGGTGACGTGTTGCAGATATGCGACAGCGGCGCGTCGGCCGGAAGTCCGATCGCCGTACAGATCACCACATGGTGTCATCGACGGCGGCGCGGAGGGTGTTGCCCCCTCGGACCGAGGCGATTGACAATGCATATTCAATATGTATAAACTCAACGCTTCGATAGAATTCGATCCCGCAAAGGCGCGCAGTAACTATCTTCATGCCGAACGCGACGAGCGCATAAGAATCATCTCTGCACGCAAGGCCAGTCGGGGGGAATGGAGGCAATACAGTGCGTAAGGAATACGATTTCAGCAAGGGCAAGCGTGGCGCGGTCATCCCTGCCCCAGGCAAAACCCGCGTCACGATCATGCTCGATAACAATGTAATCGAAGCTTTCAGGGTCAAGGCTGAGAGCATCGGCACGGGCTATCAAACCCTGATCAACGCCGCGCTGCGCGAAGTGATCCTCGGCACCCATGAGAAGCCGCTGACCGTGACGACACTGCGGCGGGTGCTGCGGGAGGAACTTCGTACAGGCTGACTGCAGTGCGCTTTCTACGCCGCGTGCCCGCGCCTCGCCTGCAGCCATTTCGCGGGGCCGACGACCAGCGCGATGCCGGCGATCGGGGCCACCCAGTCCAGCCAGGACGCCTTGGCAGCGACCCACGGGCTTATCGCGGTGTCGTCGATGATGAGCTCGCCGGCGATGAAGCCGAGCAGGCCGCCGCCGGCGACGATCAGGACCGGGTAGCGCTCGATCGCCTTCATCACGAGCTGCGCGCCCGCGATGATCAGCGGAATGCTGATCACCAGCCCGAACACAAGCAGCAGCAGGCTCCCCTTGGCGGCCGCGGCGACCCCGAGCACGTTGTCGATGCTCATCACGACATCGGCCACGATCACCGTCCAGACCGCCGAGAGGAGTTGTTCGCTCCCCTTGATCTCGACGTCGTCGCTCTCCTCCGCCGCGATCAGCTTGATGCCGATCCACACCAGCGCGATGCCGCCGACGATCTTGAGCCACGGCAGCTTCAGCAGGCTGACCGCGAAGAACGTCAGGATGATGCGCAGGACGATGGCGCCGATCGCCCCCCAGAAGATGCCCCAGCGCCGCTGCTTCGGTGGCAGGTTGCGGCAGGCGAGCGCGATCACCACCGCGTTGTCTCCCGACAGCAGGATGTTGATGACGATGATCTCGAGGGCGGCGACCCAGAATTGCGGCGTCACGATATCCATGTTTCCGGAGATCTACTCGAATCGATGCAAAAGTAGCGGAGGTCGCAATGGGCGGCGTGCGAACCGGTCACCGCAGCAGTGGCGCGGCGGTTGCGAGCGGGAGAAACAGCGTCCGTGGATCATTCTCAAATGCGATGAAGCCGTGATGATGGTAGAACGCGGCAGCCTGGTCGTCCTTGGCGTCGACGATCAGCGCAAACGCCGCAATGTCCGACCGCATCGAGCGCGTCAACGCATCGGCCAGCAACGCCCCGCCGAGACCCGTCCCGCGGGTGCCGCGATCCACCGCCAGGCGCCCCATCCGAACGGCAGGCACGGTTGGATATCGTGGCAGCTTCGCCGCGATGGGTTGCGGGAGGTCGCCCAGCACCACGGTCGCTGCGGCCAGCGTGTAGTAGCCAGCGATGCGTCCGCCGTCGTCGACAGCGACGAAGCAACTGGTCAACCGTCGGCGAATGTCCTGGGTCACTCGCTCGCGAAAGTAACGATCGAGAGGATCGACGCCACAGGAGAATCCGCCTCTGTCGAGCTTTGGATCGAGCGCGACAATGCGGTACAACCTGATGGTCCTCAGCCGGAACTGATCAACTTGCGCCGGCGTGCAAATGCGCGCCTGAGCGCGGGAGCCGGCTTGGCGGGCGAGAGCAGCGCGTTCGCGAAGCGCTCTTGATCCAGCAGCGAAAGGGAGATCACTCCCGCTTCCCGGATGGCACGCTGCGCAGCCTCCTGCACGGCCGAAACCACGAAATCGGTTACGGTCCGATCAGTCAACTCCGCAGCGCGTTTCAGCGCCGCGTGCAATTCGGTGCTGATCCGCGCTTCGAGTCGCGCCGTGTTCGAAGTGGATGGCATTGGATCCCTCCTGCCGCGCAATTATACGGCAAATTGCCGTACAATTCAACGCTCACGTCGACCACTGCACACATGCCTACCTCAGGTCGCTACCGCCTCAAAGCACCGACTTCAGCAGCGTCCCCATCTCGGCAGGATTGCGCGTCACCTTGATGCCCGAGGCTTCCATGACGGCCAGCTTCTCCTGCGCCGTGCCCTTGCCGCCGGAGATGATCGCACCCGCATGCCCCATCCGCTTGCCTGGAGGCGCGGTGACGCCCGCGATGAAGCCGACGACCGGCTTCTTCATGTGGTCCTTCGCCCACAGCGCAGCCGCCTCCTCGTCGGAGCCGCCGATCTCGCCGATCATGATGACGGCGTCGGTGTCGGGATCGTCGTTGAACATCTTGAGCACGTCGATGTGCTTCAAGCCGTTGACGGGATCCCCGCCGATGCCCACGGCGGTCGACTGTCCGAGTCCGAGCTCCGAGAGCTGGCCGACCGCTTCGTAGGTCAGCGTGCCCGAGCGCGACACGACGCCGATGCGGCCCTTGCGGTGGATGTGGCCGGGCATGATCCCGATCTTGATCTCGTCGGGAGTGATGACGCCGGGGCAGTTGGGGCCGAGCAGCAGCGTCTTCCTGCCCTGCATCTTGTACCGGGTGCGGATCATGTCGCGCACCGGAATGCCCTCGGTGATGCAGATGACGAGATCGAGGTCGGCGTCGACCGCCTCGTCGATCGCGGCGGCCGCGAACGGGGGCGGCACGTAGATCACGGAGACGGTCGCGCCCGTGGCCTGCTTCGCCTCGCGCACCGTCGCATAGATCGGGATGCCCTCGAAATCCTCGCCGGGCTTCTTGGGATTCACGCCGGCGACGTAGCAGTTCCTGCCGTTCGCGTAATCGCGGCACATCCGGGTGTGGAACTGGCCCGTCTTGCCGGTGATGCCCTGGGTGATGACCTTGGTGTTCCGGTTGATCAGTATGCTCATGACGTCACTTCCCGCTCGCCGCGGCAACGACCTTCTGCGCCGCGTCGGCCATGTCGTTGGCGGAGATGATGGGAAGGCCCGATTCCGCGAGGAGCCGCCGGCCTTCCTGCTCGTTCGTGCCCTTCATGCGCACGACCAGCGGCACCTTGAGCGCGACCGCCTTGGACGCCGCGATCACGCCTTGCGCGATCACGTCGCAGCGCATGATGCCGCCGAAGATGTTGACCAGGATCGCCTTCAGGCCGGGATTGAGCAGCATGATCTTGAAGGCCTCGGTCACCTTCTCGGCTGTCGCGCCGCCGCCGACGTCGAGGAAGTTGGCGGGACTGCCACCATAGAGCTTGATCACATCCATCGTCGACATCGCGAGACCCGCGCCGTTGACGAGACAGCCGATGTTCCCGTCGAGGGAGATGTACGACAGGTCGTACTTCGACGCTTCGATCTCGGCGGGATCCTCCTCGTCGAGGTCGCGCATCGCGACGATGTCGGCGTGCCGGAACAGGGCATTCGCGTCGAAATTGAGCTTGGCGTCGAGCGCGACGACCTTGCCGTCGCCGGTGAGGATCAGCGGGTTGATCTCGGCCAGCGACGCGTCGGTCTCGTCGAACAGGCGATAGAGGCCGTGGAACACCGCGCGCGCCTGCGGGAGGCTTGCATCGGGGATGCCGATCTTGCGGCCGATGTCGTCGGCCTGCGCATCGGTCAACCCCTGGGCAGGATCGATGAATGCCTTGTGGATGCGCTCGGGCGTCTTGGCGGCGACTTCCTCGATGTCCATGCCGCCGTCGGCGCTCGCCATCAGGACCACCCGCTGCGTGCCACGGTCGACGACCATCGCCGCGTAGAGCTCCTTGCGGATGTCGGCGCCCTCCTCGATCAGCAGCCGCCGCACCTTCTGGCCCTCGGGACCCGTCTGGTGCGTGACAAGCTGCATGCCGAGAATCTGGCCGGAGAGCGAGCGCACTTCGTCGATCGAGCGCGCGAGCTTGACGCCACCGCCCTTGCCACGGCCACCCGCGTGAATCTGCGCCTTCACGACCCACACCGGTCCGCCGAGCTGCTGCGCAGCTTGCACCGCCTCGTCGACCGAAAACGCCGGTATGCCGCGCGGCACCGGAACGCCGAACTTGCGGAACAGCTCCTTGCCCTGGTACTCGTGGATCTTCACCTGTTCTCCCGGATCGTCAAGCGGCGCCGCGATACCATTTCGGATAATAGCGACGCACGGTTTCGGTGCTCGTCTCGAGCGCATGGCAGCGGTCGAGCTGGAATGGCTTGCCGGCGCCCTCGTCCTCGCGCTTCCTCAAGCCGGCGAACGTCTGCACTGCGGCCGTCGGCAGGTAGCCGAGCATCTCGGTCAGATGCGTGCAGCCGTGCACGTGCCCCATCGCGTCGTGCAGGCGCTTGCGGAAACCATTGACCAGATTGGCGCCGATGAGCGCGCGGTAGGCCGGACCGATCACGTCGCATCCGCCCGGGTAGGGCATGCGATCCGTCTTCGCCTCGATGTCGCGAATCTCGAAACTGGGGTCGATCGTGACCCGCACCCACATGTCGTGCACGGGCTCGCCGGCAGGACGCACCCCCGGCAACAACGTCACGTCGTGGTCCTTGACGTCGACGATGTGCCCTTCGATGTCGAACAGTCCGTCATCGCGCTGGTAGCCCTCGTAGGTGACGTGCCTCGAGTGGAGGCGCTTGCGGGGTCGGCTGGGCGTTGACAGTGGCATCGGGCAATCCCGCGGTCCCGGCTGCGCGAATGTGCAGCAACCGGCCTGCGGCTACAATCCGCAGAAAAAGGGACGATTTTACCCGGGACCCGACAGTCGTCGCAATATTGGAGGCGGCCTGCGAGCCGCAGGAGCGAAACCCATGCGCTGCATCCTGGCGCTCGACCAAGGCACGACCAGCTCGCGGGCCATCGTCTTCGACCATGATGGCGCGGTCCGCGGCGCAGCGCAGCGGGAATTCCGCCAGATCTTTCCGCAGCCCGGCTGGGTCGAGCACGACGCCACCGAGATCTGGGCGACGCAATCGGGCGTGATGCACGAGGCGATCGCCAAGGCCGGTATCACCGCCGCCGACATCGCGGCGATCGGCATCACCAACCAGCGCGAAACCACCGTGGTCTGGGAGCGGGCGACAGGCCGCCCGATCGCCAATGCCATCGTCTGGCAGGACCGGCGCACCGCTTCCCTGTGCGACGAGTTGCGGGCGGCGGGCTGCGCGCCACTCATCGCGGCGAAGACCGGACTCGTGCTCGACGCCTATTTCTCGGGCACCAAGCTCAAGTGGCTGCTCGACAACGTTCCCGCTGCGCGCGAACGCGCCGCCCGCGGCGAGCTCGCCTTCGGCACCATCGATTCGTGGCTGGTGTTCCAGCTCACCGGCGGGCGCAGGCACGTGACCGATCCGTCGAACGCAAGCCGTACGCTGCTCTTCGACATCCGGCGCGGCGCCTGGGACGACGAGCTGCTGCGCCTGTTCGACATTCCGCAAAGCGTGCTGCCCGAGGTGGTCGAGTCGTCGGGCGTGTGCGCGCAGACGCTGCTCGACGGGGTCCGCGTGCCCATTGGTGGCATCGCCGGCGACCAGCAGGCGGCGCTCTTCGGGCAGGCATGCCTCTCCCCCGGGCTCGCGAAGAACACCTACGGCACCGGTTGCTTCCTGCTGCTCAACACCGGCCGCAAGGCAGTCGCCTCGACCAACAACCTGCTGACCACCGTCGCATGGAAGCGCGACGGCTCCATCGACTATGCGCTGGAGGGCAGCGTGTTCATCGGCGGCGCAGTCGTGCAGTGGCTGCGCGACGGGTTGCAGGTCATCCGCGCAGCCTCCGAGGTCGAGGCGCTCGCCGCGAGCGTTCCCGACACTGCCGGCGTCTATTTCGTGCCTGCCTTCGCGGGGCTCGGCGCGCCGCACTGGGATCCTTACGCGCGCGGCGCGATGTTCGGCCTGACGCGCGGGTCGACCAAGGCGCACATCGCCCGCGCGGCGCTGGAATCGATCGCCTTCCAAAGCGCCGACGTGCTCGATGCGATGCAGAAGGATGCCGACGTCACGCTCGCCGAGCTGCGCGTCGACGGCGGCGCCACCGCGAACGACCTGCTGATGCAGTTCCAGGCCGACATCCTGGGCGTCCCCGTCGTGAGGCCCAAGGTGCTCGAGACGACGGCACTGGGCGCTGCGTATCTCGCGGGACTGGCCGTAGGCTACTGGAAAGGCGACGACGACATCGCGGCCAACTGGCAGGTCGATCGGCGGTTCGAACCTCAGGCCAGTCGCGAACGAATCGCCGAACTGCGCGGCGGCTGGGACAAGGCGGTCGAGCGGACGAGGCGATGGGCCTGACATCCAACGAAGAGGCCGATCGGCTGATCGCCGAAGGTCATCCGATCGAAGATCGCGGCGATTTCGAGGCGGCGCTCCTCCTCTACCGCAGGGCGGTCGACGTTGCCCCGGGCTACGCCCGTGCCCACATGAATGTCGGAAACGCGCTGCAGCGCCTCGACCGCATCGACGAAGCGCTGGCGGCGCAGCGGCGCGCCGTCGCATGCGCCCCGGACAATCCGGCGGCGCGCTTCAATCTGGGGTTGGTGCTGCGCAGCTTGGGTGCGCTGGAAGAAGCGGAGGCAGAACTGCGAGAAGCGTTACGCCTCCAGCCGGACTTGTCCGAGTCGGCGATCGTCCTCGCGGATCTTCTCGAGGCACGCATGCGCTCTGACGAAGCGGAAGCGATGTTTCGTTACGCGTTGGGAATCGCCCCCGACCACGCTGGAACACAGCTCAATTACGGAATGTTTTGCGCGCGCCAAGGTCGCCTCGACGAGGCGATGGAATGGTTCAAGCGCGCCAAAGCGGGCGAGCCAGGCCTGAAGGATGTTGAGAGTTTTCTACTCTGTCCCTACAATTTCCGAACTGACGTCGATGCGATTACGATCTTCGAGGAGCATCGTCGCGTCGGAACCGCTCTGCAGGATGCAG
>JAGXBK010000246.1 GCA_018971195.1 Betaproteobacteria bacterium
CCGTGCTGCGGGACGAGCCTCGCCTCGATGCCTTCGCGCGTGCCCAGCCAGAACACGCGGCAGCCGCGCGCGACGAGCTTGGCGGCGACGGCGAGCCCCGGGAACACGTGGCCGCCGGTGCCGCCGGTGGTGATCATCACCGTCGCGGTCGCGTTCATTCGACGAAGCCCCGCAGGATCCGCCGGTTCTCCCAGTCGATGCGGAGGAGCACGGCAAGCGCGATGCAGTTGGCGACGATGCCGCTGCCGCCGAACGACAGCAGCGGCAGCGTCAGGCCCTTGGTCGGCAGCACCCCCATGTTGACGCCCATGTTGATGAACGCCTGCACGCCGATCCAGATGCCGATGCCGTGCGCGCACAGCGCAGCGAACGGACGCGACAGGCGTGCCGCCTGGCGGCCGATCGCATAGGCGCGGAACAGCAGCCACGCGAACAGCGCGATGACCGCGGCGACGCCGACGAATCCCAGCTCCTCCGCAATCACCGCGAGCAGGAAATCGGTGTGCGCTTCGGGCAGGTAGAGGAGCTTCTCGACGCTCGAGCCCAGGCCGACGCCGAACCAATCGCCGCGACCGAATGCGATCAGCGAGTGCGAGAGCTGATAGCCCCGGTGCATCGGGTCCGACCAGGGATCGAGGAAGATCGCGAGCCGCTGCACGCGGTAGGGCGCGGCGAGCACGATCGCCGCGAGCGCCACCGGCAGGAGCACTGCCAGCCCGGTGAACAGGCGCCAGTCGAGCCCTCCCAGGAACAGGATCCCGAATGCGATCGCGAGGATCACGACGAACGCGCCGAAATCGGGCTCGAGCAGCAGCAGCCCGCCGATCGCGACCATGACGGCGGACAGCGGGGCGAAACCCTTGACGAGCGTCTGGCGCAGCGGCTGCTCGGCATGCAGGAACGCGGCCTTGCGCACCGCGTAGCTCGCGGCGTAGAGCACCGAGGCGAGCTTCATGAATTCGGACGGCTGGATGTTGACCACGACGAGCGACAGCCAGCGCCTGGACCCGTTGACCGACTTGCCGATGCCGGGAATGAGCACCAGCACGAGCAGCATCGCGCCGCCGATGAACAGCCACGCGGCGGTGTGCTCCCACACCTTGATCGGTACCTGGAACGCGAAGAACGCCGTGCCGAGCCCGATGGCGAGGAACACCGCGTGGCGTGCCAGGAAGTACCACGGGTGGTAGCCGGTGCGCGCCGACGCCTCGGCGGTCGCGATGGAGGCCGAATACACCATCACCAGGCCGAACGCGAGCAGCAGCACCGCCGTCCACGCGAGCGAGACGTCGTAGGTCAGCATCGCGCGTGGATTGCGCGGCAGCGCCGGGAGCGGCGCGCGGCGCAACGCGGCGACGCCGGTCAGGCGCTTACGCATCGGCGTCCACCGCGACGTGGTCGCGCACCAGATCGGCGAAGCGCAGGCCGCGCTCGACGTAGTCGCGGAACTGGTCGAGGCTCGCGCAGGCGGGCGACAGCAGCACGGCATCCCCGGGCTTCGCGAGCTCGACGGCGCGCCCGACCGCTCGCTCCAGCGTGCCGACAATCTCGACCTGGGCGCTCGTCCCCTCGATGCCGTCGGCGACCCGCTGCGCGTCGCGGCCGATCAGCAGCACGGCGCGGCACGCGCGATCGACGCTCTCCTTCAGCGGCGCGAAGCTCTGTCCCTTGCCGTCGCCACCGGCGATCAGCACGACGCGGCGGCCGATGCCGTCGAGCGCGACCTGCGTGGCGGCGACGGTCGTGCCCTTGGAATCGTCGATGTACAGCACGCCGTTGGCGTCGGCGATCGGCGCCATCCGGTGCGGCAGGCCGCCGAACTGCGCGAGCGCATCGTGCATCGCGCGGCCGGGCTTGGCGACCGAGCACGCCAGCGCCAGCGCGGCGAGCGCGTTCATCGCGTTGTGGCGCCCGACCAGCGCGAGGCGCGACGTCTCCATGAGCAGCTCGCCGCCGCGCGCGAGCCAGGCGCTCCCTGCGTGCTCGACCAGCCCCCACTCCTCCTCCGACAACGGCACGCCCGCGCCGAAGGTCTGCACGGTCCGGCCCGGCTGGCGCATCAGGCGCACGATCGGATCATCGCGGTTCAGGATCTGCACGCCTGCATTGGCGAAGATCCTTGCCTTGGCGCTCGCGTAGTCGGCGATGCCGCTGTAGCGATCGAGGTGGTTGGCCGACACGTTCAGCACCGTCGCCGCGACCGGCTTGAGGCTGGACGTGGTTTCGAGCTGGTAGCTGGAGAGCTCGAGCACGAACACCGCGGGCCACGCCGCACCCCCCTCGTAGCGCGCGATCTCGTCGAGGACCGGATTGCCGATGTTGCCGGCGACCACGCTCGCAAGCCCCGCGGCCCGGGTCAGCGCGCCCGTCAGCGACGTGACCGTCGTCTTGCCGTTGGTGCCGGTGACCGCGAGCACCTTCTGGTCCGCGGGCAGCGCGCGCGCGAACAGCTCGATGTCGCCGACGAGCTCGGCGCCTGCGGCGACCGCGTCGCGGATCGCAGGCTGGTCCTTCGCGATGCCGGGGCTGATCGCGATCAGGTCGGCGCCCTCGAACGTTGCGGCCGAGAACGGCCCCGATTCGACGGGCACCGACGGCAGCTCGCGGGCAAGCGCTGCGAGTCCGGGCGGGTCGCTGCGCGTGTCGGCGACGCGGAGCTCGGCGCCGTGCC